>DASWCL010000096.1:0-23040 GCA_036390135.1 Binatia bacterium
TAAAAAAAATTACTCCGTTGGCATATGTATTGCGGATTTTAATCGCAGATTTTGCGTGCTTAGCCTGCGAGCAAATCCCAGCAATCACCAGCTACGATCCACATGGTGCACTTCATGCTCAATGCAAACGAGAGAAGAAAATAAAGACAGGAGGGAGATTATGGCTGATCAAAATATGGCTGTTGAAGAAGAGCGATTAGAGGACGTCAGGGTAGCCGACGCTTCCGCACTCTATAAGTTCTATTTGAACCAGGAGAAGTTCATTCTCGGTACCCTCTCCGTAGCTCTCTTTCTTCTCGCCTGGGAACTGGTCGGAAACGTATTTCAAGTTATTAATCCAATGTTTATGAGCGCGCCGTCGCTGATCTGGAAAGCCGCTGTGCAGCTGTTCGGCTCGGGAGAGATCTGGAATGATCTTAGCGTTAGCGGCATCGAGTTCGGTTGGGGATATCTTTTTTCTATTGTTGTTGGCGTCCCGTTTGGGATCGCGATCGGTTGGTACAAGAGGTTCGCCTATATCTGCGATCCGTTTGTCAACGCGATGAACGCGACGCCGCGCGTCGCCCTATTGCCCTTGATCATCATCTGGTTGGGGATCGGAATGCTCTCGAAGATTGGCATTATTTTTCTCGGCGCGGTATTCCCGTTGATCATTAATACGCGAGACGGCGTGAAGACCACGCCCGTCAGTCTCCTCAGCGCCGCCAGAAGCTTTGGCGCTTCGGAGTGGCAAATATTTAAGAGCGTGGTGGTGCCCTCGACGGTTCCATTTATCCTTACCGGGTTGCGGCTGGCGATCGGAAGAGCGCTCATTGGTGTCATGGTTGGCGAGCTGTACGCCGCCACTGCCGGGATTGGATTCATGATCACAGTAGCCGGCGCGACGTTCCAGACCGATAAGGTTTTTGTCGGTGTCCTAATATTCGCTCTCAGTGGCATGATCGCTACAGATGTGATCGACAGGATAGAGAAAAGATTCGATAAGTGGCGACCAAAAGTAGGGGCGGATGCTTAAGAGTTATCATCGTCAGGCCGTTGAAATAGCATTTACGCGCTTCAAAATCAGGTCAGCTTCGCCGTGCGGCTGAGCTGACCTGATTTCCACAAGTGCTGAGGGTTTACTCGCCGAAGCGGAGATCTAGCGAATAATCCGGTCACTCACAACTAACGTGCGGCTCGAATGAAGGAAAATCCAAACCAAAGATTAGACGGCCACAAGCTTAGAAATCAGGAAATCATCGCGCGAGAAATCAGTAGAAATCGGAGTGGAAATTGCGACGGTAAAGAATTGCGCAAAATGTTAAACAAAAAATAGGTAAACGACTTGACATGGGCTGAGCTTGCGCTAGACGTAAAGCTAGAACCTAGCTAACTTCTATGTGATTCTCCAAAACTTCGTCCTGCATTTCAGTTCTGACGGCTCGATTCAATTAGAGAACCGCATTTCGCAAAGGAGCCAAACCGTCGACGGCTAGGGAAACATTTTCAAAAGCTCGCGCGATTGAGAGAGCACCCGAAAAATGCAATGGCCGACAGGCGGCTGTGGGCGACGGGAAAGTGCATTTGCCGGAATCACGAATGAAGGCCCAGTGTGGGGAAACCAATCAGAAGAGGCGGGAAATTCGATATCTTAGGATAACTTAAAAAAGGAGGGAATCATGCGACAGGCAAAACAAGGAGATACCGTCAGAGTTCAATATCACGGGAAACTACAAGACGGGTCTGTGTTCGATGCTTCCGATCGTGAACCGCTGGAATTTACCATAGGCGAGGGTCAACTCATCCCGGGTTTTGAGGAAGCCGTAGTGGGAATGAATCCCGGTGATTCCAAGACGACACAGCTACCCGCTGAAAAAGCTTTTGGGCCGCACCGAGAAAATATGGTGGCCGTGGTCGATAAGAGTCGGTTCGAGCATTGGGACCAAGAGCCGACCGTGGGTCAGCGTGTGCCGATCCCTCAACCGAAAGGGCCGCCGATAGACGTAACTGTCATTAAGGTCACGGACTCAGAAGTAACCGTGGATGCTAACCACCCGTTGGCGGGAGAAGATTTGATTCTTGATATTAAGCTGGTCGACATCGTTCAAGGAGCGCACTGAAATCAAGCTCGCCTAAACCTTTTTTGGGCGCAGAGCTCAAAGGCGGATTTCACGGGGAGCCGTACGAACCGGCAGCAGCAAATTTGGCTCTCGTCGCGATAGGCGGGGGAATGCAAAAAGAAGCACAGCCAGCGGCGTTGAGGCCAAGGTCAGCGCCGCTGGCGCGGCAAAGATCGTACTGGTTACTTACCGGTCAGGGATGATTGCACCTTTTTAAACGTATCCAGATTTTTCTGTAGGCCGCTGATATGGTCTTGCATCTCGACGATCGAAGAACCAAATTGTGCGACCGACCCAACCGGGCCGCCGGCCTTCTCGGCCTTTTCCAGGAGCCCACCTATCTGGGCTTCGGCTTGGTGCTGCGTTATCGAGCCGCACAAATAACCTAGCCCGAAGACCCCCACGATTACGGCGGTCATCAATCCTCGGGAAAATTTTATCTTTGTCATAATTGCCTCCTTCTTTCTTTAAATTAGATAAAGATAATCATGTAAATATTGCGCCGCGTCAAACTCCTTCATCGTACGGCACAGCGACAAGCTGATCTTTGGCGGATCTCGTGTCCTCGTTCCACATGTCCAGCAGCTTCTTGGTGATCGATCCGGGATTGCCGTCGCCGATCTTTTGTCCGTCCCATTCGACCACCGGCGCGACTTTGATCGAGCTGCCGATGAGCATCATTTCTGCCGCATCGCGTCCTTCCTGCACGGGAACACCGGCGAGGCGGACGGCATCGAGCGTGCCTTGTTGCACAAGACGCTGGGCGAAATCGAGAACTCGCTGGATCGTGATGCCCGACAGGATCGCGTCAAAGGGCGGATGGCGAAACACGCGATCTTTGGTGACGAACGCTACGTTCATGTTGGAACTTTCGGCGACCATGCCGTGCTGGTCGATGAAAATGCCATTGTCGGCGCCGCGGTCTTTGGCTTCCAACACGACGAGCACGTTGGGCAAATAATTGGTCGACTTGATGCGGGCGAAGAGCGGCGGCTTGATCGGCACCTGACTGGTGATGAGCTTGATGCCTTCGCTGTAGTAGCTCTCCGGATACGCCTCCTGGTTGAAGACGATCACGTAGAAGCTGCTGCCAACGCATTCCGCCGGCCCGAGGCCGTAGCCGCCGGGACCCGCGGATAACCAGTAGCGCACCGATCCTTCGCGGTGGCGGCTCGCCGCCGCGGTTTCTAAAATGATTTGGCGCAAGCGCGCGCGTGGAAACGGCAACGGAATGCGCGCTCCGTCTGCCGATCTGATCAACCGATCCAAGTGCGGGTCGAGCTGATAAAGCATGCCATGAGTCAACGTCGCGGTGTCGAAGACGGCGTGGCCGCGGTGCACCATGTGATCGTCGAGGGGCAGTACCATGAAGGCGGGATCGGTGACGATGCCGCCGAGGACGCTCGAATACATTGCGTAAAAATTCGTTGCTCTGGCGTGGACGGACTCGCGCAAGCGCGCGAGGGCTTTTTCAGTGGTGAAAATGGTGGTTGTTTTTGAATTGGCCATAAGATTGCCCGTGTCCTAAGGAAGAAAACTCAGATCGAACAGTTGCTGGGGGGTGAGCGATTTTGCCTTGGGATCGTCTTCGGCGGCGGCATCGATCACCAACTGCATGCCTTTTACGGACAGTTTGCCGTCCGCGGGTAAAGTCTGCAGCCGGTAATCGTAGCCGACCTCCGCCGCTTGTCTCTCGTCAATTTTCAGCAACTTCATGGATTCTTTGATCGCTTCTTCGCGGTGGCTCACGTAGTAACGAATGGACTCCAGGTACGCTCGGGTGAGACGCCGCGCCGTATCATTCTGCGATTTTAGATAATCAGCCCTCGCGGCGACGCCGATCTGCAAGTATTCGATTCCCTTTTCGACAAGATCGAGTAGCGTGTGGTAGCCGAGTTTTTTCCCCAGTAAGACAAGTTCCGGGGTGAGCACAGTGGCATCGACGACGCCGTTTCTGAGGGCAATCACCCGCGCGTCTGGGCCGCCCACTTGGATGATTTGAACATCGCGCTTGGGATTGAGCCCCATCTGCGTCGCAGCGAGTTTGACGACGAAGTCGGTATTGCTGCCGAAGCGGCTGATACCGATTTTCTTGCCGCGCAATTGCTCCGGTGCATTGATGCCATCGCGGGCGACCAGCACATAGGGCATGCGGTTGTTGAGGCCGGCGATGTATTTGAGATCCGCGCCTTTCAAGACCGCGTAAACGAGCGGCGTGCCGCCGGCCAGCAACATGTCTAGACTGTTGCCGATCAAGGCTTGCACGGAGAGCGATCCGCCTGGGATGTAGATCAGCTCGAGGTGGATGCCGTGCTTCTTGAAGATGCCCACGTCCCGGCCAAGATAGAAGACGGTTTCGTCGGTAAAGGCATTATGACCGATCTTGACCGGCGTGAGCTGGCCCGAGGCGTGATTCGTCGCGAGAAAAAGCGCGGCCAAGAAGAAAACCATGGGAAGAATTCGACTTCGCATGACTCCGTCTCCGTGTTTCTAATCCCTGATCTCCTGCAAAAACCAGCCCGTGGGGATTTCTTGCCCCAAGCCACGGCGCTTGGCTTCGCGCACGACGTAACCGGCGGTGGCGGCGAACTGCAGACCTTGGGTGCCGCTGTTGGCGAAGAAGGTCACTTGATTTTTATCGGTGCGGCCTTTGAGTTTGCCGGACATAATGTCGGTGAGCAGAGGGAAGTCGCGAGAGAAAATATCGACCTTGGGATTGGCGATTCTTTTTATCTCGTCCGCGTTGCCCGCGACCACTGCGGCTTCGCCGCCGATGCGCATTTGGCCTTCGTCGAGGTGCTTCGTCCCGCGTCCCATTTTGACAACCAGATCTGAGCGCTTGACGATCTCCGGGTTCCATTCGTTGGATTTGACGCAGGTGAGATGCATTCCCGGTTCGATCGAGACGGGATCGTCGACCACGACTTCGATGGAGTCGGTGCACGTAGCGACGATATCCGAGCCGCGCACGGCGTCTTCGATGCCTTCGACCGGAGTAACTTTAATGCCGAGCTTCTCGCTCATCTCGGCAGCGTAGGCTTCGCGGTTTTTCTGGGTCGGGCTGAAGACTTTTACTTCACGGAGCTTTCTCACTTCATTGAACGCGAGCAGATAGGTGCGCGCCATGCCGCCGGAGCCGAAGATGCCGACGACGCTGGAGTCTTCGCGCGAAAGATATTTGGCGCCGAGACCGGCGCAGCCGCCGACCCGCATGTGTTGAATGATACCGTCGTTGATAATCGCCAGCGGCTCGCCGTTGCGAGTGGAGAATACCATGACAAAGCCGCAAAAAGTCCCCGGCTCGACGCAATACTTTTCGACGGTCTTGCCTTCGGGCCATTCGAGCATGTCGGACTTCATCCGGATCGCGAAAGTTTCGAACGTGCGCGATGCGCCTTCCATGGTACCCCACCGGTACATCAGCTTCGGGTCATCGTTGGGCACGAATAAATCGTAACGGCCGCGGTAAACTGCTCGCTCATTAATCAAATCGCGGTAGCCGGTTTCCAGGGCTTCCATGCAGCCCCGGATATCGAGAATTTTTCCGACGACTTGGTTGTTGATGAGCAGCACGCGCCCTCCGCTAGCGGATTCGATGACGCATCTATTTCGTAGTCATGCACCGATTGCAAGAGTGGCGAAATAAAAACGCCGCCTTGAGGCGGCGCTTACAAATTCTAGGGATCAAACCGAACGGCGAGTTAGCTGTCGAGATCGGGCTTCGGTAACGCGATAAACGGCACCCCTTCTTCGACGAGCTCTTTAGTCTCTTCCTGCGTCGCCGTGCCGTGAATGGGGCGTTCCTCTGCTGCACCCTTGTGAATCTCGCGGGCTTCTTCGGCGAAACGCGGGCCGACGTCTTCGAAGTTCTCTTTGACGTAATGATGCACTTTAAGCAGCATTTCTTTGAACTCGGCTGGGGACGGCGGTGCCGGGGGCGTCTGTTTGGGCTTCTCCAAGGGAGGCGTCGGCTGTTCCTTTTTTACATGGACCGCGCAAGCATGGGGAACTTTCTCAACCTTGGTTGTGCCGCAGGTCGGGCAGGATATAAGCTTTTTATCAGCCTGCTTCTGAAAATCCTCGAAGCTCGGAAACCAGCCCTCAAAGGTATGCTTTTTCTTGCACAGAAGATTGTAGATCACCATAGGATACTCACGTGTATCAATAAGGTTGCCCGGTGAAGTTGTCAAGAGCGTCGCTGGACTCAAGGGGCGTTTCAAGAGGTCTTTTGACCGCTCCGGCGAGCCAAAGCGCCTAGATTTCCACTAAAGTTTGATCAAATAGACACTCATGCTAAGATCGGCGGTGATGACCGATGAGGTAAGCCTCAGAGTTGTGCAGAAAGTCGCCGAAGTGCCGCGGTACGACTGGGACGCTTTGGTAGGGGACGCTTCGCCGTTTTTAAAATGGGACTGGCTGGACAGCTTGGAGCAATCGGGTTGCGTCAAAGAAGAGACCGGGTGGTTGCCGCACCACATCATCGTCGAGAAAGCGGGCGAACTCATCGGTGGGTGCCCGATGTATTTGAAGCTCCACAGCATGGGAGAGTTTGTCTTCGACTACGAATGGGCTGAGGCGGCGCATCACGCGGGAATTCAATATTACCCGAAAATGCTCGTCGGCGTGCCTTTCACTCCGGTAACCGGTCACCGCTTTTTAACCGCGCCGAAGGAGGATCGCGGCCAGCTGATCCGCTTCATGGGCCAGGCGTTGGCCAAGATCGCCGGCGATAATAAAATCTCATCCGTCCATGTAACTTTCTGCCTCCCCGACGAGCGCCAGGCGCTGGAGCAAGTAGGATTTTTTCCGCGCGCCGGCATTCAGTTTCATTGGCAAAACCGCAACTTCAGTTCCTTCGATGATTACCTCGGCAGCTTTCGCAGCGACCGGCGCAATAAAGTCAAACGGGAGCGGCGCGAGGTGGCGGAGCGCGGCATTACGATTCGGGCCTATGAAGGTCCCGAGCTCACGCAGCATCACGTGCGCACCATGTTTCGCTTGTACAAAGGTCACATCGACAGACTCTATTACGGCCGACAATATCTGACGCAGCAATTTTTCGACGAGTTGCATCGGCGGTTCGCGACGCATTTATGTCTTATGCTCGCCGAGCGCAATGGCAAGATCATCGCCGGCACCTTTAACGTCCGCGACGATATCGCCATGTATGGACGCTACTGGGGCTGCTTCGAAGAGCACCCGTTTCTGCATTTTAACGTTTGTTACTATTCCGCCATCGAGCATTCGATTCGCATGGGTTTGCAGCGTTTCGAAGCTGGCGCCGGCGGAAGTTTCAAACAGCTTCGCGGTTTGGAGCCCGAGCACACGACCAGCGTTCACTACATCGTCGACGGCAAATTTCGTCGTGCGGTGGAACGCTTTCTCAATCAAGAGCGCGAGATGATTCAGCGCAAGCGCGATATGTTGCTCGATCACAGCCAACTCAAACGCGAACAGCAGGAGCCCTGAGCCTGATGAAAAAGGCCCACCTGCTTCGTTGCGCTGGGTCCGCTCGCTCCAACGTACTCCCCGAATACCTTCCGCTCGCGGACTCTGCGCGCGCCTCGCATCTGGACCTTTTTGATCAGGCTCGAAGAAGGGAAGATTTCTATTCTGACGGCAGAGGAATCGTTCGCTTTCTTGACAGGGTGGATGCTTTCCATTAACGTCGGCGCGGAGTGCAGCCGTGAAATCCTCCTGGAAAAACATTGCCGAGCCGGTCTTATTCTTCATCGCGCTTTTGATCCTGTGGGAAATCCTCGTTGAAGTGATCCGCGTGCCGAGCTTCATCTTGCCGCCGCCGGGCGACTTATGGGTGGCGTTCATCAAGAAATTGCCGATCCTGGGACACCACTCGGTGATCACCTTTATCGAAGCCTTCGGCGGCTTCGCGCTGTCCTTGTTTCTGGGCGTGGGTTTCGCGATCGCGGTGGTCTATTCTCGCCATCTACAAAATACGATTTACCCTCTGATCGTGATTCTTTACGCCATGCCGAAGAGCGCCTTCGCGCCGCTGATGGTGATATGGATCGGCTATGGATTATTTTCCAAGATCGCCATCGCCTTTCTCGTGGCATTTTTTCCGATCGTCGTGAATACCGTCGTCGGCTTAAAAGAAGTCGAGCCGGAGCTTTTGGAGCTGGCGCGGATTAATCGCGCTTCGGCTTTCGATGTTTTCAAGAAAATACGTTTGCCCAATTCGTTGCCCTATCTGTTCGCGGGGATAAAGGTCGCCATCGTGCTTTCGGTAACCGGCGCGATCGTCGCCGAGTTTGTCGCGGCCAACGAAGGGCTAGGTTATTTAGTTCTCCAGGCCAATTACAGTCTGGATACAGCGTTCGCCCTGGTTATATTGCTGATATTGGCGCTGTTGTCTCTGGGACTTTTCTGGTTGGCCGAAATCGCGCAGCGCAAGCTAGCGCCGTGGAGCGCCGCGGTGCGTGAGGTCGAAGGATCGTTCTGATCAATGCTGAGTGGAGGATGAAATGAGATCGGTAGACAAGTTTTGCGTTGCTTTGGCGGGCGCGGTTAGCTTCGCAATGATCATGCTCGGCCAAACAACCCAAACGCAAGCCGCCGAGCTGACGCCGGCGAATATTCGCTTGGACTTCATTATCGGTGGCAAGCACGCGCCGTGGTTCGTTGCGTTGGAAAGAGGCTTCTACGCCAAGCGTGGCTTGAATGCGACGATTCAAGCAAGCACCGGTTCCGCCGACACGGTGCGAACAGTCGGTTCCGGCGGTGCGGATTTCGGTTTCGCCGACGCCGCAACCATGATCGTTGCGAAATCCCGCGGCACACCGGTGCAGGCCGTGGCACAATTCGGTTACGTCGGCGCGACGATT
Organism: Binatia bacterium; assembly: GCA_036390135.1. GTDB lineage: Bacteria > Desulfobacterota > Binatia > UBA9968 > UBA9968 > DP-20. The sequence goes on from DASWCL010000096.1 coordinate 8,945, forward strand.
CTCTGGCGCGACGAAGGTCAGATCAAAGGGATCAAAGACTTGGAAGGTAAATCGCTGGCGATCAGCCCGGGGCAAGCCCAGTGGTATTTGATGCCGGCTTATTGCCGCATCAATAAGATCGACTTCAAGTCGATCAAAATTCAAGAAACTGCGGCGCCGATCCAGCCGGCTGCGCTGGCGACCAAAAAGGCCGACTTCATCATCATGTTCCGCGCCTCCAACGATGAAGTCGCCGAGCAAGCAGCGTCAAAAGTGGGAGTCAAGCTGTCGCGAGTATTCATGAAGGATACCGGCCTCGATATTTACGGTACCAGTCTGATTGCGAAGGATGAGGACATCAAGAAACGCCCGGAGTTCGTGCGCGCCTACGTTGAAGCGACGTTGGAAGGTTTGCGTTATGCGCGCGACCATCAGGAAGAGTCGCTCAAGATTCTACTCAAGCAAAAACCCGAGCTCGATACGGCGCTGACGACGCTGCAGCTTAAAAACGCTCTGACCGAGGTGTTCTTGCCGTTCGAATCGGCGCAGGTCGGTTTAGGTTATATGAAGCCGGACATCATGGAAAAAACCGTCAAAGTGACCAACGAGTACTTTGACGTCGGCCGGAAAGTTGCGGCGAAGGAAGTTTATATCAACCAGTTCATCAAGCGTTAGCGGAATGCGAACTCAAAGGTCTCGCAATGGCGCCGCTGATCACTCTCGTCGATGTCTCCAAAGTGTTTGCCGGCGGCGCCAAGAGCGTCACGGCGCTCGAACGCGTCGGCTTTGAGATTCAACCCGGCAATTTCGTTTCCATCGTCGGTCCGAGCGGCTGCGGCAAGAGTACGCTGCTGAAAATCGTTTCCGGGTTGCTGCCGCCGTCATCGGGTAGGGTGACTGTCCACGGCAAACAGGTCGATAGCCCGCTCGAAAACGTCGGCATGGTGTTTCAGGCTCCGGTGCTGCTCAAATGGCGCAACGTGCTCGACAATGTCCTGCTGCCGGTGGAGTTCGCTAAGTTAGACTTGCCAAGTCACGTCGACAAAGCCCGGGCGCTGATAGACCTGGTGGGATTGGCAGGCTTCGAAGACATGTATCCGCACGAACTTTCCGGCGGGATGCAGCAACGGGCTTCACTCTGCCGCGCCTTGGTCACCGATCCGCAACTTCTGTTGATGGACGAACCCTTCGGCGCGCTTGACGCCATGACGCGTGACGAGTTGGACATGGAGCTCTTGCGCATCTGGGAAGAGCGCAAGAAAACCGTGCTGTTTGTTACTCACGGCATTCAGGAGGCCGTGTTTCTTTCAGATATTGTCTTCGTCATGTCGGCGCGGCCCGGCCGTTTGCTAGAAAAAATTGCTGTCGATTTGCCGCGTCCCAGAAGCATGGAAATGATGAGCAGCGCGAAATTCGGCGAGCACACGTTAAGAATTCGCGCGTTACTCTCTGCCTCCGGGGGTGGTTCCGGCTCCGCGGCGGGCTCGACCTCGTGAATTTCGTTGAACACTGCGCTATCATAAGCTCTGTTCTAATATTCTCCTTGCCGAGAGTTTTCCTAAGATTACCCAATGGCCACCCGAGGACTGACCTACGCTGAAGCCGGCGTGAGCATCGAAGCCGGCGACGATCTCGTGCGCCGCATCGGGCCCATCGCCGGGAAGACCACGGTTCCGGGAGTGGTCAGCGGGGTCGGCGGATTCAGCGCGCTATTCGATCTCAAAAGCTTGGGTTATCGTCATCCCATCTTGGTCTCTTCCACCGATGGCGTTGGCACGAAGCTTAAAATTGCCACGATGACGGGGGTTCACGATACCATCGGCATCGATCTCGTCGCCATGGGCGTGAACGATATCTTGACTCAAGGCGCGGAGCCGCTTTTTTTCTTGGATTATTTTGTTTGCGGTAAGCTCGATGTTAATATCGCCGCAGCGGTGGTGCGCGGCGTCGCTGCCGGTTGCCGTGAAGCGGGTTGTGCGTTGATCGGCGGCGAAACGGCGGAGCATCCGGGCGACTTTCCCAAAGGCGAATACGACCTCGCAGGCTTCGTCGTCGGTGTGCTGGAGAAAAAGAAGATCATCGATCCCGCGGCGATTGTGGCGGGCGATGTTTTGATCGGTCTTCCTTCCGCCGGTCTGCACAGCAACGGCTACTCGCTGGCGCGCAAAGTGCTGCTTGAAAAGGGGCGCCTCAAGATTCATCAGCGCGTTGCCGAGCTCGGCCGAACGTTAGCGCAAGAGTTGCTTGAGCCGACGCGAATCTATGCAAAGATTACGCGTAAATTATTCGCGAAATACCAAATTAAGGGCGCCGCGCATATCACCGGCGGGGGCATCACGGGTAACTTGCCGCGCGTGTTGCCGAACGGCAGGCGCGCGATCATCGATCGGCGGAGCTGGCCGGTGCCGCCGATCTTTGCGCTCATTCAAAAAATCGGCGCTGTCGCGCAAGTGGAAATGGACCGGACGTTTAATAACGGTCTCGGCATGATTTTAGTGGTTGGCAAGAAGCAGGTGGCCGGTGTTACCCAGACGCTCGAGAAAATGGGCGAAAAATATTTCCTCATTGGGGAAATTCGCAACGGCATGAGGGGAGCGACGATTCGCTCTTAATCGTCATGGCAAGACAAATTCCCATCGGCGTGCTGATCTCCGGCAGCGGCACCAATCTGCAATCGATTATCGACGCCATCGAAGCCAAAACGCTCGATGCCCGGATCGAGATGGTGCTGAGCAACAAAGTAGACGCCTATGGTTTAGCGCGCGCGCAGAATCACGGCATTCACACTGAAGTTCTCGATCATAAGGCATTTGCCAGTCGTGAAGCCTACGATCAAGCCGTCGTAGATTTGCTGCGCAGCCGCAGCGTAGAGCTCGTAGTTCTGGCGGGCTTCATGCGCTTGCTTTCGCCGGTATTCGTCAAAGCCTATTCGAACCGCATTATGAATATTCACCCGGCCCTCCTGCCGGCTTTCCCCGGCTTGCAGGTGCAAAAAAAAGCGCTGGAGCAGGGTGTGCGCTTTGCCGGCTGCACGGTGCATTTCGTCAACGAGGAATGCGACGAAGGGCCGATCATCATTCAAGCCGTCGTACCGGTTTTTCCCGACGACACCGAGGAAGCGTTGACGGCCAGAATACTCACGCAGGAACATCAGATCTATCCCCGCGCGATTCAGCTCTACGCCGAGGGTCGCCTGCACGTGGTCGGACGAAAAGTGCTCGTTGATCGTCTGTCCAAAGATGATTCGCAAGCGCTGATCCAACCTCCTTTGGCAGGATGAAGAAGGCAAAACCCGCTATCGTTCTTCTAATCAAGCTTCTCGTCAGCGGCGGGCTGCTTGCCTATTTGCTCGCGCGCATTCATATCGAGCGGTTTTTGCAAACTTTTGCGACGGCGAAATTCTCCTACATAGGGCTGGCGATGCTCGTCTATCTCGTCACGCAAGGCGTGAGCGCCGTACGCTGGACTGCTCTGGCGAGGCCGTTGGGCGTCAAGACGCCATTTAAAGCGATGCTGCGCTTTTACCTGATCGGCATGTTTTTTAATCTCTTCGCGCCCGGTACGGTCGGCGGCGACGTGAGCCGGGTCTATTATCTGGTTCGGGACGACGATATGCGCGCCAAAGGCCACTCGGTGACGACAGTTCACGCCGCCATGTCAGTGCTGATGGATCGCGCGATCGGCATGGTGGTGCTCGTTTGGCTCGGCGCGGTGGGGCTTTTGTTGTTTCCTCGTTACGCAGTTCCGCACGCGGCGCGCATGGCGACTTTTATGCTTGCCGCGGGACTTCTGCTCGGCGCCTTGATCGTGCCGTTGCTGCGGCGCTTGCTGCCGGAGGATGGCCATCATCTGTTGGTCAAATTACGGCTCGCGTTTCGGAGTTATCGAACTCACTGGCCCGCTTTATTAGAAGCCGCCCTGCTTTCGCTTGGGGTTCACTTGATTCAAGCTTGGATGCACGTCGTGATGGGGCAGGCGCTAGATTTAAACATGCCATATTCTTTCGCCATCATCGTCTATCCCTTAGTCGGGACATTCGCCGCCATTCCCATCAGCGTGAATGGCCTCGGGTTGCGCGAAGGCGGCTATATCTTTCTTCTGGCCGTTATCGGCATCAGTAACGAAAAGGGCATCGCCTTTGGCATCTTGCTTTTTTTGGTCGTCGCCTTGGATAGTTTGATCGGCGGGCTGCTTTTCTTGTTGCAGCGAAGTCACAACCCCGTGGAAGCGACGCCTGAACGAGCGAGGTAAGCGAGATTTCCACGGCAACACACATTCCGGTGGATTACCTTTTATGGATCGGCGAGCCAAGTGGTCAGAGCGGCGGCAGTCGGCGCACTGAAAAAATTGCCCCGAGCGCTTGGACGATCGCAATCTTGCACGCCATTTGCCGAGTGAATTCGGAACCTTAAGAAGGTCGTCGGTTCCTCATGCCAAAAAGGACGTACTGCCTTAGCGTCGGGTCGATCGATGGGCAAATCTAACCGGCAATTTGGCGCGCTTTAAATCTCGCAGGCAAGTTTGTTAATGTATCGCCGGGGATCGTTTAGGCGAGCAGTAGAGATAAACAATGATGTTTCGAGAAAGTTTTCGAGCGCGATCTGCAATTGCCGGCGTCGTCGTGATTTTGCCGCTGGTTTCTTTGCTCTCGATGCCCTCGCGGGGCGCCGCGGCAAGCGTCGCCGTTCTGGATAATTCGCGTCCGCCCTCATTCGCAGCGATCGCCAAGAAAACTACGCCCGTCGTTGTCAATATCTCAACGTCCTCGCAACGCCCGGCGCGCGCCGGCTCCAACGATCCGATCGAAGAGTTTTTCAACCGTTTCTTTGGCGAAACGACACCGAGAGAAAACAATCTTCGCAGTCTCGGCTCAGGAATTTTAATCACTAAGGACGGTGAAATTCTGACCAATTACCACGTGGTGCGGTATGCGGATACCATCAAAGTTAAGCTCGCCGATCAAACTGAATACGAGGCTCGACTTGTCGGCAAAGACGACCGGACAGACTTGGCATTGATTAAGGTGAGAAAATCGGGCGGCAATTTGCCTTTCGCCAAGCTCGGGGCGTCGGCTCCACTGGAGGTCGGCGATTGGGTCATGGCGATCGGCAATCCGTTTGGCTTGGAACATACGGTGACGGCGGGAATTGTCAGCGCCAAAGGACGGGTCATCGGCGCGGGGCCCTACGATAACTTCATTCAAACCGACGCCTCGATCAATCCGGGAAACAGTGGCGGACCCTTGATCAACGCGGTCGGCGAGGTCGTGGGTGTCAATAGCGCGATCTTTAGTCAATCGGGCGGCAACGTCGGCATCGGCTTCGCGATTCCCATCGACTCGGCCAAGAAAGTGATCGAACAATTGCGCAAGAACGGTCGCGTCGTGCGCGGCTGGCTTGGCGTGCGCGCGCAGGACGTCACGCCGGCGATGGCTCAATCATTCGGTTTGAGCAGAAGTCCCGCGGAAATGGCGGTGGTGACCGAGGTCACCGAAAACAGTCCGGCAGCCGAGAGTGGCGTTAAAACCGGCGACATCATCGTCGAGTTCAACGGTAAGCCGGTGCCCAAGAGCCACGACTTTCCCGGAGTGATCGCCGAGACGCCACCGGGGCAGCGGATCTCGCTGAAAATCGTCCGCGAAAAGAAGGAACAAACGCTGGCGGTGAAGATCGGCGAGCTACCGGATGAAAACGACCCCAACCTACAGCTCGAAGCGCGCGATGCGGAATTGGGATTGCGGGTGCAAAGAATCACGCCCGACGCGACGCGCCGTTTGGGACTGACGACTGCGCGAGGCGTGCTCGTGGTCGAAGTGCAACCGGGTAGTCCCGCGGACCTCGTTGGGATCGAGCCTGCGGATGTGATACGGGAAGTCAATCAAAGAGCGGTGAACAACGTCAAAGAGTTCGAGCGCGCCGCTCGCCAAGGGCGCCGCGGCGATCGCATCCTGCTGCTTGTACAGCGGGGCGATAACGCGGTATTGTTTGCAGTGAAGCGCAAGACTTAGGAGGAAACATGTTTGGACTCGGCGTGCCGGAACTCATGGTGATCTTGGTGATCGCGCTGGTGATCTTCGGTCCAAGCAAGCTGCCGCAAATCGGCAGCGGGCTGGGAAAGGCGATTCGCGATTTCAAAAAAGGCGTTACGGGAGGCGATGATGAGGAATCGAACAAGGAGGGAAAGAAAGAAAACTCCAAAGACCTGCCGCGTTAGTATTCCCGCCCAATTGACCATCGAGCTTTACCGTTCGCGGGCCGGGTAAATTCTCTCAGCCTCTCTCGCCCCTGGAACCCAAACCGCCGATTTCATCTGCACGATTTTCCTGCCGCGCGGCAAAAACGCTGGGGTGCCTGGTTTACCGAAACCTGCCGCCGAGAATCCTTCACCGACGGGAACCCGTTCGGATTGGCGGCATTTCGTAAAGATACAGCGCCGATGCGCCTATCGGCGCTCAAAGCTCGCGAGTGGGATGAAATGAGCGCTTCTCTTTGCGACAGAGCAACACGGTGTATAGAGAAGCTTTGCTGAGTTTGTAGATCTTTTCGACTTTGAGATTGCTGGTTTCGATGAATGGCTTGAGTTTGAGATCCGTGCGCCATCCCAGCCATCGGGTAATCGGGTCGAGGGCCTGCGTCAGTGTGCCAAGAAGAGGAACCTCGCTGGTGAAGTGATTCACGATCACGATGCGGCCGCCCGGTTTGCACACTCGGTTGGCTTCGGCGATCATGCGGATCGGATCAGGCACGACCGTGACGACGTGAAACGCGGTGACATAATCGAAGGTGTTGTCGGAAAAATCGAGGTCGAGCGCGTTCATTTCCAGGACTTTTAAATGCGACCAGCCGTTCTCCTGAATTTTCCGCTGGGCGCGCGCCAGCATGTCGGGCGCTAGATCGACGCCGGTGATGTCGCAGTGGCTCGGGTAGGCGGGAAACGAGGTGCCGGTGCCGGCACCGACTTCCAAAACTTTCGCGCCCGGTGGAATGTCGAGATCGTCGATGACTTGTTCCAACCGGTTATAAAAGATCTTGCCGAAAATTTTGTCGTAAAGCGGCGCTAACTCCGAGTAAAGTTTGCTCTCGTGTGCCTCGATGTCTGCCATTTTCCCCAACCCCAAACCCCCCGATGATGTTAAGCGTCGCGGATATCTTTCGGCTGTTTCTTAAAAAAAATGGAAATATCGCGCTTGCGGAAGCGCCACTGCTTTCCTTTTTTGAAGGCCGGCAAAATATTTTTGCGGGCAAATTCATTCACCGTATCCGGGCTCATATCCAAAATGGTGGCAACCTGCTTGCTGTTGAGCAATTCCTCTTCTCTTTCCAACATAATCTCCCCCGAATGATTATTCCAGAAGTGTAGGCAAAAAAGTTTGTTCTATCTAACAAGTTCACCCTGGCCTGTCAAGGCAAGATCGGGTTTTGTACAGGTGAGGAGGCCCATGGAAAAAGAAAACGCGCGTCGCTTGCAAGGCGACGTAGCCAGTGGAGCACAACACGGGATCGGGGCGCTTTTGCCCGAGAAAATGAAAATCCTCTCGCGCGGCTCGCGCTTACGCGTTGGCGAAAACCCGAATCGGTAAAATCATCATGTCGCGACCGGCAAACTGCAGTCGCTGCTGCAGCGTGAAGGGCGTGTGATTGTGCAGCAACCGAGTAAAAAAATTCTCTTTCTCGAACACCAGCTGGCCGCTAAAGAACACCGTGCGCGGAAATTCTTTAGCCACCGAATCGCAAAGCGCTTCGAGCTCCGCCATGAGATCAACGCCTAGATCGTAACGATATTCCGCGTACCAACCCAAGCAGTTGGCATATTCCACGAAACTCTTGAGCGTCTCCTCGGTGTTGCGCTTGAGGGCTTCGACTTCGCTGTGACCTTTGAATTGACCGGTGTCGATGACGCCCACTGAGATGAACACCACATTTTTGAAATGATTGGGGAACAGACGCTGAATGTTGAGCAGGGTATGAACCGAGATACCGTCGAAGTCGCGCACGACCAGCACGGCGGTCGGCGCGTTGGGAGTTTTTTGCGGCACCGGTTCTTTGAGGTTTGGCTGAAAAGGGATCGTGAGGAGCGTGTCGTCCAGGCTCTTAAGAGCGGTTTTCACCCGGTCGTAATGGGACCGAATGTATCGGCAACCGAGCACGAAAAGCAGAGTGACCAGCAAGGTCACCCAACCGCCCTCGGCAAATTTAGTCGTAATGGTTACGAACAGAATAATTCCCGTGAGCAACAGTCCGAAACCATTGATGCCGAGCTTGCGCAACCACGCGCCCTCGGAGCGCCGCACTTGCCACCAATGACGACACATGCCGAGTTGAGAGAGAGTGAATGTCAGAAACACGTTAATACTATACATGACCACCAGAAGCCCCACTTCGCCGTGGCTGTAAATAAGAAACGCCAGAGAGGACAAACCCATGAACCAGATGCCGTTGCGGGTGACGAGTTGATCGCTCAAGTGCGACAGGCGGTGCGGTGTCCAAGAATCGAGCGACATGTTTGAAAGCACGCGCGGGCCATCGAGAAAGCCGGCTTGGGCGGCGACGATCAAGAGCGCCGCTTCCGTCACCAGGATGACGACGACTAAAGTCGCAGTCAGCGAAGAGTCAGCGCCGAACAGGCCACTAAAAATCCCGGCAAACAGACTGGCGTTGAGCGTTTTCCCCGGCTCTTGCTTGACTCGATTCAACAGATAACAGAGCAAAATGCCGCTCGCGGTAAAGGCCAGCGAGGACGCCATGTAGAGCATCGTCTTTTTGCCGGTTGCCACGCGCGGCTCGCGCAGGATTTGCAAACCGTTGCTGACGGCTTCGATGCCGGTGTAGGTACCGCCGCCGAGGCTATAGGCATGGAGCAAAATCGCCAGGGTTGCTAGGAGTCCCAAGCGTTGCACGTCCGCCGTGATCTCGCTGTAGGAGCCGGCAACAACGGTCGGCAAATTGCTCAAGTGCGCGCCCACGCCGATGCCGATTCCGACGATATGCATGACGATGAACAAGAGGAAAATCGGTAAGAGAAACAAGACCGACTCCTTGACGCCGCGCAGGTTTAGAAAAATCAATGCAAAGACCAGCAGGACTTCAGCGAAAATCTTGAACGGCTGAAAATCGATCGGCAGGAAGCTGAACAGCGCGTCGGCGCTGCTGGCGATCGAGATCGTGATGGTCAGCATGTAGTCGACGACCAGCGCCGAGCCCGAGACCAAGCCGGATTTGGGTCCTAATAATTTGGTCGCGACGAGATAGCCACCGCCGCCGGTGGGGAAGAGCTCGATGATTTGCGCGTAGCTCGCGGAAATGACGAAGACGGTTATCGCCATCAGCAAAGCGAGTGGCAGGGCGAGATAAAAATGCTGGCCTAATGCGAGATAGGCTTCCTCCGGGCCGTAGGCGGACGAACTCAAGCCGTCAGCGCCCAATCCGACCCAGGCTAAGAAAGCGACCAAGGATATTTGGTGAAAGACCTTGGGATCGAGCGGATCTTTAGGCTTACCGAAGAAGACTTCTCTGAGTGCTGCGGGATAGGTGCTGGCCACTGGAATTGTCGATCCTACTTATCAACATTTTTTAGGTTTGTGCAATCGAATCCCGGTTGAGTTGTGGCAGCGTAAGGAAATCTTCTATATTCTTCATCGCTTGCGCTGCCGGAAAAGTTCCTCTAGCATGAGGCGAAATTCGTCGACGGAGCGGCACGCTGCCGCTTGCGAAGCCGGCGGTTCCACTTGCCACGGCGCCATTCTCCGCATGAGAAAAATTCTTAAGCTTATCGGTTTCCTCAGCGCGACGCTGGTTCTTTTCTTTATCGTTGCCATCCTGGCTTTCTACCATTTAATGAGCGTCGGCGAATTTCGCCGTTTTTTGGTAGACGAGATTGAGAAACAAACCGAATTAAAAGTTCAACTTAGCGACGCCGATTTGGAAATCGGCTGGATCAGCGGAATTGTTTTTCGCGACCTTGCGCTGGCGGAGCCCGATCAGGCTCAACCGGCGATCACCGCGGAGCGAATCACTGCGCGCGTCGCGCTTCTGCCGCTACTCCGCAGGCAAGTCATCTTCTACGAAATCCGTGTGCAGCGGCCGACGGTGCATCTGGTTCGCGATGCGGCAGGACAAGTTGCGTTGCTCGATAAGCTGCTAAATCTGCCGTTTTTGAAACAGCACAATAGCGAATTCAGTCTTGATCTGCGAGCCCTGAAGGTCGATCGCGGCGATATCGAGCTCACCGATCAAGCGCGAGTGGACGGTGTGGGAAAATGGCGGCTAATGGAAGCTAGTTTGGAGATCGAGCGTGTGCCCGGGCAGCGTCTGCGCGACTTCATGCAACACCTTCTGAAGCGCCAACCCTCAGTGGCGACTGGAATGGGTGCGGAGTTTGACCTCAATGGCACCCTCGTCAAAGACGGCTCAAAAATGAATCTCAAATCCCGGGGTTACGTCTTGTTCCCAAGGGAAACTTTGGATCTGCGCGAGGCGCGCTGGAACGCTGACGTTGAGCTGGTGAATTTTCCTGCAACGCTGATCAAAGATTACGTGGGGACGCGCGTGCCGATCAAAGCTCTGACCGGCTATCTTGCCCAGCGCATGCACGTGGAAGGCAGTCCGGCACAGCAACTGCGCCTGCAGGGCGATATTGAGTTCAGACAACTTTCCGTCGATGCTCCGGAAGTTTTTCTCGCGCCCTTCGATCGCGCGGATGGACGAGCCACTTTTGAGATCGATTGGAACCGCCAGATTTTGCAAATCCGACGCGCTGATTTTCGCGCCAATGACATCAAATTTTCCCTGCAGGGTGATGTCGCCGCAATGGACAGCAGTGACCCGCATCTACGGTTGAACTTGTCGGCGTTGTCGGCTCCGGTTTCGGCCTTGCGCAAATTTCTCCCCGTGAAAATCGTCCAATCGCCACAGTTGGAGAAGGCGATCAATTCAATCGACGCCGGACAGGTGGAAATCAAGAAAGCCGGGATCGATGCGACGGTGACGCAGCTGCGACGGCTGGCGCAAAGCGGACTTGGCAAAAATGTCTGGTTTGAAGCCGGATTGCGCGACGCTGCGGGCACGCTGAGCATGGCGGGCGCGCTCCCGCTGCGGGGCGTCACGGGTCGGATCGCTTTGACGAACGGAGTTCTCGCTTTTCAGAACATTCGAGGCGCTTTTGGCGACTCGCGATTGACTGATCTCGACGGCGCTTACGATTTGTCATCGACGGAGTCCGCCAAGTTCGATCTGCACGCGCGCGCCGAAGTCAACTTGGCGGAGCTGAAGGAGCAATTGAAATCCGGCTGGCTTACGCCGCAAGCGGCTAAGGTTGTGGCGACCTTCGAGGAATTGAGCGGTCGCTCCAAGCTCGATCTGACGCTCAAACGATCGCCTGCTGAGTCTTTGCAAGTCGACGGTAAAATGACCGTGGACAATGCCCGGCTGCGCTACGATGTCTATACTTTGAGCGACTTGCAAGGGGATCTCACTTTTACGCCAAAAGGGATCAGCGGTGAGAAGCTCCGCGCGCAGTTGAACGGCTCACCGATTCAAATTCGGCTAGCGCTCAAAGATTATGACAGCGACAGTGGCACTTTTGATTTAGGCGTAGAATCGACCGAACTTCGAGCGGGCGTGCTTTCAAGCTTGTTGCTCGATACGGGTAGCTTACGAGATCCTGGCATTGTGCGGGGAGTGATGCGCTACACGGGTTCATTGAACAACAAGAGCCGGCGCAAGCTCACCGGCACTTTAGATTTGTTCAACGTCCAGATGACCGTTCATCCTTTGCTTCAGCCGTTACGCGAGCTCAACGGCAGGATTAAGATCGACGATAGCGGCATCGACTTTCAGAACCTTCATGCTTCCGTGGTCGGGTTTCCCGCCAGCGCCAGCGGCCGCTGGCGTTTTGCGGAAAAGCCTCAACTGCTCTTCGACTTTGCCGCGCCGAATCTCGATATCACCTACCTGATATCGCAAATCGACCCGGAGTCAAGTGATTTCTACGCGAACCTGATCGCCGAGGGTAAAATCTCGCTAAACAAAGGACGGATCAAAAATTTTGAATTCGGTGATATGAAAACCAATGCCACCATCGATCATCGCGTGTGGCGCTTGTCCAATCTCACCGCGACCTCGGTCGGCGGGGCGATCCAGGGAATCACGACGATCTTCGATAAGCCGGATACACTCGGCGTCGTTGCTGATCCCAAGATCCAAGGCGTTCCGATTCAATCCTTTCTCCACTGGTTCGGTATGACCACCACGGAGATGACCGGTCAGGTCAATCTCACGGGCAGGCTGGAAACCGTCGGCAAAGACGACGCTGAACGCAGGCAAAATTTGGACGGCGCGTTTACTCTCAAAATCGAAAACGGCACGATCAACCGCATGCGCCTATTGGTGCAGATTCTCAATCTCCTCGATCTCTCCCGCTGGTTTACTTTTCAGATGCCTGACCTTACCAAACAGGGCATTCGTTTTCGCGCCATCACCGGAGACTTCAAAGTGACCAAAGGCGTTTATTCCACGGATAATCTGATCGTCGATAGCAGCGATCTGCGCATGACCGGCGCTGGCAGGATCGACGTGCCCAAAGACGAAGTTGATTTCGTCGTCGCCGTGCGCCCATTCGCGGGTATCGATACGGCGATGAATTACATACCGCTCCTGGGGCGAAGCATCGCCGCGATCAAAAATTCGTTCCTAGTGGCGAGCTTCAACGTCACCGGCCGCATCGATGATCCGACGATCACGCCGGCGCCGCTTGGGACGTTGTCGGAGTGGTTTTGGGGAGTGTTGGGGATTCCAAAAAACATTATCGGTTTCGGCGAAGGCGAAAAAAGGGAGCCGCCTAAGGATTCACTTGGCGCGCCGGCCAAATGAATCCAAAGTTGACTCTATACTCGCGCAAAGATTGTTGCCTTTGCGACGAGATGAAAGCGGTGGTGCGCGAGATAGCAGCGAAGATTCCGTTGGAAATAGTCGAAATCGACGTCGATGGCACGCTGGATCTTCGCGATGAGTTCGGCGCCGAAGTACCGGTATTGTTTATCGACGGGAGAAAAGCGTTTAAGTACCGGGTGACCGCGAGAGAGTTGGAACGGCACTTGAACAAAGAGAATCGATCACGGACGTGGCTGCGGTTTAGCAAAGGAGATCGGTGCCAATGACTGTGCACCGCGACCAATCCAAGGTGAACTCGGACCCAAGTTTTCGCTCCCGCGAGCTCGTTTCGATCAGCATTATCAATTCGCTGGGCAACAAGCGGCAAGTGCGCACAGTATTGGGGCGGCTTGTTAGAAGCGGCAGGCTTCTCGGCGCCGGCGAGCCTGAAATGGCGCACAAGACGGATGAATTCTGCTACGCGCCGAAAATCGATTCGGCAGTCGAGACCTACTCGGAGAGCGCGATGCGGTGGTGTAAGCCGTTGAGCTTCAATCACCGCGCATTTGAGTGAATGACGAGTTTTGATTTTGTCTAAGGAAAGGAGAAAGCATGGGCAACCAAATCGTGTGGTGTGACATTCCAGTTCTCGACTTGGATCGGGCGGTGAAATTTTACTCGGCAGTACTCGGTCAATCTGTGGAGAAGCAGGATTTTCCCGGCATGACGATCGGGATTTTGCCGCACAACGACGGCGAGGTCGGCGCATGTTTGTTTACCAGCGACGAAGAAAAACCGTCAGAGAAGGGCACGATGATTTACTTGAACGCGAATGGGCGACTGGACGATGCAATCGCGGCAGTGACGGCGAATGGCGGCAAGTTGGTCAAGCCCAAGCATCCCATCGGTCCGTTTGGGTTTCGTGCTGTTGTGATCGATAGCGAGGGCAATCGCGTTGCGCTCCATTCCGATTAATGTCTCTCTGGGGATGGTTGAAATCTCTCGCCTTCGGGCGAAGTGAAAGTCTGTCATGCCGGCGAACACCGGCATCCAGGTTCGATTTGAGTTCGCGGTCAAGAACCGCCTGGATTCCGACTTCTGCCGGCAGGACAGGAACAAGAGTCGACTTTTAGTCGACCCATTCAGAACTCCTCGGCTTAGAGCCGAGGGTCGTTAAGTTTTAGAATTTTCTGCGGAGATTGGGTGATGATCGACTCGACAGGTCAAAAACTTCCGTGGATGCTGCTGCTA
>DASWCL010000097.1:0-4280 GCA_036390135.1 Binatia bacterium
GGCGACGATCAACAGGAACAATTTCACGACGAGAACATGCCGATGTTCGCGATCTATCACGGCAAGTCGCTGCCCGTCGTCAAGGACAACAAGCATCGGCCGTCGGGATGGAAAGACGCCGAGCGCCAAGGCTGGGCGGAAACGGCGCCCGAGTATGAGACGGCGCAGGAATTGGCAAATCATCTCATTCACGCGCTTGTCGATGCCGAGTTTGACATCACGCGCTGCAATAAACTGCGCGAGGAGATCGGCGTCGGCCATGCGTTCAGTTTTCTTTATCGGCGCATCTTGCCGGGCGGCAAATTGCCGATGGTGCCGGTGATGGTGAACACTTACTATCCGCCGAATCAGCCGACGCCGAAGCGGTGTTACGCTTTCGGCCAGGCGGTGCGCAAGGCCGTCGAGTCATGGAACAGCGACAAGCGCGTGGCGCTCATAGCATCGGGCGGTCTCAGCCACGTCGTCATCGACGAGGAGATCGACGCGATGGTCATCGACGGCTTGAAGAACAAGAAGCCTGAAGTGCTATTTCAGTTGCCGCGTCAAAGACTGCGCGGCGGCACGTCGGAGATCCTCAACTGGGTTGCGCTCGCCGGAGCGATGGAAGATCGCGAGCTGAAATATTTCGAATATGTCACGACCTATCGCTCGCCGGCGGCGACAGGGTGCGGCATGGGGTTCGCGTATTGGATTTAAGTTTCGAGTTTCGGGTCGCGGGTTTCGAGTTTAGGATCGGCGGCAATGCTGCGCCGGTCGCTACAACAAAGAAAAGAAGCTTCAATGGCGCGCGAAGAAATCATCGAACGCTTGTCCAAGCTTGACACCTGCGCGGTTTCTGATGCGCTCGACAGCTTGGCGCTGAAAGGCGCAACGTGGGGCGTGCGGCCGCAGTGGCAATGCCCGCGCATCGTTGGGCGGGCGGTGACGATGAAAATCAAGCCCGCTGGTTTGCAGCAGCCGACACAGCACCTCGGCACGGCACCGATTGAAGCGGCGAAGCCGGGCGATATCATCATTATCGATAACGGCGGCAAGTTGGAATTTTCCTGCTGGGGCGGCTTGTTGGCGCTTTCTGCCAAATTAAAAGGATTGAGCGGCGTGGTCATCGACGGCGCATCGCGCGACATCGACGAAGCGCGCGAACTGAATTTTCCTGTGTACGCGCGCGGAGCCGTGCCGATGACGGCACGCGGGCGGGTGATGCAGGAATCCTTCAATCAGGAAATTCAATTCGCTGGCGTGCAGTGCCATTCCGGCGATCTCGTCATCGCCGACGGCAGCGGCGTGGTGATCATTCCAAAAGAAAAAGAAAACGAGGTCGTCGCGGCGGCGGAAGCGATCTATCAGAAGGAACAGGAAATGGCGGATGGGATCCGCAAAGGATACTCGGGTCGCGAAATGTTGGAAAAGCTCGGCTACGAGCAGATGTTAAAGAAACAATAGGCGAACCAGTCTACCGGATCCGATCATGCTCACGCGCGAAGAAAACGAATTTCTAACTCAAGTCAGCGGCGGCACGCCGTGCGGCGAACTGCTGCGTCGTTACTGGCACCCGGTGGCGGCGGCGGGGGAATTCACCGAAGAGAAACCCATTCGCCCCGTGAAAATTCTCGGCGAGGAATTGGTCGTCTATCGCGACAAGAAAGGCAATTACGGTTTAGTCGGCGAGCATTGCCCGCATCGTTCGGCTTCGCTCGCGTACGGTCGCGTCGACGAAGAGGGGATCCGTTGCCCGTATCACGGCTGGAAGTTTGACTGCACGGGCAAGTGCCTCGAACAGCCGGCGGAGCCGGCCGGCAGCACGTTCAAGGATCGAATCAAGCATGTTGCTTATCCGGTCGAGTATCTCGGCGGGCTGATTTACGCATATCTCGGTCCGGCGCCGGCGCCGCTCTTGCCGCGCTGGGACGTGTTGGTCTGGGAGCATGGCAAGCGTTGGATTGTTAAAGAGTCGATCATCGACTGCAACTGGCTGCAGCCCATGGAAAATTCCGTTGACCCGTCGCATCTCTATTGGCTGCACGGCGATACCGCGCATCTCGCGCCGCGGGTGAAAAAATACGCCGAGAAGCACGAGTTCATTCGCTTCGAGTACGGCATCAAAAAAAGGCGCACGACTCTGCCCTTGGCAACCGGCGGGGAGTCTGCGGTCGATGAACATCCGCTGCTGTTTCCCTCGGTGTTGCGCCATGTGGCGCCGTATGATGAAGGCAATGGGCAGCGCCACAATCTGCAGATCCGCGTGCCGGTAGACGATTTTCACACCCAGGTTTTTCGAGTAAATTTTGTTCCGTCGGAGACCGAACGCTCTCCCGCCGACGCGCCGGTGCCGTGTCGGTTTACACCGCTCAAAACCGGACCGCGCGAGTATAAGATGAACATGGTTTCGGCGCAGGACTCGATGGCGTGGGAAACTCAAGGTCTGCTCGCCAACCGCGCCCGAGAACACCTCGGCGTCGGCGACGAGGGGGTCATCGAGCTCAGAAAACTTCTGCGCGAGCAAATCGAGCGCGTCCAGCAAGGACTGGAACCTCTTGGGATGATTCGCGACCCCGAAAGAAATCAGCTGATCGATCTCGGCGTCTTTAACGATCGGATCGGTCTTTACGCCGCGTCCGACACAAGAGCCACGCCAAGCCGCGCCGCGCGCTGAATTCTCGACTGCGATCTTCGATTCTCCGTGCACGCCATTTCGAAATAAGAAAATTTTTCCCGCGGATGGGTTGCAGTTCAGTATTGACGCTGCATCGCCGATCAATTGTGGACCCCCTGATCGTTAACGTCTAAAAATTTTATACCTACATAAGTTATTGATTTTTCTTGGTTTTTTCTCCTAAAACTCTTGCTTAAAGAGTTCCCATTCGATTATGATTCGGGGCAAAGGTAACAGGGCGCACGGATATTCCGAAGCAGATGCTGTCTGAGCCGACATCGATGCCGAAGGATCAAGAAAAATGTGTAAACACCAGTTTGCCGCAATATCAGGATATCGATGCGGCAGTAAAAATTGTGGACGATGCTTTAACTAAAGCTGGAAAGAAATAGCGATCGACATCAGCGACGGAGGATTTGGTTATGCTCACGAGAGAAGAAAATGAGAAGATCACGCGTGTGGGACCGGGAACGCCAGCAGGAGAACTGTTACGGCGGTACTGGTTCCCGGTCGGCGTTGCCAGCGAGCTTACCGCTGAAAATCCCACGCAAATCGTGCGGATTCTTGGCGAGACGCTGGTGCTGTTTCGCGATAAGAAAGGCAACGTCGGCTTGTTAAACGATCGCTGCTCGCACCGCGGCGCTTCGCTTTGTTACGGTCGCGTCGAGGAACGAGGCATCGCTTGCCCGTATCATGGCTGGCTGTACGACACCAAGGGAAACTGTCTAGAGACTCCTGCTGAACCCGCCGAAAGCAAATTTCATCTGACCGTAAAACAAAAATCCTATCCGGTGGAAAAGTTAGTCGGTCTTTACTGGGCTTACCTCGGGCCGCAGCCGCTGCCGCTGATCCCAAACTTCGACATATGGTACAGAAAAGATGGCGATCGAAAGATTTTTATTCAACCGCAGCTCGATTGTAACTGGTTCCAAGCGATGGAGAATTCTATGGATCCGGCGCATCTGCAGATTCTCCATCAAGACACGGCCAATCGTGGCCGGCCGATTCAAGACAGCACGCGCGGACTCACCGACGACGTTGCGGAATTTGACTTTTACGAGGTCTCTTACGGGCTCATGAAACGCCGAACGTACAAAAACGGCATGATCGATGAGCATCCGGTGATTTTCCCGAATATATTGCGTCAGGGAAACGTCGGCCAAATTCGCGTGCCGATGGATGATACACACACAAAAGTTTACTTCGTGCGCTTTTTCCCGGCTCAAAACGGCGAGATCGTCGAGAACGACGAACCCCCTGTGGAATACATCAAGCCTTACAAGAATCCTCCCGACGCGCTCCATCCTTACACGAAGTTCCGCATGGACATGGTGCAAGCCCAAGATCATATGGCCTGGGAAACTCAGGGGCCGATCGCGGACCGCACGACCGAACGGCTGACCAGCTCGGATCGTGGCGTCATCCTGCTGCGCGAAGTGATGTTCCGTGAATTGAAAAAGGTGCAGCAGGGTCAAGATCCCATGGGCATCGTGCGCGATGCGGCGAACAATCCATTTATCGACACCCATTTGCTGGAATCCATCGCACAAATCGGCGACGATCGCGCGCCGCGCGCCGTCAATCAGTAACCAGTAACGCTCCAACCGAGTTCCTCGATCCCTCTCTC
>DASWCL010000098.1:0-4150 GCA_036390135.1 Binatia bacterium
TTAATCTAACGATCTCATAACCGAGACGCAATCTTTGCGCAATCACGGCTGGCCGCCCTACTCGTTGGCGCCGTACTCTTCCGTATAGAGATCGAGCAACACGGCGAGCAGCGCGAAGAGGACGGGTCCAAGAATCAATCCCAGCGCGCCAAACACAGCCAGACCGCCGAGAATGCCGAAGAACAGAAACAACATCGGCAGTTTGATCCGCGAGCCGATGAACATTGGCTTGAGCACGTTGTCGATCGTCACCACCACGCCGAGACACCATACCAGCAGAATCACGCCCTTCACCGTATTGCCCTGGAAAAAAAGATAGAGCGAAACGGGAATCGTCACCAAGGTCGTTCCGCCGACGGGCAAGAGCGCGGCAAACGCGGTCAGCACGCCCCATAGAATCGCGAAGGGAACTCCCAATACCCAGTAAGCCAAGCCGGCGAGCAAGCCCTGCACCATCGCCACCAGCAGCGCGCCATGCACGACCGCGACAACCGCATCGACGATGTTATTGAACAGCCGCTGTTGGTGCTCGCGGTCCATCGGCAGCAGGCGCTGCACGCGACCAACGATCTCCGCGCCGTCGCGCAGGAAGAAAAACAGCGTGAACAAGACTAGGATAAAATTGACCGTGAACAGCAGCACATTTTGAGCGATGCCTTTGACCTGGGCGACGATAAACGCCGATGAGTTCTGCGCGCCCTGAATCAACATATCTTTCCAGTCGATCTGAAAATCCATCAAGCGGAAAGATAGCGCGTCCCACCAACCGATGACTTGCTGCACCCAGGGCTTCGATTGCCACTCCGCCGCACCCTGGCCGGTCAACAAGGCGCGCACGGAATGCACCAATGCGACCGCATCGTCGGACAGAAACCACGCGAGCTGAAATCCCGGCGCGATGACTAACACGGTGATGAGAACGATGACCAAAAGCGCAGCCATTGTCGCGCGTCCGCGCATGAATCGAAGCAGCCACGCATAGAACGGATAAAACAGGATGGCGAGAATCACCGCCCAAGTAATTGCCGTCAAAAATGGACTGATGATCAGGAAAGCGCCGTAAAGAATGACAACCAGCAGCGCGAAAAAGAACGCCGGAGCAAGCCACGATTGGTTCACCGAGTCGCCTCCTTTTCAATCTCGCCAACTCTATGAAGAAGCAACGATGGTCGCAAGTCGGGAGCCGCTCCGGTTATTAGGTGAATTTGCTCTCATTCCCGACCCCTAACTTCACCGCAAATTTTCCGCAATCTTGGTATGCGTTAAGACATGCGCGCGGCACACGCGAACCGCTTACTCGTGCACGACATCCCTCGAGCTTCATCCATAGGTTCCTCAGTGCCTCTTTTGCGGGCTGTTTAAAAGACATCTTTTACAGGCCCCCGAGTGTCTGGCTCAGAAATTCGCAACATCATTCGATCGTCATTCCGGACAACCCCGGCGAAGGCCGGGGGCGACCCGGAATCCAAGAATTTCAAAGGCATCTGGATATCGGCTTGCGCTGGTATGACAGCTAAGCGTGATAACTTATTCGTCGAACTTCTGGGTCAGCACACGAGAAAGCAATAGCTTCCTCCACTGGGTTTGTGTAAAACTCTGTGGTGGTTCACGACGGTTAATCGTCGCCGAGTCGCTCCACCGTCTAATGCGGCGAAAAAATGGGCATCAGGAGATAAGGTGATCGAATCACGCGTGACCGCAGACACGAGATAATAGGGAACAACATGAAAGGAAATCGATGAATAGAAAATTTTTATCGTTTGCACTGATCGTCATGCTCGTAGCCCTTGGCGTTTCATCTCAGGCGCAGCAGCCTCCCAAGATCTGGAAAATCGCCGTGCTGGTCTCTGGCACCGAAGCGTCAAATAAGTCGCGCGACGATGCCCTGCGTCAGGGTTTGCGCGAATTTGGTTATGAAGAAGGCAAAAATATCGTGCTGGTCTATCGTTTTGCTGAAGGAAAGACGGACCGCTTTCCGCAGTTGGCGGGCGAACTGGTGGAACAAAAACCGGACGTCATCGTCGTCGGTGGCACCGCCGTGGCAGTGGCGACCAAAAAAGTGACGAACACGATTCCCATCGTTCTCGCGGGCGCCGGCGATCTCGTCGAAGCCGGTCTGATCAAGAGTTACATGTATCCGGGCGGGAACGTCACCGGAGTGGGCCGCCTGTCGGCCGATTTTTTCGGCGACCGTTTTAAACTGATCAAGGAGATCCTGCCTAAACCGACCCGTGTCGTCGCGCTCTCGAATCCCAAAAATCCGGGTCATGACCGAAGTCTTAAAGATGCCGAGCTGGGTGCGCTTTCCTCCGGCATGACTTTTCAATCCGTGGCGGCCCGAACGG
Organism: Binatia bacterium; assembly: GCA_036390135.1. GTDB lineage: Bacteria > Desulfobacterota > Binatia > UBA9968 > UBA9968 > DP-20. Next base: position 2,346 of record DASWCL010000098.1, read on the forward strand.
CCAACGAGCTGGAGGGCGCCGTTACTAACGCCGGCAAAGGTGGCGCGGGCGCACTCTTCATCCTGACCGATACTCTGTTCAATAATCACCTGACGCAAATCGCCCAAGCCGCAATCAAGCATCGCTTACCAGCGGTATACGACCGCACGGATTTCGTCGAAGCCGGCGGGTTGCTGAGCTACGGCGTGAACCTGCCCGACCTATCACGGCGCGCGGCGGCGTACGTCCATGAGATTCTCAAAGGAACTAAGCCGGGCGACTTGACCCTGGTGCAACCGACGAAATTCGATCTGGCGGTCAACCTAAAGACGGCCGAGATGATCGGCGTGACGGTTCCTCAATCCATGCTGGCGCGGGCAAATAAGGTGGTGCGGTAAACCGCGATGAAATTGAATTGCCAGGAGTCAGGCAAGCGAAAGGTTTTAGAATTCTGAGCCGGAACACAAAGGAGACACACAGGGGGGATCCGCTTAACCTGATATTGCTTGGCGCCTTGGTGATGAACCAATCATGCTTGCAGTCAGGGCGATCTCATCGACTTAACCGGCCCCAGCGACTATGATCCTCTCGGAAAAGAGGAAGTCCTGCGCCAGCGTGCTCATACGCGGCATGCTCGCGGTCAACCTCTTTTTAGCGACTGAGCGGCGGCCCCAAACCAGGATTCCAGGGGAGTGAATACGGCATGCGGCGCTTCATGAGTCAAGGGCCAAAACCTAATCGCACGAGCTATGGCGAACAAAATCTTAATCGTCGACGACGAACCGTTCAATCTTGATGTGCTTGGACAGGAGCTGACCGACCTGGGTTATGCCGTCGAGCGGGCCAACGACGGCATCCAGGCGTTGTCTGAGATCGATAAGGTCGCTCCCGAGTTGATTCTTCTCGACTATCTGATGCCCAGAATGAACGGCATCGAGGTTTTACATGCCATTCGCAAGACCAACAAGGACCTCCCCGTCGTGATCATCACCGCCCATGGCAGTATTGAACGCGCGGTGGAGGCGATCAAAGCCGGCGCGGACGATTTCATCACCAAGCCCTTCGATCCGGAACATCTCGCGCTGGTGGTCAAGAAATGTTTGGCGCGTGCCCAGCTCAAATCCGACGTCGAATTCCTCGCCCAGGAGCTCGGCGGTCGCAACCGACTGATCGCCGGAAGCAGCGAAACGACGCGGCAAATTATCGCCGCAGCCAAGAAGGCCGCCGGCAGCAAGTCGACCGTCTTATTGCTCGGCGAAAGTGGCACCGGCAAGGAACTCCTCGCCCGGTCGATCCACGATTGGAGCGAAAGAAGGCTGAAGCCCTTCATCGCCATCAACTGCGCCGGTCTCGCCAAGGAGCTCTTGGAGAGCGAGCTATTCGGGCATGAAAAAGGCGCGTTTACCGGCGCGCATCAGCTCAAGAAAGGCAAGTTCGAGCTGGCGCAGGGCGGCACGGTGTTTCTCGACGAGATCGGCGACCTCGCGCTCGAACTCCAAACCAAACTTTTGCGCGTCCTCCAAGAACGGGAATTTGAACGGGTCGGCGGCACCGCGCCCATCGCCGTGGACTTGCGCATCATCGCCGCCACCAATCGCGATCTTGAAGCAGCGGTCAGAGGCGGCACTTTCCGCGAAGATCTTTATCACCGCTTGGACGTGATCGCGCTCACGCTGCCGCCCTTACGAGCAAGAAAGGAAGATATTCCAGCGCTCGCGTGCTATTTCTTAGAACGTTTTTCCGCCGAGACCAAGAAACATTTTTCAGCCATAGCGGACGAAGCGCAAGAAAAGCTCATCGCCTACGCTTGGCCGGGGAACATTCGC
>DASWCL010000099.1:0-8626 GCA_036390135.1 Binatia bacterium
TTCACGCTGTTCAAACGGTTTAAACTCTTCCCTCACCGAGTATGTACCAAATTGGAGAAACTCGACGCAACTTGGACTTTACAACCGCGACCATTTCCAGCTATGTCTCTATCAAATCTGTGGCGATTTGAGGAGGTTCACTATGGTTACTGCGAAAGATGTCCAAGGCGTGATGGCGATGATGCCGTCTTTTTCGACTAAGGATGCCGGCGATCTGAATTCGAAGAACACTATCGATGTCGACAATCTGAAGGCCGGCGTCGACCGGATGATCAATGATGGGATCGACGTGATCACCACCACCGGAAGTTTCGGCGAGTGCTACAACCTCGATTGGGACGAGTACAAGACTCTGGCCGTGGCAACCGTCGAAGCGGTAAAAAAACGCGTGCCTCTGTTCATCGGCGCAACCAGCCCGAATGCGCGCGAAGTGGTCGAGCGGTTGAAGTTCGTCCAAGACATCGGCGGCGATGGGACATTGCTCGGCGTGCCGTATTATGATGCGCAGTCGCCGGAATACATGGCTGACTTTTACACGCAGATCGCAGAGATGTTTCCCAAGTTGGCCTTTCTCATCTATCACAATCCGGTCAACCACAAAGTGAAAATTCCGGTCTCGGTGTTTCCCAGACTGGTAAAGTGTCCAAACATTGTCGGCATGAAAGACAGCCATCGCGATACGCGCGAGTTTGTCCGGCTGATGGACATCATCCGGGGCAAGATCAGTGTCATGACGAATCAGGCGCAGATGTTTCCGTATTACAGAATGGGGTCAGCAGGCTGTTGGTCCATCGATGCGTGGATGGGGCCGTGGCCGGTGCTCCATCTGCGAAATCTAGTGAGAGCCGGAAAGGATCAAGAAGCGCTGCAGGTCATCAGCGAAATCATGGCTGCGGCCGGCGGCGAGCGGCCTGGCGGCAACGAGGGAGCCACGGCAAAACTGCCCATTGAATTCGCCGGCTACGTTAACCCAGGTCCGGCGCGCACGCCGATCATAAAATTTGCGGACACGACGATCGAGCGCGCCAAGAAAAAGGCCGAGGGCTGGAAAGCGCTCTGCGCGAGGTATCAGCCGTTGGTTGAAGGTGAACGAAATCAGGTTAAGGCGGCGTCTTAAAGAATTCGTTCAAAAGTTCAACGTTTAAGGTTCAAGGTAAGAGGCCGAGTCTGACGTTGAACTTTTGAACCTGGAACCTTGAACGAAAATTTAATCGGGGGACGTTGTGAGCTCGATGCGATTGATTCCCAAACAAGCGGCGATCGCCGTCGCCGATATGATCGATAATTGCGCCAAGGTCAAGCCTGGCATGAACGTGCTCCTGGTTGCCGCCAACGACGGTCTCTCGGGTGGGATCAATATTGTTGATCGAGAAACGATCTCGTGGTTGCACGCGGCGATCGTGCAGCGCGGCGCGGAGGGGACGGTGGTCTGGTGCGATATTCCTTATCGCCCGATGGTTCTCTGGGGCGATGGCGCCGATCCGAGCAAACCGTGGCGGGTGCCGCCGATTGTCGCCAATGCCATGCGCGCCGCCGATGTGGTGATCAGCAATGCCGTCGACCTCACCTATGAAGAGGAGTTGCGCGAGATCCCGGACATACTCGAAGAGCGCAATATCAAATATGCGCGCAACATGGCGACGACGGCTTCACTGCTTTCGAGCAACTGGGGATTGACCCCCTACGAGCTGGTTTCCGAGATTCGCATTCAAGCCAACGCGCTCGCCAAGCCCGGCGCCAAGTGGGTGATGACGCATCCGAACGGCTCTCACATCGAAGGCTACGTCGTAAAGCCGGAGGACACGGAAGATTACGCGCACTACCGCGATATCGGTGTTTATTGTCCATTTCCCGAGGGTGTATGGTCATCGATACGCGCCCGCGACGCCGAGGGCGTCGGCATCATCAACGAGGTCGGCGTGATCTGGGCGCGCCATATCGGCGTGCCTTGTCCCTTCAAACAACCGGTCAAAGTCTTCATCGAAAAAGGCTACATCAAGAAGTTCGAAGGCGGCGATGAAGCCGAGACGCTGACGCACTTTTACAAATTCATTGCCAAATATCTCGGCGAAGCGGCGTACGAAGTGCGCGGCTTTCACGGCGGCGTACATCCTTCAGCGATGATCGAGCCGCACCAGTGTCCGAACACGCCGTACCGCCACTTCATCGAGCATCACCACTGGAGCAGCTTTCACTTTCATATGGGCAACAGCCGGCGCAGCAAGACGTTTCCGTATTTACTGCACGTCTCGGCAGAACTGCGCGGCGGCGATCTGAAGATCGGCGAAAATTACGTATATAAGGAGGGGAAAATCACCACTGCTGATCATCCGAAGGTTCGTGCCATTGCCGAGAAATATAAAGACCGGCCGGGGTTGGAACCCGAAAGGTGGTTGCAGACGCCGCGGTAAATGAGTGGGTCGTCGGAGTGATGGAGCAGTGGAGCGATGGTTCTATCTACGACTGTGTCGATTTTCCGACTGCGCTACGAGATCGGCGTCCGGAGATCGAACTTTTTGAGTTTTTTGATCAGACCTTGACGGCTCAGTCCGAGAGCCTGCGCCGCTTTGAGCTTGTTGCCACCGGTTTGCTTCAAGGCCTCCTGGATCATGTGGCGTTCGAGCGCATCAATGGCTGTGAAGAGTGATTGGCCCTGTTCCGGCCGGAATTCGGTCGCCGCTTGAGCCGCTTGAGACGGTATTTGGAGGGTGATCTGCTCTTCGGTGATCGTTTTAGCGCGCACGGAAGCGACCAGCCGTTTCACTTCGTTTTCGAGCTGGCGTGCGTTGCCGGGCCAATAATAGGCGGTGAGTCGATCCATTGCCGCGGCGCTGAATTGCTTGGATTCGGTGGACATCGCGGCGCAATGCTTCTGCAGAAAGTGGTTGGCAAGGATCGGAATGTCGCCGCGTATATCTCGCAGCGCCGGAGTTTGGATGCGGACGACGCTTAAGCGGTAATAGAGATCCTCGCGAAATTGTTTCTCTTGCGTGCAGGCCTCAAGATTTCGGTTGGTTGCGGCAATGATGCGCACATCGATCGACACCGGATTTCGGCCACCGACGCGGTCAATGGAACGTTCTTGGAGAACACGGAGTATCTTGGCCTGTGCCGTCAGACTAAGATCACCGATCTCATCAAGAAACAGTGTCCCGTCTTGAGCAGCTTCGAATTTGCCCACGCGCCGGTCAACACCCGTCGCTACGCCTTTTTCGATCCCAAACAATTCCGCCTCGACCAAGTTGTCGGGCAAGGCCGCGCAATTGACCGCGACAAACGGATACTTCGCGCGCGGGCTGGTGAGGTGGAGGGCTTTCGCGATCAGCTCCTTTCCCGTGCCGCTTTCTCCTTGGATGAGGACATCGACGGAGGTTGGGCGAATTTGATCGATCAGCCGAATGATCGATTGGATTCGATCGCTCATTCCAACAATGTGTTGCGTGGACAGCTCATGGATCAGCCGTGTATCGGGATCGTTTACCGGTCCAAATGTTTGCGTTTTGAGATCGGTTCCGATCGGCGAGTTCTCGATGAGCTCGGCGAGGTGCGCGGCCAAAGTCCCCAGGATTTCCGCGTCCTCGTCGGTGAACAATCCGCTCAATTTGTTCATCGCCTCACCGACGCCGATAACGGCCCCGTCCAAATTATGTAGAGGCACGGCGAGCAGAGTTTGAGTCCGATACCCGGTTTTGGCGTCGACCTCCTTATAAAACAGCGGGTGCTCATAAGCGTTATCGACGTTGATCGTCTGCCCGGTCATCGCCACCGCACCGGCAATGCCCAATCGCGCATCGAAGCGCATAATGTTGCCTTCTTCGGAGATCGCGGACCAAAGCTCGCAGGTGTCGCGATCGAAAAGAAAAATACTTACGCGGTCCGCCTGCAGCAAATCTTTGGCTTCGCGCGTGATCAACGCTTGGAGCGACGACAGGTCGGTCATCGAGCTCATGCGTCGGCAGATGTTGAGAACGGCTCTGAGTTTATCTACATAGGGTTGGCTGGCGCCGGGTTCTACTGCTTGGTCGTCGGTGGAATCGATCACTTTCATAAAATCTGCCTAACACAATCGTCGAAAAACTGTCAACGTAAGCAGGTCTCGGGATGCATTTATTCGACCACCGTTCTAGACATCATAACATACCAATTGCACACCTTGCGTTGCGTCACGGGAAAATGCGCCGCCAGCAAAATACACGCGGTTCCATTCGCATCTACAAATCTGTGTGTCACCAACGAGAGATGTATCTTTCTACGGTCATTTGATGTCCACTTCCTACATGCAGCGGTAAATCATGACGATAGTTTAACAGATTTGTCACCAATATTTTCAATTCGTTCTGCTGTTAGTCTCGTGGCACGTTGGTTGCTTTTTTAATCCATATTACTCAGCCAAATCTTTATATTAATTTCCAATACCGACTGGGAGATTTGACGAATCGTTTGGGTGAAGCTGCCGTCGGTGTCCGGATAAATCTCGCGTGGACGAGTAAAACGCTTGTTCGAATTATCTCACATTCGATTAGGAGGTTCGGTCCTAGAGATAGAGATCGGTTAAGGCTATGAGCACAACTCTATTGCTGAACCAGCGCACATTGTCATGTGGCGAGAGGCAATGCGATTCATTGCGCCCATTGCTCGCGCGTGCCGCATTCTTTGATGGTCTGGTAGAACTGCCGCCGAGCGTTGACTTGGCAGCGATCCCGTTAGCACCGGATATTGTGTTTCTGCGGCTAACCACCGATGTCGGCAGCAGGCAACTGATCGAGGGCTGCCGGGTCCGTTGGAGAGACGCGCTGATCGTCGTGATCCTATGCTGTCGCACTGGAGTACGCAACGCGGAGATGCAATCAGCGCTTGCAGCAGCCGACGATTTTCTATTTTGCTCGGCGCTCGAACACGAACTTTTGTTGCGCAGCGAGCGGTTGCTGCTTTTCAAGCCGCCAAAGATTGCGTTTCAGAACACGCAATTGAAAGGATTGTCAAAAAACCTGCCGCTGATCGGTCAAAGTCCGCCATTTCTGGCGGTCATTAATAAAGCCGCCAATTTGGCGCGAACCGACGCTACAGTATTGATCTCCGGTGAGACCGGCAGCGGCAAAGAGTTGGTCGCGCGGGCGATTCATTACCAGGGAGCAAGACATTCAAAACCGTTCATTCCAGTCAACTGCGGCGCGCTACCGGATCATTTGTTTGAAAATGAGCTGTTCGGACACCGCAAAGGCGCTTTCACCGACGCTTCATCCGCGGAGCAGGGTTTGATCGCGGAAGCTGAAGGCGGGACGCTTTTTCTCGACGAAGTCGATGCCTTAAGTCCACCGGCTCAGGTTAAGCTTTTGCGTTTCTTGCAGAACGGAGAATATCGTCCGCTCGGTTCGTCGCGTTCCATTATTGCTGATGTTCGGGTAATCGCCGCCGTCAATTGTGATCTTGAAGAAAAGGTGCGTCTCAAATGTTTTCGCGAGGACCTTTATTACCGTTTAAATGTCCTCTCGCTGTCACTGCCGGCGTTGCGAGAGCGCGGCGCCGACGTGCTCCATCTTGCCGAACACTTTTTAGATATTTATGGCAACCAGCCGGGTTGCGAGCGCTACCGTCTGTCCGAAGCGGCGCGGCAAAAGCTGCTCAATTATCGTTGGCCGGGGAACGTTCGTGAGTTGCAAGCGGTCATTCAACGAGCAGCTCTTTTGAACGAAGCCGCAGTATTGCATGCCGCCGACATCGAGCTTGCAGAGGGGCAATCAAAGGAAATGTTGCGTCATGAGTCGCTGCGTCGAGCCAAATCTTACATCGTCGGCGAGTTCGAACGAACGTATGTGGCTGACTTGCTTGCTCGACATCAGGGGAATATCACGCAAGCGGCCAAGGCAGCGGGTAAAGACCGCCGCACGCTACAAAGACTTGTCCGAAAATATTCGTTGGATCGTGCCTCTTTCAAGCTGTAGCTTCATCCGCCTCTCAGATGCGGCACATTCATGCCGCCCCGCGGTACAAATGCCGCGGCGCTAAGTTATCGAACAGATTGCTACTTGCCCATTTTAAGGCGCTTTGCTGCGGCTATTTTGCCGCGTGGGCAGAGGAGTCGGCGCGAATAATATTCCTACAAATCCAGCATGTTTCAGCGTCGGTTCGCTTGGCGTTCGATTTGCTCTCCCGAAGCGAGAGTGAAGGATTCGTTGGCGCAACTGGCGCTCACTGAAAGTCCAAGCGATCGACAGGAAAAGCTGCAGCGAGAAATCTTAACCTACTGCGTCGAACATCCCGATGCGAAGGACACACTGAGCGGCATTCTCAAGTGGTGGTTTGCGGACACCCTAAGCCGATGGCGCAGCGATGAAGTTGGGACCGCATTGGAATCTTTGACGGCGAAAGGCTGGCTCACGGCCAGAATGATTCGGCGATCGGAACAAATCTACGGATTGAATAAAGCGAAGTCAGACGAGATCGAAACATTTCTCAGCAAATCTTAATCAATAGCGTATCGACGACCGATTCGCCGAGTTGACGTAAAAGCAAGGGAGGGCGAGCAATGCCAGCGGCACTGAGTTATCCGGGAGTTTATATAGAAGAAATACCCAGCGGCGTGCGCACGATTACCGGGGTGCCTACGTCTATTACCGCGTTTGTCGGCAGAGCTTGGAAAGGGCCGTTGGATGAACCGGTCAAGGTCAACAGCGCGGCGGACTACGAACGGATCTTCGGTGGGTTGTGGCGCGCCAGCATGATGAGCTACGCGGTGCGCCAGTTTTTCACCAACGGCGGGAGCCAGGCGTTGGTTGTCCGCGTCGCTGCTCGAACCGGCGGCGACGCTGCGGCGGCTGCCGAGATTGATCTCGGCGGCACCAACGTATTGCGCGCTTCGAGCCCTGGCACGTGGGGGCGTAACTTGGTTGCAACCGTGGATCACAATACCAAAGACGCGACCAGTGTCACGCCGCCGCCTGACGCGAATCTCTTCAACCTGACGATCTTCGACGATCCCGCCAAATTTCTCGACAGCGACAAACGCGGCGGCAGTGGTGCGCGGGAAATTTTTCTCAACGTTTCACGCGATTCGAACAGCGCTCGTTTCGTGGGCAAGATCTTGGAGGAGCAATCTGGTTTAGCTCGTCTGGTTTCGATCGGTAACGCGCGTCCCGCAGCAGCGACCGTTCCGGCGACCGCCGCCAGCGGCAACGACGGTGTCGCGGCTACAACTCCGGCGGGTGCGGCAGCCGAGGTCGAAGGCAGCGAGAACGACAAGACCGGCATTTATGCCTTGCTCAAAGCCGATCTCTTTAACCTTTTATGCATCCCGCCGTTAACGATCGTGATCGCGCCCAGCACCGTGCCCAACACGGTGGTCGACGTGCCGATCGCCGGTACCCTCGAAAAAGCCGCCAAGCTCTGCGAAGACCACCGCGCTCTGTTGATCGTCGATGCGCCGCGCAGTTGGAACTTGGATTCTGCTGGGGCCAACTACCCGACGAAGAAGATCGGTGATTTTAGCGGCATCGTGCGCAAGAATGCCGCGCTTTATTTTCCGCTGGTTCGCATTCCGGATCCTTTGCAGGAAGGCAGTCTCAACGACTTCGCGCCCTGCGGCATCATCGCCGGCGTCATGAGCCGAACCGACGCCGAGCGCGGCGTGTGGAAAGCGCCGGCAGGCCTCGAGGCGGCGCTGCGCGGCGTGGTCGGCACTTCGGTGGCGGGCACACCGATCGCGCTGAACGACAAAGAGAACGGCGACTTCAATCCGCTCGGCATCAATTGCTTGCGCAGCTTTCCCAATGTCGGCCATGTGGTCTGGGGCGCGCGCACCCTCGAAGGGTCCGACGTGCTGGCGTCGCAATGGAAATACGTGCCGGTGCGCCGGACCACTTTATTCATCGAAGAAAGTCTCTATCGCGGCACCCAGTGGGTCGTCTTTGAGCCCAACGACGAGCCGCTCTGGGCGCAGATTCGTCTCAATATCGGCGCCTTCATGCAAAATCTATTTCGCCAAGGCGCGTTCCAAGGCAAAACGCCGCAGGAAGCCTATTTCGTCAAATGCGACCGCGAAACCACGACCCAGGACGACATCAATCGCGGCGTGGTCAACATCGTCGTCGGCTTCGCGCCGCTGAAACCGGCGGAGTTCGTCGTCATCAAGATCCAACAGATCGCCGGACAGATCGAGGCTTAGGAGAAAATCATGGCTCAATTCAGCGTCAATGCGCAACGCTTCGACCCGTACAAGAATTTTAAATTCCGCGTCAAGTGGGACGGCAAATACGTCGCCGGCGTGAGCAAGTGCGGCGCGCTCAAGCGCACCACCGAAGTGGTCGAGCACCGCGAGGGCGGCGATCCCAGCACGGGCCGTAAATCTCCCGGACGGACCAAGTACGAAGCGATCTCGCTCGAACGAGGGGTGACCCACGACAAGGAATTCGAGAACTGGGCGAATAAAGTCTGGAACTTCGGCGCCGGCTTGGGCGCGGAAGTCTCGCTCAAGGATTTTCGCAAGGACATCCTCATCGAGATGTACAACGAGGCCGGCCAGTTGGTGATCGCTTACAAAGTGTTCCGTTGCTGGGTTTCGGAATTTCAAGCGCAGCCCGATCTCGACGCCAACGCCAACGCCATCGCGATCCAGTCGATCAAGCTGGAG
>DASWCL010000100.1:0-11431 GCA_036390135.1 Binatia bacterium
TAAGAAACGCACGGCGACGAATATGCCGATCATGCTGAGAGCAAGTGCTAGCTTGATTGCGGCGCCGAGGACGAGACCGATCGTTGCCCCGAAACCGGCGCGCGTCGCTTCCTCGAAACTCCGCTGTGCTGATAGCTCGCCAATAACTGCGCCGATAAACGGCCCAAACAGCACGCCGGGAAAACCCAACAGAAGCCCGGCGACGGAGCCTAGGAGCGCGCCGATGACGGCGCGCTTGGACGCGCCAAACTTGCTGGCGCCAAACATTGTCGCCCAAAAATCGACGCCAAACGCTAGGAGAGTAAGCGCGGCGAGGACGACGAGGGTCCAGACGCCGACAAATTCGAAGCCTTCGGCCCACGCGGCAAAAACGAGACCGGCGAAAATCAGCGGTGCGCCCGGGATCGACGGCAAGACGAGACCGACTAAACCGGCCAAGACAAAAATCCCCGCAAGAATCCAAAGAACGAGAGCGGAGTCCATTTAGGGGCGTTAGAAATTCGTGGGGGCTTAATCAGCGCTTGGCCTGCCGTCCAACGCCGAATAGTCGCCAGAGCCATGCTTCTCGCGCTAGCGGCTGAGCGACGGTGACTCGACCGGCGGCTAGGCGCTGGGCGATAATCTTGTAGACTTCGGGCGAAAAGCCAAAGCCGAAGTGACTGGTTCGAACCTCGATGTGTTCCACGTTCGAGGCGTGGTGGTCGATGCAAGCTTGCCACGCTACGACTGCGTCTCGACGGGAGTAGATCGCAATCACTGGCGTGGTGAACGAGATTTGATTGCGCATCTCGACTTCGGCGGCGATGGCGTCAACGTCGATGCCGCAGCGTCGCAGCCAGTTACCGACCACAGTGTATTTGGGCCCGCCGATGACCGGCGTGCCGAGCGTAATGACTTGGCCGATCAGGTCGGCGCGTTCGCGCGCCAGCTCGCGCGCGAGATAGCCACCGAAGCTCCAGCCGATGAGATGCACCTTCTGATTGCTGCGCCGAGCAAGCGACGAGACCCGTTTCAATACTCTTGGCAGCAGAGTGGATGCGCTACCTTTGTTGCGACCGAGGCCCCAACCCCGCGCTCGGTAGCCGAGTAGGCGCAGATAGCCTTTGAGTAGCGCGGTGGAAGCGTCGCCGGCGCCGTACCCTGGCAAAAGTAGAACGGGATGTCCTTGTCCGCGCGGCTGGCAGACGAGTTGCGGAAAACGAAACAACAGGCGCGGAAGTTCCATTAAGCCGCGTGCTTCGCGAATCACGCGAGAAGGGTGGGGTGCTTCGAAGGGGTCGGTCATGACTGACGTTGATCAGTTAAAAAGAAATGTACTTAGCTTACAGGGGTCTGGCACGATACACAACTTCTAAATTTCCTGCTCTCTCATTGCCGCATGGGCAAAGCCCGGTGGCCCCATCGAGCTCAAAATAACTTTAAGCCTTCAACGAAGGTCGGCAAAATCAGCTTTGGCAGGAGTTCACGCTTCATCCGACTCGTGTCGGCGACCACGGAAGTCATCCCCATGCGAACGATGTCGCGCGTGAGCGGCGTCGCGGTGCGAAATAGGGTTGCAAAAGCCTCACAAAGCACCGCGGCGAGGTAAAAACCGCAATCCGGCAGCCGCCACGGTCTCACGCAACCCCAATGGACGGCGAGGCGATCTAAAAATTCTTGAAGCAGTATCGGTTGGTCATCGCAGAGATTGTAAATGCCGGAGAGATTTTCTCTCTCAATACTGACCTCGACGCATTTGAGAAAATCCGGCAAGCTGAGCAAGTGGATCCAGGTCGGTTTGCGCCAAATGGCCATCAGGCGCTTCTTCATCAGCCAATGCGCCGCGTCGATAAGCTTTACGTCTCGTCCGTAAATCACGCCGGCCCTGAGCACGATGGGTGCCATGTCGCGACCTTGGCACGCGCGAAACAGATATTTCTCGGCTTCCAGCCGAGTGCGCGCATGCATCGACGTGGGACGGACGTCCGATGAACCGCGCGCAGGGGCTTGCGGCGTTGTGTGTTCCTCGACGTGGGGAAAACTCACCAAGATAAATTTCCGTACGCCGGCTGAAAGCGCGGCGTCGACGATATTTTCGACGTAGACGGTATTCGTGCGATGGAGAAATGTTTGCGGTCGCGGTTGAAAGAGTACGCCGGCAAGATAAACGAGGCAGTCGATATGTGCGCAAGATTCCGCGAGCGAAACTCGCGCTTCAAGATCGCCGTGAACCATCTCGACGTTAGAGCCTTCGGGTAAATCGAAAGGCAGCGGACGCTTGTGCGTGAGCAGGCGCAGCCGATGCGGCCCCGACATTAGATACTTTGCTAAGTGGGAGCCGAGGTTTCCGGCTGCGCCGACGATCAGGACGTTCACCGGTCACGTAAAATTATTTGGTTTTCTGCGGAAACGGACAGAGATCTTGGATCGTGCACTCGAGACACTTTGGTTTTTTTGCGAGGCAAACACGGCGGCCATGATATTGCAGCAAGTGGCAGAAACGGACGCGCTGCTTTTTTGCAACGAGCGCCATTAAATCCGCTTCGATTTTATCCGGATCGGTTTTTTTGGTGAAGCCGAGGCGCTGCGAGAGGCGCATCACGTGGGTGTCGACGCCGATGGTTTGCCGGCCAAAGGCGTTGCCCAGAACGATGTTCGCCGTCTTCCGTCCGACACCGGGCAAGGACACGAGATCCTCCAGATTGTCCGGCACCTTGCCGTCGAAACGCTCGACCAACGCGCGGCAACAGTTGTGAATTGATTGGGCTTTGTTACGATAAAAATTGATCCTGCCGATCTGGCTCTGCAACGTTGCTGGCGGCGCGGCCGCGTAATCGGCGGCCGTTCGATGCGTCTTGAATAAATCGACCGTGACTTTGTTGACCAGATCGTCGCGCGCCTGGGCGGCGAGAATGAGCGCGATCAGCAGTTCGAGCGGATTGGTGAAATCGAGAGCGAGCTTGGCATCGGGATGAACCTTCTCCAGCCGTGTGAGAATTTTCTTCATCCGGGCCGATGGTGCTACGGCTTTCGCTTTAGGCTGGCGCGTCGTTGCCATTTTGGTTTTACAGGGTAAATATGCTACCAGGAGTTCACTTGTCAAAGGGGGTGTAAACGATGGAACTGAAAGAGCTGAGAAAATTACCGATGCCGAAGCTGCGCGACGTCGCCAAACAGGAAACCGATCTCAAAAATGTCATCGCTCTGGAAAAAGAAGAACTGATCAAAGCGATCGCCGCGGCTAAGGGAATCGCTTACGACGAGATGCACAAGGATTTAAATGCGATCCATGCCGTCAAACAGGATATTCGTCAAGCGCAAAAGGAAAAAGCCGAACTTCTAACGTCGAGCGCTGATCGCAAAAAAATCAAAAAGCTCCGCCGCAAGGTCAAGCTCATGAAGCGAGTGACGCGCCATCTCGCGCACGACGCGAAGTTGGCGGCGGCTTCCGCTGCGGCAAAACCCGCCGCTCCGGCTGCTCCCGCTCAGACTCCGCCCGCCGCTTCGTCTTCGTAAGGTTATCGTATGAGTTCGCTGCCTCCTGTGCGTGGCCGCGGCGCCGCAGTCAACCCGAAGAACCGTTTCGAATCCATCGAACGGGTGCCCGAGCCGCCGCAGGACGGCGACGATATCTCTTCGCCGCAGACACAATTTTTCGCCGATAGTTCGAAATCGATCATCGCCTATAACGACAGCCCCGACGTCGGCTTCGACGCCAGCGTCAATCCATACCGCGGCTGCGAGCATGGCTGCGTTTACTGCTATGCTCGGCCGTCGCACGAGTATCTCGGCTTTTCTGCCGGCCTCGATTTCGAGACCAAAATCATGGTCAAGGAAGACGCACCGGACCTTTTGCGCCAAGAGCTGTCCAGCCGCGCTTGGAAGCCGCAGCTGGTCGCGCTCAGCGGCAACACCGATTGCTATCAGCCGGTGGAAAAGCAAAAAAAGTTGACGCGGCGCTGCTTGGAAGTTTTGCTTGAGTTTCGCAATCCTGTGGTGATCATCACCAAAAACCATCTGGTGACCCGCGATGTCGACATACTCTCCGAACTAGCGCGTTACGACTGCGTTGGTGTGACGCTTTCAGTCACCACGCTCGATCATAAACTGTCGTCACTGCTCGAACCGCGCGCATCGCGGCCGGCGCGGCGGCTCGCCGCGATTAAGATACTCGCCGACGCCGGCGTGCCCGTTGGCTATCTGCAGGCGCCAATGATTCCCGGTCTCACGGATTCCGAAGCTCCCGCGATTGCCACGGCGGCGGCGAAGGCCGGCGCGACGTTTTGCGGCTACGTCGCACTGCGATTGCCGTATGCGGTTAAAGAACTATTCGAGCAGTGGCTCGATCAGCACTATCCGGACAAGAAGCAAAAAATTCTCAACCGCGTGCGCGAGATTCGCGGCGGCAAGCTCAACGATCCGAACTTTAAGACCCGCATGCGCGGCGAAGGCATCTATGCCGAGCAGATGGCAAATCTATTTCAATTGGCGCAGAAAAAATCCGGAATCACCAAGCGTTGGCCGAAGCTGACGACGGAAAATTTTCGCCGGCCGGAAAGAGACCAGTTAACTTTATTCTAGCTTCGCGGAGGCTGAGTCTATCTGAATTCGAACGTGGTAAATAAAGATTTGAATCCGTTCGAGCAGAAAGATGTCAACGGATTAATAAGCCACGAGTCAATGCCGCTGTCCCCATCCGGCTTCATCGCCCTTTACGTCCCATACACCTAGTGGACGAAGGTGAGCCATTATTTCGTCCAGTGTCAAAAACCCCACACACGGGAAGGCTCCCAACGCCGGTGGCCCGTGCTCGATAATTCTTTTTGTTAGCACGATAGCAGCTGAGCTCGGTGTGGCCGGTCCGTGGTCGCCGGTTACGATAGCGATCTTACGTTCAATTCGCTGGCTGTTGTGGTTCTTGCCACTTAGCCACACTGCCAATGCGCCGTTCTTCGAACCGCAGGAGTAGAGCATCAGAGAAAGGTTTAAGAACAAAGGAGCGCAACGCGGCAAGGGTTCGAGAAGAAACAGTCTTCTCAGCGACGCTATTACAGAAAGAGCGTAGTTAAAGATATTTAGCTCAAGGCCCGCGTAGAATCTGACTGTTCGAGCGTTCCAAAGTTTCGGGAACAACTCAAGATCCGGCACTTCGCAATTGTGAACTCTGCGGGATCCTACCGGCGGTGGAAAACTACGATATTGGCTATCACCCCAGCCCGAGACGGTAATTTCCTGAGCATTCTCGAAAACGGTTACCTGCTTTCCCAAGTAAGTCAGGATGGCCGCGATCGTCGATGCTCCTCTTGGGTTTTGATTCCCTGGACTCAGGCCAATAGCAATTTGATCAATGTGCGAGAACTGTGGTGAGAGCTCCTTTATCAATGCGAATGTGATAGCCGGAACAGAACTCACCCCCGAGGTAACAAAAACACCTTGTTGTCGAGCAACTTGGTCAAGAGTAGCGATCCCCACGACAAATTGACGGGCGTCTGAAAGATCGAGGTAGTGGCTCCCCGCGTCGATGCATAGCTTTGCGACGCGGTAATCCTTCTTCTGGAAGGGACCGGCCGTGTGAATGACAACGTTCGCGTCGCGTATAGCTTGGCGAAGTGAATCTTCATCATCCAGATCACAGGAAACGAAGTCAGCGTTTATCGTTCGCGCAAAAATCTCCCCTACATGCCGGTTTCTTCCTGCTACTCGAACCCGGACGTGGGGATGCTGAGCCAAAGCCTTGCTGATTCGGGAGCCAAAAATTCCATAGCCGCCCAGAACCGTTACCGCTTTCAACCTGGCCATATTTCGTCGAATTCAATCGCGTAGTCGGATTCTTTGAAGCTTGCTTCGCTTGGAATCCTCACCCTCCCTGTCCCATCGGAATGGGCGAGGGCTAAGACTAAGAGCATACAAGAATGGGGACTCGGTGTTTGCGGCCTCAGTCGCAGTAGTATTCGATCTGATAGCCGTTGGGATCGACAAAGTAGAGGGCGTCCTTGCCGCGGCGGCCGTCGATCTTTACGCCGCGCTCTTTGAGGATCGTTTCGAGCTTCTTGAGCTTCGCCGCCGTCACCTTGAAGCCGATGTGCTCCAAGCCTTGGGTTCCGGACACACGCGTGGAGCTTTTGACGAAATTCAACAAGTCTCCGCTGCCCGGCGTGGTGAGAAAAATCATGCTAGGGGCATGGCGGAACGCGACTTTGAAACCTAACACACCGATATAGAACTCTTCGGTCTTTTTGAGATCGGGCGATTTCAAAGCGATGTGGCTAAGACCTTTGTTTGCCATAACTCAGACCCTTTCGGTAATTTGGGATTCGTCTCAGGCCTTGTATAGCCCGCTAGGGGCGCGTGAATCAAACACGCCAGCGCTTTTACAAGCGCAAGCAAGCTTGCTAGGGTAGAAACTCTCACTACACGGTGAATCTTCATTGAGTTTTCACGCGCCATCCTTACTACGCGCCGGTCGGTCTAAGTTTTTTTACGGCTGGCATATCGTCGCGGTCCGATTTCTCGCCCAAGTGAATTGTGCGTTTCACACGTCGAGCACGCTGAGCGTATTCCTCAAGCCTTTGACCGAGGACTTGGCGGTTTCGCGCGGGCTATTTTCCTTGCTTCGATCGGGAGAGATTCTCATCGCCGGAGCACTCGCGCCACTGCTGCGCAAAAGAGCGCTGTTTGAGCATGGGTTGACCCGGCGGAGAGAGCAAGCATAATAAAACTATCTCGCGATCCCACGGACATGGCTTCTGCACAACCCGGCGTTGAACTACGCACTGAAGGCCCGCGCGATGGCTCTTTCAAACTAACCATCGCGGGACGGCTCGATTCCTCCACGACGGGCTTGGTCTGGCGCCGCGCAACCTCGGCGGTCAGCGCCGCCAAAGCAGCGGATGTGGTCATCGACGCGTCGAGAATCGAGTATTGCGACGGCGCCGGGATCGCTTTGCTAGTCGAGCTGCGCGAGTTGCAAAACCAAGCCCGGGGACGATTGCAAATCGACGGGCTCCGGCCCGAATTTACCGAGTTGCTCAACGATGACGCTTCGAGCTTCCCGCGCGAGGCGCCGCGCAAGCATGGGCGCGCGGGATTGCCAGAGGAAATCGGCGAAGCCACCGTAGAAGTTTGGCGCGATATCCAGATCCTCGTCAGTTTTGTCGGCGAGCTCGGTGTCGGGCTCGTGCGCGCGGCGCTCCATCCGCGCAGCGTGCGCTGGCGCGACGCTTTGCGAGTCGCGGAGACGGCAGGTGTCAATGCGTTGCCGATTGTGTCGCTCGTCGGCTTCCTGATGGGGCTGATCATGGCTTTTCAAGCCGCGGTTCCGTTGCGCCAATTCGGCGCGCAGCTGTTTATCGCTAATCTGATCGGACTCTCGATGTTGCGCGAACTGGGGCCGTTGATGACCGCGATCATCTTGGCCGGCCGTTCCGGGTCTGCATTCGCGGCGGAGCTGGGCACCATGAAAGTGCGCGAGGAAATCGATGCGCTCAAAACCATGGGACTTGATCCGGTGCGGTTCTTGATTGTCACGCGGGTGGTTGCGGCCGTGTGCATGACGCCGCTTTTGACGATCTTTGCCGATCTTGTTGGGTTGATAGGCGGCTCCGTGGTGATGCTTTCGTTGGGATTTCCATTGGTCACCTTCTTTCATCAAGTTCAGTACGCGTTGAGCTACGGATCTCTGGTCGGCGGTCTGGTGAAATCATTTGCCTTCGGCATACTCGTGGCCGCCATCGGTTGTCTGCGCGGTCTGCAAACGGGCACCGGCGCCACGGCGGTAGGACAATCCACCACCAGCGCGGTGGTCAGCGGAATTATTTTGATCGCGATCACCGATGGGATTTTCTCCGTGGTTTACTACTATCTAGGAGTTTAGATGGCCGAGGCGCCGAAGCGCAGAGCGATCATCCAGGTGCATGACTTCACCGCCGCTTACGACGGCGAAGTCGTGCTCAAGGGGCTCAACTTTGAAATCTATGCCGGCGAAGTGTTCGCCATCCTCGGCGGATCGGGCTGCGGCAAGAGCACGTTACTCAAGCACATGATCGGGCTTTACAAGCCGGCGGCGGGAAAAATCTTGATCGACGGCGAGGATATCGCCGAGACTTCCGGCGCAGAGCGGCTAAAGATACTGCGCAAGTTCGGCGTGATGTATCAAAGCGGCGCGTTGTTCGGTTCGATGACGTTGCTCGAAAACGTCGCCCTGCCGCTCGAAGAATTTACTCAGCTGCCGCCGGAAGCGATCCGTCTGATCGCGATGATGAAACTGCAGCGGGTCGGCCTCGCCCCCGCGGCGGAGCTGATGCCGGCGGAGTTGAGCGGCGGCATGCAGAAAAGGGGCGCGATCGCGCGCGCCATGGCGCTCGACCCGCAGATGCTGTTTCTCGACGAACTGTCTGCCGGTTTGGATCCGGTGACGTCGGCGGAATTGGATCAATTGGTTTTGAACTTGGCGCGTAGCTTGAAGATCACCTTTATCGTGGTGACCCACGAGCTGCCGAGCATCTACGCGATTGCGGATCGCGTGATTATGTTGGATAAACAAGAGAAAGGCATCATCGCCATGGGAAGTCCCCAGGAGTTGCGCGACGGCTGCGATGATCCGAGAGTCCATCAATTCTTTTTTCGCCAGACACCGGGCGACAATCAAGCATGACAGCCCGTGACATGATGCTCTGACTCGACATTTCGACCGATGGAAAAGTTCAGCTACTTTAAAATCGGAATTTTTGTCATCAGCGCGGTCGTGATCGGCGTCATCGGCGTCGTCGTGCTCGGCGCGGGAGCCATCTTTCAGAAAAAGAGCATCGTCGAAACCTACATCGACGAGTCGGTGCAGGGATTGGACGTCGGCTCGCCGGTAAAGTTCCGCGGCGTGCCGGTGGGCCGTGTGGAACAGATCACGTTGACCAGCGCGGAGTATTCGACGCGCCACCAGTACGTGCTGGTGCGCATCTCGATCTCGTCGAACATGTTTCAGTTTCCGATCAATGATCCGACAAGTCCTCAGCTCAAGAGCGAGCTCAACCGCGGCTTTCGCATACGGATCGCGCCCCAGGGCTTGACCGGCGTCGCCTATCTCGAGGCCGATTATCTCGATCCCGAGCGCAACCCGCCGCTGCAAATCGATTGGCGGCCGGATTATCCGTACATCCCTTCGGCGACAAGCCGGATTACGCAATTGAGCGATGCCGTGGAGCGCATTCTGCGCAACATCGGCGATATCGACATCTCGCAGCTCACGCAAAGCATGGAAAAGTCGCTCGCCGCGATGACCAAGCTCGCCGAGAGCGCCAAAGTCGACAAGATCGGCGCCCAAACAAACGATCTATTGACTGAGCTGCGCGCGACCAACCGGCAAGTCGGCGCGCTGGTGAGCAATCCGGAACTTAAGACGGCTATTGCCGACGCCTCGGTGACGGCGGGTCGAGCGCGTCAGATCGTCGAGCACGCCGAAAAACCGGTCAATCAACTGCTCGCCGACATGCCGCAGGCGACGGAGAGCTTAAATCGCCTAGTGAAGCGTCTGGATTCCGTGGCCAATGACCTGCCGCAGACGAGCGCTGAATTGCGGCAGACGATTCAGCGCATGAATCGTCTGCTCGCCAATCAACAGCGCGACATCGAACAAACCATGAGCAATCTACGCGCGGTCTCGGAGAACATGAAAGAGATCACAGAAAGCTCCAAGAAATATCCGTCACAGGTGCTCTTCGGCGCGCCACCGCCGCCCGCGAAAGCCATGCAGAAATGAAAATTCTCTCAAAGCAACTCGCGCGTGGCATCCTGTTGTTTTGTTTTCTCTGCTCGGCCTGTGTGAGCCTCGAGCGCAGTTATCCCGAAAAACATTACTTCGTGATCGAAATGGCGCCGAGCGCCGATCCTTCGGAGTCCACCGGCGATCGCATTCTATCGGTCGCTAACCTGCGCATCTCGCCGCGCTATGCCGATAGAAGCTTCGTTTATCGAACGTCGGACGCGGGGTACGAATCGGATTTTTACAATCAGTTTCTGACCTCGCCGGACACGATGATCAGCGAGGAGCTGCGCAAAGGGCTGGCGGCTTCGCGCGAGTTCAAATACGTGCTCGGGCCGTCGGATCAGCAGCAGCCGAATTACGTTTTAGAAGGATCCGTCAACGCGCTTTACGGCGACTTTCGCAATCCGAACCAGCCGGCTGCAGTATTAGAGATCGAGTTCTTCTTGTATAACGAAAGCTCGGGCAATTCCGGCATCGTCACGCAAAAACGCTACGTAAAATCGGTGCCGATCCGCGAACGATCGCCGGAGGCGCTGGTCAAAGGTTGGGATCAGGCGCTGGAAGCGCTCGTTTCGACCCTGGCGATGGATCTCAAAGCGGCGAACTTGTAGCGGCAAGCTAGTCTATTCGGCGGGACGCACGCGGCAGAGATAGGAGCGGTGCGGCAGCGAACCGCTGACAGGATCGGCGAGGTCGGTACCGATTAGCGTCGCCGGATTGGCGCCGCTAGAATCGTAGGGGTTGTGGCTCGGCAATTCCAACTCTTTACAATCTTGCCACCAGCCGTGCTGGCAGCAGACGATGCCGGGAATGATATTCGTCGTGACGCGCGCTTTGACTTTGATCGCGCCGCGCGGGCTTTCCACGATCATCCATTCTTTGTTCTTTAGGCCGTAGCGCAGCGCCGTTTCAGGATGAATGTCAGCACTCGGCTCCGGCGATGTTTTGCGTAAACTCGGCAGCGCGCGCTGCTGGCTATGCACATAGGTTGTGAACTTCGCGTTGGTGAGCACCAGCGGGAATTCGGCGGCGAGGTCCGGACGGGTAAGTGGGCTCACCGCAGGCTCGACGTATTCGGGCATAGCGGGAATTTCATTTATCGCAAAAGGCTGGCAGTAAAGCTCGACTTTTTTTGTCGGAGTGGCGAAGCCGCGGGCGATGCCCTCGCCGCTCGCGTGTTTTTCGTATGCCGGTTCGATAACCCGTGAAACTCCTCCCGGATTAGCTTTCAGTTCTTCGAGGCTGATGCCGCTGGGCTGAAGTTCGTAGGTGTAAGCGGCTTCGATATCGCCGTTCCAGAATTTCTCCCCGAGGCCCAGACGTTTCGCAAGTTCGAAAATAATCCACGTGTCGGAGCGCCGCCCGGCCAACGGCTCGATGACCGCGGCGCGGTATTGCAAATGGGTCTTGCCGCGCTGGCGGTGTTCGAACGCGGTCGTAATGTTCGCCATTTCCAAGAAGCTCGCCGCCGGCAGCACATAATCGCAAAGCTCGGCGGTCGGCGTCATGAAAAGATCGACGGCGACGGCCAATTCCAATTTTTTCATCGCTTCACGGCCGCGCCGCGAATCGGCGTTGGACATGATCGTGTTCGAGCCGAAATTCAACAGTGCTTTGACCGGGTAGGGCTTTTCTTCGAGGATCGCCGTGAAGACATCGTAAGCCGCGCAGTTGCCGGGCTTGGCCGGCGGGCCG
>DASWCL010000101.1:0-13898 GCA_036390135.1 Binatia bacterium
CATGAACATCATAAACAGAAAAACGTGTGCAATGTAGAGCTGCCACACCCGGTGGTAGACGCGCAGCCCGGCTACCAGAAAACCCTGACGCTCTATGGCGCGACCGTACACCATGCCGGCGGTGTAGCCGGAGATTAGGATGAATACCTCGGCGGCGTCAGAGAACATTATCGAGTGCAAAGTAAAGTCCGATACGATATTATTCGGAAGGTGGTCAATAAAAATGCAGAACAGGGCGAGGCCGCGGAAAAAATCAAGCCGGAGATCGCGGTCCATGGTGGCAGAAGTACCGCTGGCGATGCTCATCAAATAAAGCGCGAGAAGAACCCTTCCACTACCGACCAAAAAGCTCCGCTCCTACTTCACAACTTGGCCGGGCTTGCGGCAAACGCTGGACGAGCTAGTGGAAAAACGTAAACGGGTTCCCTTCCGCGAAAAAACCACAGCGTTCTGAACGCATTTACCCTCCGGACGAAAGAGTTGTCAAATTCTACTCTGCGTCCGGATAAATCCAATCTGTGCCTGGCAAGGCTTAACTGTACGGACTGATTTTATCCTGAATGCGAGCGTAAAGCGATTGGGCGACAGCCGTTGGATCAGGCGCATTCAGGATAAAACGCGTTGGACTAAAGCGTTGGGTAACGCGGTGGCGGTAAGCCAGGACTCTACAGAAAACGGATTACTCATACGCGTCACATTCGACAATCCTGCAGTGCCCTATGTAGATTCGCGACGGGGTGTCAGAGAAAAGAAATAAGGGCAGCTGTGAAAAGCCGCCCTTACCAGGTTTCGTGAATATCTCTGTCCGTTTCGCACTATTGGAACATAACGCGCGAGCCTCAAATGCTGAACGGTTTCTCTCCCTCGTAGGTGGCATTCGCGGCGCCGACGAAATAATAGTTCGGTGTCTGGCTCGATGGCATTAGCGAAACGATCTTGTCGCGAAACTTGCGATAGGTGCCATTGAACTTGCCGCCGTTCCAGACTTTTTTGAGGATGCCGGTGAAGGCGCCGTTGTTGTCGCCGTCCATGGACGTCTGATTGTCCATGCAGCCGGAGATCAGCAGGACGCTGGCGTTGACTTTGGTCTTTTCCGCGCCGCGAGTTTCTTCTTGGATCGCGCGGTAGAGCGCGCGGTTGGCATTCTCCACTTTGATGCCGACTTCACGGGGCATGGCGCGCGGGCGCGGACCGCCGCCTAAAAACTGGGGAATATCGCGCGTAACCGTGCCGCTGTGGCAGCTGTCAGAAAGCACCAAAAGGCGCACACCCGCTTTGAATTTTCCCCATAGATTATAAAGCTCGTCGTCGACGAACTCCCGGTCGAAAAGCACCCACGTCTCATCCATGCGGTCGTTGTCTTTCTCGTCGCCGTTGGTGTCCCGCACCTGGCCACCGTGGCCGGAATAGGTGAGCAACATGATGTCGCCTTTTCCTAACGTTTTGGCCGCGTCTTGCAGCGCCGCAGTGAGCGCGGCGGCCGTCGCCCGCTCGTTTAAAAGCAACGTATTTGCCGCGAAGCCCTTTTTCTTAGCCAGCGCGCGCATGTCCTGAGCGTCGGCGACGCACGCGTTGAGGGTGCCGTCCCAGCCTTGGTAGTGTTTGGGGTCGACGTGATTCAAACCGATGTGAATGGAAATTCCTTTCGCCATAAAAGCCTCCTCTGCTAAATTGAAATCTTTGAAGTGAAAGTAAGTGAAAGTGTAGAAGGCTTCGATTTCACCTGTCAATAAAAATCAGCGAAGGAATATCATCGCCGCAAAAAATGCCCGACGCAAGTTGCTCTAAATCGATCATTTTTTGCTACGGTTTCCAACCTTGCCTATTCAATTGCTGGTCGGCGTCGCGAGCGAAGCTAAAATCGTAGGCGCGCTTGGGCGGAATAATTTCAGCGACGTCGGCGACCTGGGCGACGATGGCGAGATCGTTTTTTTGGCTTTGCTCGTCGACGTAGCCGGCTTTGGTGAAAGTCCCGACCAAGTCGTCGTACATGCGCGTCGATAGGGCTTTATCCAATTCACTGAATTTTGCCACGGCGGCGATGGTGCCTTCGCGGTCTTGACGCGCGACTCTGAGGCCTTTGATTACCGCGCGGACAAATCCGGCGAGCTGTTTCGGTTGTTCCTTGAGAAACCGCTCCGAGGTCGCGAAGGTGCCCCAGGAGTTTTTAACCTCCTTGCCGAAGAACATTAGATCCTTCATGCCGTGGTCGAGCGCGGCGTAGCGCTCTTCGGGACTGACGATGGCCGCATCGACCGCGCCCGATAGGAGCGCCGGCAAGCGATTGACCGCTCCGGGATCGATCAGCACGATGTCTTTGGGAATATTCCGCTTGACTAAAATATTTCTAAGCATGTACGCCGCAATGGACGCCACCCCCGTAGTGCCGACTTTCTTGCCGCTCAGATCACGCAAGCTTTTGATATTGGGCCGCGCCACGATCCACTGCAGCACCTGATCGTTAAACGCGAGCACGGTTCTGAGCGGCGCGTTGCCTTTCGATATCGCGACCAGAGCGCTGCTGCCCGAGCCCGAAAACTGCACCTGGTTGGCGATCAACGCCTGGAGACCGGCCGCATTCTGCATGAAGACCAACTTCAGATCGAGACCTTCTTCCTTCATGTAGCCGCGCTCCTGAGCGATGACCAGCGGAACGTACTGAAACGCTTTCGATGTCAGTGCGGCGGTGACGGTCTCCAGGGCATGCGCCGCCGGCGCTGTGACCGGCACAAGCAGCAAAGCGAGGATCAAAACAAGCTTTCTTGACATGCAACGTCTCCTTCGAACGGGTAATTTTCTTTTTGGCAATCCGGCATCGGGTTCGCTGCCGGTGATTTGAGCTTCGTCGCCGGCGCCATCGAACCCTAGTTCGGAGCTCGATTCGACATCAAGTAACGGATTTAAAAATATTCTTCAAGCGATGGGAGCGATATGGTATTCTCTCGGCCATGATTGATTCGAAGGCGTTACTGGTGCTCTTCTTGCTCATGCTTTGCGCCTGTTCGAGCGGAACGGTCACCCCGGGCGCGACGCTTTTGTCCGGCTTGACCGACTATCAAGGCGAAATGCAACGGGCTGGCAGTTCGCCTGATCGCTGGCCCGATAGGCAGCGGGCGGGCGGGATATTGAAAAATATCATTATGGCCACCGTCGACGGCTCGACGGAGTTTAATCGCTTGGTCGATCTCGACGTCAGAAAAAAAGAGTTCACGATTACCATGCGCGATGGCTCCGTGCGCGCCGATCGCATGCAGGAAATGAAAGAGGAGCTGGTCAAAATGGACGAGGAAATCGCCGCTTTGAAGCCGATCGTTCGATCCCAAGTCGCGGCGATGCCATTGCATGGAGAATCGCAGCAACGAGTCGAGAGCGCCGCCACCTTGGGACTGCTAACCTTGGCGGTGGACGGGTTTTCATCCGCCAGCCCGCGGGCACTGGAGGCGCCGTCGACAAAGATCGATCAATATCTGGTCACGGATCTCGGTTCGTTCGCGACGGTGCGCGCACCCGATGGTCAAACCCATCGCTGTACGATTTACGCCATCGCCGACGAAGGCGCGGGCCTCAGGTGCGAGCCGGTTAAGTAGTTGGCAGGTTTCGGTAATTAGTTACCAGCTAACTTTTCAGGTCGAGTAATGTCAGCGCTTCAGTAACCCCGGAGGCTGAAGTTTCTCTGATGTTCCACCAGCGCTCCAGCACTTCGGCGGTTTTGCTCTTGCCATAAACCGGTTCGACGGTTTGGGTAAATTTCTTTTTCACGTCATCGTCGGTCATCGGTTTGTTGGCGTGTCCCAAAGGGTCGCGCGGCCACAGGTTCATCACGCTGCCATTAGTTTTTGTCGCTTTGACCTTCATTGAAATCGTCTTGGGATAAATGGCGTCGACGTCTTTATCCAGATAAATACGGATCTTGTTCATCAACGGCCGCAGCGCTGGGTCACGGTAGGCCGATTCTTCGAACGCTGCCAGCGTCATCGTGCCCTCCACCAAAACTGTCGCGAAAATATATGGCAGGCTGTGATCCGCAGTCTCGCGCGTTTTCGGGTCCCACTTTTCCGGCTCGCTGCCGATCTCGGTGTAGCAAAAAGTATAAACGCCGATTTCAATTTCCTTAAGATCACGCCAATCGACCAGCGAGCGCAGCTCGAGCGCCGCCCATACCGGCAGTTGGCCGTTGTACTCCACGGGCCAATACTTGAGCCGGGTTTCCGGCGCGCGGTACGGTCCGCCTTCGGTTGGCAACCGCTGAAGCTCAAACGGTCCGGTGATCAAATCCCACAGGCCGTGTTTGCCCTCGAACGGTTTGTCTGCGCCGGTCATGCCTTCGCCGGCGAGCAGCGCAGCAAAGACGCCGTTTCGCGCGGCGAAGGCCGTGGCCGCGCCTTTCCAGAGCGACAGCTCGCCGGCGCGGGTGTTGCGCATCGGCACATTGGCAACGGTGACGATCGCAACCGCTTCGGCGAGTTGATTGCGGGAGAGATTTAATAAATGCCCGACGCCAGCCGCGACACCGATGCCGACGGCAAAGCCTTGGTCCCAGCCTTTGTAGCGCAAACCGGTGGCGTCGCTGAGACGAATGAACAGCTCGTAGGCGATGACCAAACTTTCGATCAATTTGTGGCCGTCGGCGTTGGCGGTCTCGGCGATCGCCAGGAACGCGCCCAAGCAATCGCTTGGATGACCGCCCGGATACTCGTCGTTGAAATCCAGATTGCGGATCATCGCGGTATTCACGAACGCCGCGCTCTCGGCGCTTGAACGCTCGCCGTGGCAGATGATTCGTCCGGGAAAACGCTCAGGCGCGGCACCGCGGGCGAGACGGAGTCCCATTTGTGCGGATTCGCAGTCCTGCGCCGCGATGGCGCAAGCCAAAGTGTCGACGATAAATCTGCTGGCTGCAGTTACCACGGATTGTGGTAGCTGGTCGTATTTCAATTCGGCGGCGAAGCCGGCGATCTGACGAGTTAAGTTATCCATTGTTCAGCTTCCCCTCGGCACATTCATGCATGGTCGTTTTTACGTAGGGGCGGGTTGAAATCCGCCTTCCTATGGATTGCGTCGATAAAGGTTTCTAATAAAACCGCTGTCTTCCAGTTGTTGCAGCAGGCTGTTGTCGACCAACTTCTCATACGAAAGGTTCTTAAGCTGTTCTTTAGGATACTGATCGAATATTGCTTGGACGGAATCGCGACGGACGTAGGGAATCTCTTCCAAAACATTATCGTGCGGCTGATAGACGGAACGAACGACTTCCGCTGGCACTCTCATGCGCTTGGAGATTGCCGCGATGGCGAGCTCGGGTTTGTCTTTGGCGAGCTTGATCGTTTCGACGTAGGCCTTGAGCAAACTCATCACAGTTTCACGCCGGCTTTGAAGAAACCGGCGCTGTACCTCGATGGCGCCCTGTAAGAATGGAATCTTAAGCGACGACAAATCGACGAGCTCTCTGAAGCCAGGCCGTGGCGGTGAGCCGAGGCTTGCATCGATGATACCTTGATCTAAAGAAGCGAAGGATTCCGGCAAGCCGCCGTGGTGGAGAAACTTGACGTCTCGATCGGCCAGTCCCGCCGATTTCAGCGCGATGCGCGCGATCGTGTGCGACGCGGAACCGGCCCGTGTGACGCCGATGATTTTTCCGCGAAGATCTGACAGACTTTTGAAAGGGGAATCTCGCCTCACCCAAAAAGACATCACGGCGAAGTTGCCTTTGGCTGCGACAAAGATCAGATCGCTGCCGGCGAGCACGGCGGCGACCGCCGACGAGCCACTGAAGGCGCCGAACTCCACCGAGCCGCTCACCAGCGCTTGCACCGGCACAGCGCCGCGCGCGTGGACAACTTTGGTATCGAGGCCGTATTTTTCAAATAGTCGCGCGTCTTCAGCAAGCCAGAGTGTCGCGTTGGTGGCGGCGATCGCTTCGTAGATGAGACTGACCGAAGTTTTCTTATCTGTCTGCGCCTCGACGAACGGGATCGGCAGAGCGGACAGAAGTAGGATAATTATAGTCGCCAGGTTGCCAATCATTGCAAAAGCTCATTGGCTAGCTTGATCGCTTTGGGCCAGAGTTGCGTCAGCACTTCTTCGCTGGAGTTTTCTCGCTTCTGATTTTCTTCGACGCTGAGAAAGTCTTTCGACGCGCGGGTGCCGGACTCCAGCAGAAATTTAGTATCCACATCGAGCCGGCGTGTCGCTTGTCCCATCGCTTTGCCGTAAATTTCTTGGCCTTCTTTGCTGAGCAGCCAGTTGACGAAGAGTTTGGTCGCGTTTGGACGGATGGAGTTTTTGACCACGGACAACGTGCCGCTGCCGCTGCTGGTATAGCTGCCTTCTTTGGCTTCCGGCACCGGTTTGATCGGCTGGTTGGCTTTGAGGAACGGCGCCAAGCTGTAATAGGTGAGGCCAATGGTCAATGCCAAGCGTCCTTTGGCGAGATTGTCGCCGAGCATTCTTTGGTCCCGCGAAAGCAAAAGCTCTTGGCCGGCCAGCTTGCGGAGAAATTCTTCGCCTTTGGTTTTGTAAAAAAACGCCCAGGTCGATGTGCCGCCGCCGGCCGAACGCGGGTCGAGGATGCCGATTTTACCTTTCCATTTGGGATTGAGCAGGTCGTCGAAGGATCGGAACTCGTCCGGTTTCATGAGCTGAGTGTTGTACCAAAGATTTTCCGACTGGTAGGCTTGAAAGGAATAAAGAAATCGTTTGGCATTGTCCGAAAAAATATGCCCGCCGTACCAGCGTTTTGCCTCTCTGACTTCAGGCAGGATCAGCAGCGGTTCGATGGCTTCCAAGACGCCGGCGTTCAAGAGGCTCAAAGGCGTCAAGCTGCCGCTGATCAATACATCGTAATAGCGCACGCCGGCGGCATGTTCCGCAGCGATCTTGCTGGCGTTGGTCGGACCGCGCGCCGTGCTGACTTCGATCTCCACGCCGGGAAAACGCTTGGCGAAACTTTCCTCGAGACTCTTTCTCAACGTCGCGCTTGCCGGCACACCCGCGACAACCTTGCCTTCCTTCCTGGCGGCGTCGATGGTTTTCTCCCATTCGATCTGCCATGCAGGCCTGGTTTCGGCTGCGGGTAAATCGTTCGACGGAAAAAGTATCAGGCAAAAGAGAGCGAGAAACTTTAGATTGAATCGCATGATTGCCACAAGGGTTTAGGCTCGGGTTTCAAGTTCAATGCTCAAAAGTTCAAAGTTCGCCCGCCGGTCACCTTGAACGATTGAACCTTGAACCTTTGAACTGCAGTTTGCTCTTACTTGAAAACCTCCTCGGCGATCTTGGCCGACTTTGCCCAGTAATTATTGATCGTGTCTTCGCCGTAGTTTTCCAGCCGGTTGTTTTCTTCGACGGTGAGGAAATCTTTCGACGCGCGCACGCCGTGCTCGACCATCCATTTGGTGTCGACGTCGAGGCGCCGCGTCGCTTGTCCCATCGCTTTGCCGTAAAGCTCTTGGCCTTCTTTCCCGAGCAGCCAGTTGATGAAGACTTTGGTTGCATTCGGGTGCGATGAGTTTTTGACCACGGACAGAGCGCTGCTGCCGCAGCTGGTGTAGGTGCCTTCTTTTATATCGGGCAAAGATTTAATCGGCAGTCCGGCCTTTATGAAAGGCAAAAATGTATAATAAGTGAGACCGATGGTAAGTGCGATCTTGCCTTTGGCCAAACTATCGGCCAACTGGCGCTGGTCGCGCGACAGAAACATTTCCTGCGCAGCGATTCTCTTTAAGTATTCCTCGCCTTTGATTTTCAGGAAAAATGCCCAGGTGGCGGTGCCGGCTCCGGGCGAGCGCGGATCGAGGAGACCGATTTTGCCTTTCCATTTTGGGTTGAGCAAATCGTCGTAGGAACGGACGTCTTCCGCTTTCATGAGCGTCGAATTATGCCAGATATTTTCAGACTGATAGACCTGAAACGCATAGATAAATCGCTTGGCGTTGTCGAGCCAGATATGGCCGCCGAACCAACGCTTGGGATCTTTGACTTCTGCCAACAGAAGCAGCGGTTCCACTGGCTCCAAGATGCCGGCATTCAACAGATTAAAGGGCGTCGCCGTGCCGCTGATCAATAAATCAAAATAGCGCACGCCGGCGGCATGCTCGGCGGCTATCTTGTTGGCGTTGGACGGACCGCGCGCGTTGGTGAGATCGAGCTCGATGCCGGGAAAGCGTTTCGGAAAGACCTCGCCGATCGCCTTGCGTAATTCCGCGCTGGCGGGAATCGCGGCGACGAGCTTGCCTTCTTTCTTTGCCGCGTCGACGGTTTTTTCCCATTCCGGTGAAGATGGCGCGCGCGCCTCACCGGCGCTGCATGGAGTCGAAATCAGCAGCGCGCTGAGAACGATAACAGCAAGTCGCGCGGAGAAAATTTGCATTTACCGCCTCCGGAAACGTGGATATTCGATATCGGCCGAAAATCGTGTGGCCCAATCTGGCGCGGACGGCGGCCTGTGTCAAGGAAGTCTGAACGAGTTAGAGCAGCCGGAAGGAGCGCGTCTTGATGATGAGATAGACGGGACAGCCGACGTCGAGGGCAAGGCGCGTAACGGCGCCGGTGGTGAGACGCACGCAGAAATCTTCACCGGCATCGACGCTGACCAATGCTTGATCGTCGATCATGTCGATGGCGCGAACCGTGCCCGGCAGGATATTTCCCGCCGATATTCCTTCGGGGCGTTGGATGCCGACGAGGATATCGTCCGCGCTGACGCGAATCTGAAACGTCGGGCGATCGGCTTGCGCGAGATAGGGAACGAATATTTCCGCGCCGGACGAGAGCCGCACCCGTGATCGCCCGGCTGCCTTGTCCGACTCGACGAAAGTCACCGTGAAGACGTTTTCCAACTGCTCTTCGGGGATTTCCCTGACCGCGCGGCCGGACGTAAGCGTTTCTTTGGGCGCGCCTTGAGCGAGCAAGCGGCCGCCGCGAATCACTAGGACCCAATCCGCCAAGGTGAGCACCTCGGTGACGTTGTGGGTGACATAGATCATCGGGATGGCGAACTCGTCGCGGACGCGCGCCAGGTACGGCAAGATTTTTTCCTTGAGGCCGATATCGAGCGCGGCCAGCGGCTCGTCGAGCAGCAGCAGCTGCGGGCGCGACAAGATCGCGCGGGCAAGCGCGACGCGCTGCGCCTCGCCGCCGGAAAGTTTGGTCACCGGCCGGGCCAGGAGATGAGCGATCTCGAGAATTTCTAGCACGTGTTCCATGCCGATGCCTTTGGCGCCGGCAGCGTGAACGATGCGCTCGGCGCCGAAGAGAATGTTTCGCCGCACCGAAAGGTGCGGAAACAAAGCGCCTTCCTGGGGCACGTAGCCGATGTTTCTGCGCTGCGGTGAAAGATTGATTTTCCGCGCCGAGGAAAAGAGCGTCTTGCCGCCGATCTCGATTTCACCCGTCGCAATATCGCGCAAGCCCGCGACGGCGTCGAGCAGGGTGGTTTTTCCTGAGCCCGAAGGGCCGAAGATCGCCGTCACGCGGGCGTCGAAGGAGGCATCGACGTCGAGCTCAAAAGTCGCCAGCGGTATGCGGCAGTTGAGGCGCATGCTAATTTTTTCTCTCCGCGCGGAGCAGCCACTCGGAGCACCAGACGAAGAGAAACGCGAGGGCGACGGTGATTCCCAGGAGCGTGTAGGCTTCCGGATCTTTCCCGAGCTGAACGTAGTTGTAGATCGCCAGCGACAGCGTTTGAGTCTTGCCGGGAATATTCCCCGCCAGCAGGATGGTCGCGCCGAATTCGCCGAGGGCGCGCGAAAATGCGAGAAGCGCGCCTGCTACGATGCCTTTGTATGCGAGTGGAATCGTGATCACGAAGAAAATTCTCAGCGGAGAGGCGCCGAGGGTGGCGGCGATTTGCTCGAGCCGCGGATTCACTTCCGCGAAGGAAGTGCGCACCGAGCGGACGAGCAGGGGAAAGGACATCACCGACATAGCGATGAGAACGCCTTTCCAGTTGAAGACGATTTCTATGCCGCGCTCATAAAGCCATTGCCCGAGCGGGCTGCGTCGTCCGAAGATTTTCAGCAGGATGAGTCCGGTCGATACCGGGGGCATGACCAATGGCAAGAGAACCACGGTCTCCACGATACTTTTGAGTGGCCACTCTTTGCGAGCAAAGAGCCACGCCAGCCCGATACCAAACGGGAGGATCAGCAATGTGCTGGCAAGTCCGACTGAAATAGAGAAGAGGGTGATTTGCCAAGTCTCGAAGGAGAAAATCACGAATGGATAAGTTCCTCGAGGTCAATCTAATATGACAAAGCCGTACTTTTTAAAAGTTTCCTTTGCGGCAGGGCTCTGGACGTAGTTCAAAAAATCGCGCGCGGCGTCCTTCCGCTTAGACTCTTTGACGATCGCAATCGGATAGATGATCTTGGGTCCTTTATCGATGGGCACTTCGTAGACGATCTTCACTTTTTTGGAAATCGCAGCGTCGGTTTTGTAGACAAACCCTGCTTCCACGTTGCCGGACTCGACCGAAGCAAGAGTCGCGCGGACATCTTGTACAGGGACCACTTTCGGCTTGACTTGGTCCCACAAACCTTCGTCGCTTAAGTACTTGCTGCTGTAGACGCCCACCGGAACGGAGGTTGGCTCGGCAAGAGCAATCTTTTTGACTTCGGCTTTCAATAGATCTTTCGGCGACGATATGGCGAGCTTTGAATCCGCCGGTACAATGATCACCAATTGGTTAGAGAGCAGGTTTTTTCGCGTGCCCGGCTCCAGCCGGCCTTTCTTATCGAGATTGTCCATTTGCGTCAAGTCGGCCGACAAAAATAAATCCGCCGGCGCGCCTTCTTCGATTTGCCGCGCCAGGCCGTTGGACGGGCCGAAATTGAATCTTACCGTATGCTTGGATTTGGCCTGATAGCCGTTGCTGATTTCCTTTAAGACATCGGTGAGGCTCGCTGCCGCCGGGACCAGAATTTCCTCGGCCCATGCCGTGGTCTGGGTGAAGGCCAAGACAAAGAATACCGCTGCCACCGAAAGTGATTTGTGCATGCCCCGGTTGAACTGAAACATTTTTACCGATCCTCCTTGTGTTTGTGTTGCTTGAATGTTGGTCGTGGGCGGCTGCCCTTTTATTCCTTGCCGATAATGACTTCCGAGGCCTTGATGATGGCGAAAGCCGCGTCTCCCTTTTTGAGTTTTAGATCTTTGGCGGCCTCCACCGTGATGGAGGAGGTGATGATGATACCGTGCCCAAGATCGATCTTGACGTTGGCGGTGGTCACGCCCTTCGTGACGATGATGATTGTTCCCTTTAGGATATTTCTTGCGCTCAGCTTCATGATCGGTTCTCCTTCTTTGAGTTTTGCTCGTCGACCTTCAGGAAATAAGACGTTTTATCATCTTTCGTTCGCCGGCAGATAAATCACCGTTCCCTGATGTGAGTGAAATGTTTCGAGATGGCCGGATATACGGTTATCCAGAGTTCTGATGTGCATATGGAAGTCGGAGTCGCGCGGCGTGAATACGCCGCGGTGCTGGCGCGAATAGAAACCGATGATCTCGACCGATTCCTCGACGATTAAAAAATGGGATTTGGCCTTTTCGTGCACTTCCGGGTTGTATTCTCGCGCGTTCTGATTGCACAAGATGTGAAACGTGGCCAAGGCGAGATGACAATGGACCAGGAAGGGAAAGGGCTGGTCGACGTCGATACCGCTTTCGACGGCGAACGGCAGCAAGTGTTCCGCGAACCGCTGCTCGTCTTCGATGGGCACGCGCACAGTGGTGCGCTGCCAGTTTTCAACGATCGCATAAACTAAAAATCCGGCGCGGCGACAAATGTCGACGCGGACGCTTGCGTGTCCGTTCTGGACTTCTGCAATCAACGGCATGCTGTCGAAGATCGATACCTCGCCGCGAGCAAGTTCCAGGGGGCCGACGGCGTATAAACTTTCCAGGCCGGCAAAGCGCTCCAGCGGAATCGGTTCCGTGGCCTTCCCGGCGATGAAATCCCCCTGGGAGCCGAACCATTCGACACACCAGGAGCGCGGCTGGACGGATGCGTCCACTGAGTCGAAAACTTGTTTATCCATGGGCAGTCTCTACGATTTTGCCGATGTCTCTCGTATCGTAACCGCCAAGAGCATCCAGCTCGTCTCTGAAGGGCTTGCTGACAATGGTGTCCAGTAAAGCTCTCAGACCATGCAGAGTCTCGTAATTCGCTTTAGGTATGACCAAGTCGTATCGCTCCCGTTGTAACGGCACGAAGTCCAAGCCGCAGATTGACGCGACGGACTGTACGCCGATGCCGGTGTCGGCCAGGCCAGCTTTGATCCGCGACGCCACGTCCAGGTGAGAGAAGACTTCATCACTGTAACCTCTGATCCGCTTAGGACTGATGGTGCTGGCGCGCATTTGCTTGTCGAGAAGACGGCGCGCGCCCGAGCCCTTCTCCCGGTTGACGATTTTGACGGTTGGTTTGGCGATGTCGCTGACGGTGCGGATCTTTTTGGGGTTGCCTTGGCGGACAATGAAGCCTTCTTCCCAATGAGCGAAGGTAATCACAATACAGTCCATGTCGCCGAGGCGGTCTTTTAAGTTAGGAAGATGCCAGGTGCCTGCGCTTTCGTCAGCTAGATGGATACCTGCCATATGGACTTCGCCGCGCTTGAGCGCGTTGAGGGCAATGCTGCTGCCCATCAGACACGGCACTAGGCTTTCATGATCGCGTTTTCGAACATGCTCACCGGCTAAAAACATCGCCGGGTCGCAGCCGCCGACAACGATTTTCCGGCGCACCTCCTCGCGGGCCTTGAGCAACTTAACTTTTACGCGGTTATTGTCGGGATTGGTCCCGATGATCAGGCCATCGGCCGTGGCGCTTAAGCTGGTCAATGCGCCGATGCCAACCAGCGGCCGTACCAATATTCGATGGCCGATCTGCGTGACTTGAGCCCGAATCGGATTGTCGCCAGCCGGAATCTCGCCGAGCAATTCGCCTTCGATTAGCTCACCGCCGCTCTTGATGCTGAACAGTTCCTCGACCCGGCACTTCAACGCTCGCGCGAGCTGCAGGGCGACGGAGGTTGCTGGAGAGTACTGGTCGGCCTCCAGCGCGCTGACCGCCTGGCGCGTTATCCCCGCCAGATCGGCCAACTGTTTCTGTGACAGGCCCGTCGCCTGTCTTTTCTCACGCAAACGATTTTCAAGTTCGACCTGGACGCTCTCTGCCTCCATGCACCCTCCGACAGAATAATTGACATTATGTCCGGTATCATATACCTAACGTTTCAGTCAAGCCAAACGCTACCAAGGAGCTGTCCAATGCGCCGTCGAAAAAGCATCGCGGGAATTTTCCCGATCTTCCTCTTAACTCTTGCATTCGCATTCCCGGATTGGTGCCAT
Source organism: Binatia bacterium (assembly GCA_036390135.1). GTDB lineage: Bacteria > Desulfobacterota > Binatia > UBA9968 > UBA9968 > DP-20. The sequence goes on from DASWCL010000101.1 coordinate 13,351, forward strand.
ACAGCCTGGGCGGCCGAGCCGGATTTCGCCCTCGTCGTGCGGGGCGAAGAAGGCCGGGAAATCAGAATGAGCCTGGGTGAAATGGCAAGACTCCCGCGTTTCAGTGTTCGGGCCAAAGATGAAAAGGGTAAGGAGTCGGTATGGGAAGGGCCCACACTCCACGAGGTTTTGAAGGCGGCGGGAGTGAAGTTCGGTGAGGCGATTCGTGGCAAAGCGCTCGCCAATTACCTCTTGGTCGAAGCCGCTACGGTTATCGCGTCGTCTTCACTTTGACTGAGATCGATCCCGCCTTCACCGATCTAACGTTTCTTCTTGCCGACCACCGTGACGGTGTGCCGTTGGGTGAATCCGAGGGTCGGTTACGCGTCGTGATTCCCCATGAGAAGCGGCATGCGCGATGGGTGCGGAACGTGGTTAGTTTAAATGTCCAACGGGCGCAATAGCATCTGGGATAAACCTAAATCATCGACATAATTGTGGTTCGGAGATTCGGAAATTACGAGTGGCTCAGCGATCCGAACGGGTCGCGTTGACTCCGCCGGGCCGCT
>DASWCL010000102.1:0-14576 GCA_036390135.1 Binatia bacterium
GCTCCTCAGATCAGGCGTCTACGCTCAAGGAATATTCTGCCAAAGGGAAAATCGATGTTTCTCATTGGACGCCGCGCTGGCTGTGAACCACTCTTCTTGCGCGCCGTCCGGTTTAAGCAACCCGAAAAAATAAATCCGCAACATCTGCTCGATCAGCTGCGGCAACGGCAAGTCGCGCTTTGGCTGATACCACGTGTAGATCCAGTTGGTCATGCCGAACAGCGCGAACGTCGCCACGCGCAAATCGATGCCTTTGCCGCCGACCTGTTCCTGCAACTCGCGCATGAGATCCATGATCACTTTGACGTAGCGCCTCTTCAGGACGAGTATTTTTTCGTTGAATTCGCCGGTCAGCGACTCATCTTCGTGCGCCATCACTTTCATCTCCGGCATGTTGTGCAGAAAAAAACTCAGATGATTTTCAGCGAAGACCCGGATCCGCGCCCGCACATCGACGTCAGCCACCGTCGCCTGCTCCCAGCGCTGCAATAAGGTTAGAAAGCATCGCTCTTGGATCAGATAGAGCAGCTCTTCTTTCGTCGTAAAATAATAGTACAGACCGGACAAACTCATCTTGGTCGCCCGCGAAATATCGCGCACCGATGTGTGGTGAAAGCCCTTCTCAGCAAAAATCTTCGCGGAACATTTGAGAATTTTCTGAAGGGTTTCGTCGTAGTGTCGGGTTGCGGGCTCAAGGCGAATGGACATGGGTAAAAACGATATTTGCAAATCGGTCCGGGGGTGTCAATGAGCCTGCGAAACAGCCTGTCAATGCTCGCGCCAGTTTGCATTTTTACGAGATTTTTCCAACGCTTCGCCGCCCCGTATAGTTTCTTGAATCGCCCCCAACCATGGTGTATGTCTTAAGGCTCAAAGCCTATGAATTTTGAAAACGTCCTAGTCGAAAAAGACGGCGCCGTCGCCGTCGTCACATTGAACCGCCCGCAAGCCCTCAATGCCCTTTCCTACGGGCTGATCAAAGATCTCTCGTTGGCGATGCAAGCGCTCGATCAGGACACTGAAGTTCGGGTGATCATCGTCACCGGCGGAGAAAAAGTTTTCGCCGCGGGAGCGGATATCAAAGAGATGGCGGAGCGCGGGCCGTTCGATGAAAGAATTCAGGAACGACTCGTCTATCGCGATCAAATTAACAAAATCACCAAACCTGTGATCGCCGCCGTTAGCGGCTTTGCTCTCGGCGGCGGCTGTGAATTGGCGATGAGCTGCGATATCCTCATCGCATCGGAGACCGCTCGCTTCGGTCAGCCGGAAGTCAACCTCGGCATCATCCCCGGCAGCGGCGGCACGCAGCGCTTGACCCATGTTCTCGGCAAACACCGCGCCATGGAGCTCGTGCTCACCGGCGACATGCTGAGCGCCGCTGATGCGGAGCGTTTAGGGCTTGTGAATCGTGTGGTGCCCATCGAGTTGTTTTTAGAAGAGGCCAAAAACATCGCCAGGAAGATCGCCGCGAAACCGGCTCTCGCAGTCAAGGCGGCCAAAGAAGCGGTGCTCAAAGCCGCCAACGCTCCGCTCGACGAAGGCTTGGCGTTCGAGCGCAAGTCATTTTATTTACTCTTCGCCTCCGAAGACCGCAGCGAAGGCATGAAGGCGTTTCTGGAAAAACGCAAGCCGGAGTTTAAAGGTAAATAAGCCAACAGGATTTCAGCGTGGCCTACGAGACCATCCTCTACGAAAAGCAAAACGGCGTTGCGACTATTACCTTGAATCGGCCACAGTCGCTGAATGCGTTTGTGCCGCAGATGAACAAGGAAGTGCTCGAAGCGCTGAAAGACGGCGAGCGGGACAAGGAAGTGCGCTGCTTCCTGATCACCGGCGCAGGCCGTGCATTTTGCGCCGGCCAGGATCTCAAGGGCAGGACGCCGGAGCAGAAAGGTTCCCTGGGCGCTTCGCTGCGCGAGAAATACAATCCGCTGATCCGCCAAATTCGCCAGATGGAAAAGATCGTCATCGCGGCAGTCAATGGCGTTGCCGCCGGCGCCGGCTGCAACTTTGCGCTCGCCTGCGATCTGCGCATCGCGTCGGAAGAGGCAAAGTTTATTCAGTCCTTCGTGCGCGTCGGCTTGGCGCCGGACTCGGGCGGCAGTTTCATTCTCCCGCGTCTCGTCGGGCTGAGCAAAGCGATGGAGCTTTTGCTCCTCGGCGACACCGTCGATGCCAAAGAAGCGCAGCGCATCGGATTGGTTGCGCGGGTTTTTCCCGCCGGAGAATTTGTCGCCTCGGCGAAGGCGTTAGCCGAGCAAGTGGCGCGCGCGCCGCGTGGCGTCGGCCTCATCAAGCGCGCGGTCAATCACGCTCATTTGGCGAATCTCGAAACCGACCTCGAATACGAGGCGCAGTTACAAGAAATCGCCGGCCGAAGCTCCGACTATGACGAGGGCGTGAAAGCGTTCTTAGAGAAACGCGCGCCGGTGTTTACGGGAAAATAGTCTCGCGTCTAGAATCTGGAGTCTCGTTTTTTAACGCTAGACGCGAGACTCTAAACAAAGCGAATAGATCTATGGCCAACAAAAGTGAAAAGATTGCCGTACTTGGCGCCGGCACCATGGGCGCGGGAATTGCCCAAGTCTCGGCGCAAGCCGGCTACGAGACTTTGGTTTACGACGTCAAGCAGGAATTTATCGACGCCGGCTTGGATCGAGTGCGAAGTTTTTTGCAAGGAAGCCGTACGCGCGGCAGGTTGACCGCCGAACAGGAACAGGAAATTCTCGCTCGCTTTCGAACCACGACGAGTCTCGAAGATTGCAAGGGCGCGACTCTGGTCATCGAAGCGGCACCGGAGAAACTCGAGCTCAAGCGTGATATATTTAGACAGTTGGACGGCCTATGCGCGCCGTCGACGCTCTTGGCGTCGAACACTTCATCGTTCAGCATCACGGCGATCGCGGCCAGCGCGCAGCACCAGGAGCGCGTTTTGGGTTTGCATTTTTTCAATCCGCCGCCGCTGATGGCGCTGGTGGAAGTCATTCAGGGCGATCGCACCAGCGCAGATACAATCGAGAAGGCGAGCGAGCTCATGAAAACCATGGGTAAAACCCCGGCACGCGCCAAAGATACGCCCGGATTCATTGTCAACCGCGTTGCCCGGCCATTCTACAATGAAGGCTTGCGGATTCTCGGCGACGGCGATGCTTCGGTGGAAGTGATCGATCGCATCATGAAAGAAGCGGGCAATTTCCGCATGGGACCGTTCGAGCTGATGGATCTGATCGGCAACGACATCAACTTCGCCGCGACGGAATCCCTTTACCGCTCGTTTTTTGAAGATCCGCGCTTTCGTCCGAGCCCGATTCAACAGCGCATGGTGGCCGGCGGCAATCTCGGTCGCAAAACCGGCCGGGGTTTTTACAGCTATGACAAAAAGTAGCCTCGCGATCATCGGCAAAAATCCCCTCGCCGACGAGTTGCTCGCGCTGGGTCAAGACAAGGGCATCGAGGCAACCCATCTAAGCGACGCTACTGCGGTCGGGTCGACGACGAACTTTGTCATCGACACCGAAAGCGGCGCTGAGGACAAGAAAAAGGCCTTGCTCCAGCGGCTCGACGCCTCGTTGCCGCCGTCGTCGGTGATCGTCAGCTCGTGCTTGAGATTTTCCACCACGCAAATGGCGTCATGGTTGAAGAAACCGGAACGGGTCGTCGGCTTCGCCACGTTTGTTCCGCTCAAAGAACGCCGATTGATCGAATTGGCCGCGGGGCTAAAAACGATCGAGGCCGTGGTCAAGCAAACCGAGGAGCTGTTTAAATCGATGGGCAAAGAAACTGTCCGGGTCAAAGATAGCGCCGGTTTAACTTTCCCGCGGATCTTGAGCTTGATCATCAACGAGGCGGCAAGAAGTTTGGAAGAAGGCGTGGCCAGCCCGGAAGAGATCGACATCGCCATGCGGCTCGGCGTCAATTACCCTCAGGGCCCCTTGCGCTGGGCCGATCAAATAGGTTTGGATGAAGTATTGGCGGTGCTCGAAGGATTGCAGCGGGAGACCGGTGATGATCGTTACCGCCCCGCGCCTTTGCTGAAGAAACTCGCCGTCGCGGGATTCCTTGGCGAATCCAGCGGAAGAGGATTTTATACTTATCACGAAGCCCAGGTGAAACCATGAAAGAAGCCGTAATCGTCGAAGCCGTGCGCACGCCCATGGGTCGTCACGGCGGCATATTGAAAGACATCCGCACCGACGACCTCGCCGCGTATATTATCGCCAAGCTGGTCGAGAAAACCAGGATCAACAAAGACGAGATCGAAGACGTCTACTTTGGCTGCACGAATCAGGCCGGCGAAGACTCGCGCAACGTGGCGCGCAACGCGTCCTTGCTCGCCGGCTTGCCATACACGATTCCCGGCGCGACCATCAATCGTTTATGCGGCTCGGGCCTCGAAGCGATCAATCAAGCCGGCCGAGCTGTCGAGACCGACCATGGCGATCTGTTTGTCGCCGGAGGGGTCGAAAGCATGACCCGCGGTCCCTGGGTCATGGGCAAACCGACGAATGCTTATCAGCGCGGCGATGTGCAGATGTATGACAGCTCGCTCGGCTGGCGTTTTCCGAACAAGCGTATGGCTGAGCTTTACTCGCTGATTAACAACGGCGAGACCGCGGAAAACGTCGCGGAGAAATATCAGATCAATCGCGAAGATCAGGACAAGTTGGCGCTTGCCAGCCACCAAAAAGCCCTCCAAGCGCACAAGGACGGCCGACTCAAAGACGAGATCGTCCCATTTGAAATTCCCCAGCGCAAAGGCGCGCCGCTGGTGCACGACAAAGACGAAGGGCCGCGCGCCGACACCTCTTTGGAAATTCTTGCCGGCCTCCAACCTTCGTTTAAAAAAGGCGGCACGGTGACCGCCGGCAATTCGTCGCCGCTTTCCGATGGCGCCGCGGCGCTGCTGATTACGACGCCGCAACGCGCCGAGCAACTCAAACTGAAGCCGCTGGCGCGCATCGTCGCCTCGGCGGCGGCGGGAGTTCACCCCAACTACATGGGCATCGGCCCGATCCCGGCCACTGAGAAAGCGCTCAAGCGCGCCGGCTTGACCATCGAGCAAATCGATCTGGTCGAGGTCAACGAAGCCTTCGCGTCGCAAGTGCTCGCTTGCGCTCGGGAACTCGGCATTGATCTGAATAAATTGAACGTCAACGGCGGCGCCATCGCCCTCGGCCACCCGCTCGGCTGCAGCGGCGCGCGCATCATGACGACCCTAGTGCATGAAATGCAAAAGCGCGCCAGCCGTTATGGCCTGGCGACGATGTGCATCGGCGTCGGCCAGGGTATCGCGACGATCGTGGAGCGAATCCATTGAACAGCCCGCGCCGCATATTCGACCCTTGCTCAGGTAACCGCGTCGCAAATTGTTGACGCGCTACCAGTTCGTTTCGGTCGGCGTCAGAATTCCTCGAACTTAACCGTGCTTTGCCACCGAGCCGCTTGTGTTCCGCCATCGCTCGCGCGATGAAAAGCCCGCAAAAACTATTTGCCGTCTCAGTCGCGATTCTCGCGATCGTCGTCGTCGGACTGGCGCAAGCTTTCAACATTTTGGCAGCGCGTCACCGCGACCAAGTGCAGCAGGAGCTGCAAAAGGTCCTCGGCAAGGACGTCACCTTCGACAGTCTAGAAGTCACCTTACTCGGCGGACCTGGTTTTGTCGCCAAGGAGTTTCGTATCGCTGACGATCCCCGTTTTGCCGCGACGCCGCTGGTGCGCGCTAGGGAGCTGATCCTGGGCATCAGCTTGTGGCAGCTATTTTTCCAACGGCTGGTGATTAACTCGCTAACCTTCAACGAGCCTGAATTCCAGATCATCACCGACCAAACCGGATTGCGCAATCTGACAACGTTGCTGCAACGGAAAAATGAGCTGCGGCAGTTTCCTGCGCTGCGCCCACCCGCTCCCGAGCGCAGGCGCGCCGCTGTGAGTTTTTCCATCGGCGAAATCCGCATCAAAGAAGGCCGCGTTGAATACGTCGATCGCTCCATTAAGGAACCCTCGGAGCTCCGCATTAGCCATCTCTCGATGAGTGTTCAAGGGTTCGCGGCAAAAGATGCCATAAAAATCCACCTTGCCGCGTCGTTAACCGAAGGGCTCAGCCAAGACATGCGGATCGACGGGAGACTTGAGCCGGCGCCCGACGAGCTTTCCTGGACCCAGCGCCCCGTTGATCTGAGCATTCGGTTTGACTCGCTCCATGTGCCCATGGTTGCCCACGCGGTCGCCGCGCTACGAAACAAAATTCCCAGCGAGCTCGACGTCACCGGGCCGATGGCACTTCAAGCCAAGGCCGGCGGCACCCCGGCGCGCCCGCGCATCGACAACATCACGCTCAAGATTCCGCTGTTCGGTTCGTCAGATTACAACGCCGTGTTCAATGGCAGCGTAGCATTCTCGGAGCGGCGCTCCTGGGACGACGCGCAGATCCGAGGCAAGCTTGTCGTGGAGCCCCTCGCGCTGGCGCGACTGCGCACGTTCAAATTCCTCGAACAGAGCTTACCGACCGCGCTGGTGGCCGACGGCACCGTCGCCGTCTACGCGCTTTTTGAAGGAACTTGGGAGAATCTTCGCATCGGTGCGCTGGTGCGGGCCGATCAAGCGGAGTTGCGCTACAAAGAATCGTTACGCAAACGCGCCGATGCGCCGGCGGAAATCAAAGTGAGGATTTTACGGAAAAAACAAACGCTCCTGTTTACTGACTCCGAGCTCGTCGTTGGCGCTAACACGATGGGATTTTCCGGGGTCATCGACTATCAAAACCCGGCGCGGCTTCGGCTCAGGCTCACAGGCAAGCAGGGCTCCGTGGCGGCTTGGAGCGGTCTTTTTCCCGCGTCAGCGCTCATCGGCACGTCCGGCAAAGCCGATTGGGATATCGCTATCGAAAAAAGCCTGCTCCGAGCCGATGACGACTGGAACATGAAAGGCCAACTGAAGCTCACCGGCGCCGAGTTTAGACACAGAGAGACCGCCGGCAAAATTGAAAACTTGAATGGCGAAGTTTTTTTTGCCGGCAAACAAGCGCGCTTTGCGCAGGTGAGCTTCCGGGTCGGACGATCGACGATCTTTGTCGATGGCACGGCGACAAATCTGCTCGAGCCCACCGTGACCTATACGCTGCATTCGCCAGCGTTGAATCTGGCCGATCTACCATTGCTCACGACCAGCCCGCCAGTGCAACTCGACAACATGAACGCCAAAGGCGAAATTCAACTCCAGAATGAGCGGTTCGTGCTGATCGGATCAGTGGGCGCACCCCAAGCCAGCCTATACCAGGTCGGTCTTCGCAACCTGCGCGCCGATATCACTTTGACGGCCATGGGTCTTACCTTTAAAAATCTTTCAGCGCAGGTTCTAAACGGCGTCCTTCGTTCCGACGGCTACTGGGCGTCCGTAGGCGGACACTCGCGGCAACTCGAGTTTTATTCCAAAGTCGATGCCGTACAAATGCGCCCATTGATTACCCAGCTGCTACCCCCGCTGCAAGGTAGATTGGAAGGACAACTTAGCGGCCACGCGCAACTCGACGCGGCGGCTGCCGACGGCGCCAGCATCAAAGATGTGCTGAAGGGCTCCGGCGAAGCGTCGGTACAACAGGGAGTGATCAAAGATTTCAATTTGGTGACGCAACTCTTGTTAGGAGGCAGCGGCGCCAGCGGTCCGAGTACCTCGACCGCGCGGCTGCCGACGGTATTTGCCGATCTCATCGAGCGGCCCGATACAGCCTTTGACTCGTTGAAGACAAATTTCACGGTTGAACAAAAACGAGTGAGCACGGAGAATCTAGTCATTATCACGCCGGATTACACGATCACGGGAGCCGGCTGGATTGGCTTTGACCGCTCAACCAAGTGGAACGGACTCCTGATTTTATCGCCACGCTTAACCCAGGAGTTTCAACGCGACTACCGGATCATCCGTTATCTGCTCGATCGCCGGGGCCGACTCGCGATCTCGTTTCGTCTGGAAGGCAAGATTCCCGATGTCAGGATACGCCTTGACAATCGCGTCTTAGCCCAAGCGCTGCGTGGCGGTTCGTCCGGGCGTGGCGACGACAAGGATACGGATACGAAACCAGGCCAAGAATCCAAAGACGTCAAACGCTGGATTCCCGACGCGATCGAGCGTTTTCTCAATCGTTAGAGGCACCCAAGATGGAGTTGCATGACATTTACCTGGAAATTCCCGCCGAGCACATCGCCTACGTGAAATTTATTTTCGAATCTTACGAGGAGGTCGGCATCATTCGCACCATCGATCGTAAAAAAGCCGTCATCGTGCTTTTGGCGATGAGTGATTTCCTGGCCGTCGCCCGCGCGATCCTAAGTTCGCTCGAAGAACAGATTCCCCTGCGCGAAATCCCGCGCCCGGCGGATATGAAAAGCGATTGGTTCATGGCCGAGCTCATCGCTGAAGCCGGCGTCGAGTAAATTGAATGTCCGACTCGGCACAGCAAAAAATTCTTACGTTGTTCGCCGATAAACCCAGGGTTCGCCTCACACCCGCGGAAATCCTGCGGCGCGCCGGCTTCGCTCGCGACGAACTGCAACCCGTCGTCGAGGCGCTGCGGAGTCTGTGCCGCGACGGCCGTTTGGTCAGGCTGAAGAAGAATCGCTACGCCCTGCCCGACCGCCAACACCTCATTAAAGGTAGGGTGCATGCTCATCCGGACGGTTATGGCTTTTTAATTCCGGAAGACAAAGATGCCGCAGACCTTTATCTAAATCGCCGCGAGATGCTCCGCGTCATGCACGGCGACAAAGTGATGGTTCGAGTCGACCGCAAACAGCGCGGCGCTAGCGAAACGCACGTCGTGCAAGTTTTAGAGCGCGCCCAAAGCCGTTTACTGGGAACCTACGATGAATTGAACGGACAAAGCTTGCTGGTGCCGATGGATGCGAGAATCGGCCCGATCGCGCTCAAGCGGGGCACAGCGATGCCGGATAAAGGCAAAGTTGTCGCCGCGGAGATCACCCGCTATGGGACGGCGATGTCGGCGCCGGAAGCTCAAGTCGTCAAAGTCATGGGCGATCCGGACGATCCGGAAGTGCAAGCCCAATCCATCGTGTTTCGCTTCGGCCTCCCCACGAGTTTTCCTGCGGAAGTTCATCGCGAGGCCAATCAAGTTTTCTCTGCGATCGCGCCGGCAGAAATCGCCGCGCGCACCGACTTGCGAGAGTTTCCCATCGTCACCATCGACGGCGAGAACGCCCGCGATTTCGATGACGCAGTTTATGTGCGCCGGCAAGGCACGGGCTACGAGCTCTACGTTTCGATCGCCGACGTAGCGCATTACGTCGTTCCCGAAAGCGCGTTGGATCGGGAAGCCTACGCGCGCGCCACCAGCGTTTACTTTCCCGACCGTGCGATCCCGATGTTGCCCGAAGCGCTCTCCAACGGAATCTGCAGTTTGAATCCCAACGAAGACCGGTTGACGAAATCGGTCTGCATCGAATTCAATGCCAAAGGCGAAGTGATCCGCAGCCGCTTCTTCAATTCAGTCATGCGCAGCCACGAGCGCATGACCTACACCAACGTACGCCGTATCTTGCTCGATAAAGATCCGGAATGTACGGCGCGCTACCGAAATTTGGTTGACGAATTCAAGTTAATGGAAGATCTCGCACTGTTGATCTACGAGCGGCGGCGCATCCGCGGCAATCTCGACTTCGATCTACCAGAAGCCGAAATCGTTCTCGATCTGCAGGGCTTGCCGGAAAACATCGTGCGCGCCGAGCGCAACATAGCGCACCGGATCATCGAAGAATTCATGATCGCCGCCAACGAAGCGGTCGCGCGCCATCTGACCGAAAAGGATTTTCCCACGCTCTACCGCGTTCACGAAGGGCCAGATCAAGAAGCGCTCGAAGCTCTGGCGCCATTTCTTTTGAGCCTCGGCTATCGTCTACCGCAGAAGAAAGACACCATTGCACCGTTGGAAATTCAAAGACTATTGGAGTCCGCACGCGGCAAACCGGAAGAACGAGTCATCAACCGGGTGCTCCTACGTTCGATGAAACAAGCGATTTATCAACCCGAGAACATCGGCCACTTCGGTCTCGCGTCGACATGCTACACGCATTTCACTTCGCCGATTCGCCGGTACCCTGATCTGATTGTGCATCGGATGTTGGACAGAGTAATGCGTGGCGAAAAGCTCAAGACCAACGAGCGCGAAGACTTGCTTCGCTATCTCCAAGAAGCCGGCAAACACACCTCTGAGCGCGAGCGCCACGCCATGGACGCCGAGCGAGAAATGGTCGACCTCAAGAAAGCGCAGTTCATGATGAACAAGATCGGCGAGGAATTCACCGGGTTCGTCAACAGTTTGGCAAACTTCGGCTTCTTCGTCGAACTCGACGCCTATTTTATCGAAGGATTAGTGAAACTCTCATCACTAACAGACGACAATTACGACTACTACGAAAAAGAATACGTGATCAAAGGCCGCCGCCACGGCAAGAAATTCCGCCTCGGTGACAACGTGCGCGTCAGGGTCGTGCGGATCAATTCGTTTCGCAGTGAAATTGATTTCGCGCTAGTTCAGCCAGGCAACGGCAGAAGAACAGGAGCTCGCTAGACCAGCTTCGGCTAGACGATGTGCCGGCTTAACGGACATCGTTGATGTCGGCTCCAATCGTCGACCAATTCGGGCTTTGGCCTACGCGCCGCCGACTTCATAACACTGGCGGGATTTATCGATTCCGTCTATAGCCGGCGGTGCTTCAGCGCAGGCAGCTCGGCACGGACTTTAGCGAGATAATCCAAGTCGATTTCCGCGGTGATCACGCCGGGGCCGTCGGGAAGTTCGGACAAAATTTCGCCCCACGGGTCGACGATCATGCTATGACCGTGGGTGTCGAAACTTTTGGCGCTCTTGCCAAACTGGTCGGGCGCGATGATGTAAACTTGATTTTCGATGGCGCGGGCGCGGAGCAGCGCTTCCCAGTGTGCTTCCCCCGTGTATGCGGTAAAAGCGGAAGGGACAAAAATTAACTCGGCGCCTTGCTTCGCCAACGTCCGATACAGCTCAGGAAACCGCAAATCGTAACAGACCGACAATCCCGCTTTACAAAACTCGGTGTCTGTGACAACCAGACTATCGCCGTACTCGCGGCTGGCCGATTCCCGCAGCGATGTGCCATTGGCGAGATCGACGTCGAAGAGGTGAATTTTTCGGTATGAAGCGAGCAAATTCCCCGACGGGCCGAAAAACAAGCTCGTGTTGTAGACTTTCGCGCTGCCGGGGATCGCTTCGAGAATCGAGCCGGCCAAGAGATAAGTTTCCAGCTCGCCTGCCAGCGCGCCCATCGTCTTGGAGGTCGGACCGGGAATCGATTCGGCGAACTCACGTTCGAGTTTCTTGTCGCCGCGCCAGATGAAAACCTCCGGCAGCGCGATCAAGCGCGCGCCTTGTGCGGCCGCGCGGCGCACCTCATGCTCGGCCTCCTTTAGATTCGCCGCCTTGTCGTCGGTGGCGAGCATCTGAATTGCTGCCGCGAGAAATTTCATCGCTATAACTCCTTAAACTCTGAGCTAACGATTCAGAAACACCGGACAAGGCGCTTTGCGCAGCACGTATTCGGTCGTACTGCCCAAAACCATTTCAATAATCCGCCGGTGCCCGTAAGCACCGATGAAAAGCAGATCGTGGTTGCGGCCGACCAGTTGCTCGACGATCTTCTGCTCCGGATAACCGCCCGCGGTGTTGTAAGTCACATCGATTGGATAGGAGCTCAAATAGCCCTTGGCTCGCTGTAAGTTGGCGTGAATCACGGACTCCTCGCGGGAAACCGTCAGCACGGTCAGCGGCAAATGCAGCACCGTGCAAAATTCCGCTGCCGATTCCATCGCTGAGCTCGCGCGTTGGCTGCCATCGTAAGCCAGCAGCGGGCTTTCGACGGGTTTGAATTGTCTTGTCGAGACGAAAACGGGCCGCGGGCATTTGCGCGTGATCGTTTCGGCGGTCGTCCCCAAAAGTCCTGTGGAAAATTCTTCGTTGACGCCGCGGTGACCGAGCACCACAAGATCGGCGACCTTGGCGCGTTCACAAATCTCGTTGGCGATCAAACCCATGTCGAGAAATGTCGTGTAGCGGACGCCCCTCTTTTCGCAGCGCGCGGCGAAATCGTCGAGGACGAATCGGCCGCGCTCCTCGAGAATTTCGCGCATTTTGCTGGAAAAATCCAAATAGGGCTCGAAGCCAAGAGAACCGGAGATGTCGTGGAAAAAAGTGCCTTCGATGGAGATGGTATCGATAATATGTTGGCCGAAGAGCGTCCCGTTGAACTTTTCAGTAATCCAAATCGCGTAGTCGAGCGCTGCCTTGGAATGCTCGGAACCGTCGAGCGGCACAAGGATATTTTTGATCATGCCGACCTCCTGAGCTTTGCCGTAGCGGACAAAACCGCCGCCCCCATGAATTCTCGATTAAACGCGCAGCGTTACGATAACAAGGAAACGCTTTTTTGCAAGCAGAAAATCGACCTCAAGGTTTACAATCGCCGTGATATTGTTCATACTTGGGACGGTTAACCCACGCCAATGGCTCAATCGAAGAACAAGCAGGAAGCGCGCCTGCAGGAACTGATGCTGAGCGCGAAACGCCTGAACATCGAAGTGCGAAGCGAAAAACTTTTACGCGAGGCGGGCTACCGGGCAAAGAGTGGTAGCTGCCGCGTCAAAGGGCAGGAGCTAATTTTGCTCGATCGCGATGCGCGCATCAGTGACCAAATCGAATTTCTCGCCAGTGAATTGGCCGAACGACAACGCGACGATGGAGCATCGAGCGTGCCCGCGCCCGCTACAGAAGATGAGTTGTAAAAAATCAGTCTCAATCGGCTAGTGCACGCGGATCTTTTTCGCCGCCTCAATCCCCAAAGAAAACGCATTCTCGCCCACTTTTAGAGACATCATACCGAGCGAAGGCGCAACGTCGAGCACGTGAACTTTGGCGCCTGGGCGCATGCCGTGTTCTTGCAGAAAACTCAGCAAGCGAACGTCGCGCTCTCCGCCTTCAGTGATAAAATCGAGCTCGACGCTCTGCCCGTCCGAAGCTTCGTTCAGCGGGATCGTCTTCTGCGACGGGCCGGGAAGCGCCCCGGGGATCGGATTCCCGTGCGGACAGGTAGTCGGATTACTCAGCAACTTGGCCAGCCTCTCTTCCACGTCCTGGGATATCGCGTGCTCCAAACGGTGCGCCTCCTGATGCGCCTTTACCCAATCGAGCCCGAGCAGATCGGTGAGAAACCGTTCGGTTAAGAAGTGCCGCCGCACGATCTTTTCCGCCACCGTCTTGCCATCCGGCGTCAGGTGAATTTCCTTGCGGTGATTGATCGTCACGTAGCCTTCCCGCGCTAAACGCTGCAGCGTGGTGAATATGGTGGATGGCGAAACACCGGTTTCAGCCGCGATGCGTGCCGCTATCACTGGCTGAGACTCCTCCGCAAGCTGGTAAATAGATTTCAGGTAATCCTCCAGCGCATGGCTGACTTTGGCATCTTCCATAGGCTTGACAAACTTTTTTCTTTCGACTATACGAACTTTTGACTTTGCCATCGGGAAACAATTATATTGCTAATGTATAAACAATTAAACACATGACCACCTTATAATAGAGATACCGGTGCAGATCAAGGGCATGGACAACAGGGACAAAAGAAGCTCGCAGGGTGCGATCGCGGCCGCTCTCCAAGGGTTCCGAGCAGCTCACCCTCGCTGCGCTCAAGTCGCCGTTGTTCTGCTTTTCGCCTTGCCGATGATGTTCGCCGCGGCTTTTCCGGCAATGGCTCAAGATGAGGCGAAAAAACTTGTCGCGCTGCTCGACTATCTTGGCACCGATTACAAAAACGCAGTCCAGGACGGCAAGGTGCTGAGCAAGGATGAATACGGTGAGGCGCAGGAGTTCGCCAAACGAAGCCTGGAACTTTTTCGCCAGCTGAAGGCAGCGGATAAGGGCGACAAGGCCGGAGTCGAGTCGGAGCTGAATTTACTGGCACAGCAAATCGGCAGCAAAGCCGACCCGAAGGTGGTAGCCGAGTCGGCCAAGAGCGCCAAAGACAAGGTCATCGCAGCCTATAAGATCGTTCCCTACCCGCGCCGGCTGCCATCGTTGGCAAGCGGCAAGAAAATCTACGATGACAATTGCGCGCAATGCCACGGCGCCACCGGCAACGGCGACGGACCCGGGCGGGAGTCGATGAACCCCAAAACGCCGCCGCCGGCAAACTTCACCGACCCGGAGCGCATCGGAGGCTTGTCGCCGTTCAAAGCTTTTAACACCGCGAGCTTCGGCGTCGAGGGTACGGCGATGGCTTCCTTTGCAGCGCTCAGTGAAGAACAACGCTGGCAGGTGGCGTTCTATATTTTCTCGTTGCGCTTCTCGGACGCTGACGCCAAGGCGGGCGCGAGCTTGGTGCAAACCAACAAGGTGTCCAGCGACTTAACATCCGTGGCGAGCTTGGCGACCGTCAGCGATGAACAGCTGTTGGAGAAACTCAAAACCTTCAGCCGGCAGGAGGCCGAAGCGAGAAATATGCTCGCTTACCTGCGGCGCGGCTTGCTGCAAACCGTTG
>DASWCL010000103.1:0-32900 GCA_036390135.1 Binatia bacterium
CCTGATATGTCGCCCGCTCTTCTGAAATCTTCGCGAGAAATTCTTGCTGTGTGATGATGCCCTTCTCGATCAACAGCTTTGACAGCGCGCATCGGTTTGGGCGAGGCGTAATTCTTCTAAACTGACGGGAGTGTTTTTATCGATTTTACTCGTAGGTTTTATTTCTCAGATAAAATTCTTCTATTTTCTCTTGGATTCAGCGACGTGAAGTGGGTTTTCGAGGTAATCAACTCATCCAACGCCCCGTACGGCTGTGAACCTTCCGCATTGCCTATTGGGTTAGTCCGGTCGATTCGTTGGTTCGTGGATTGTACTCAGCGTACGTCGGTCATTCATTCGCGACGTTCATGTTGTCGTTGCCATCATCGTCATGTTTGTTCTGACAGGAGATAGACCCATCGCCTAGGGCATCACGAAGATGCTTGGGCCTGAAGCTGACGCAAAACGGCTTGGACCGGATACCGGCGCCAGAGACGAAAAGTCGATATCTGTCGGCGGGCGTGCCATTCTGGAGTGTAAAGTCTACAGTCTGCGCGCCGTTGTTGGCGACGTCGGTATTTGACCAGTTTGACGTCGTCGCGTAGAAGACAGACCCATCTTTGGCGGTTAGGTAGATGATCGGATAGTTCTCGTCTGACTCCACGTCATCACCGTAGCTGGAGCCGGCGGAAACACCGTTTAGTTGGCGACCAACTAAGGTGAAGGAATTGAACCCTGTGGGACCGAGAACCACATCATCCACTTTGGGCCGCAGAGCCCCAGGAGCGGTGCCATCGCCGGTAAACACCCACATTTCTTTGGCCGTCATGTCCCCGTAGAGAATTTGTCCTGTAGGGAGGACGGCTAGCCTCGTCTCATATGCGGCAACGCTGTTGAGATGACTGTCAAAAGGAGTTGAAAGCTGCGAGATGATATTCAACTCCGGGTCATAGATAAAGAATCTCGTCGGCGGAGAGAAGGTGCCGCGGATAGGACCGGCATCGGCAGTAAAAATGATGTGGCCGCTAGGCAGTGCTGCCGCCGGTGCGTCGTCGGCTCCGAATAAACCCTTAATGCCGTTTGCGTCACCGAGGAGGTCCGGTCCTGACCGCCATTCGTTGCGGAGGGGGTTATATATGGCCGTATGGCCGGTAGCGCCTATATAAAAAACTTCCTCGGTACCGTTTCGCCGTTTCATTCTCCGTGGCGTTTGGAGAGCGCCGCCCAACTCGAAACCAATTGCCGTGGCGGAAAGTTGTGGGATGAATCCAGCGGCCGTGCCGTCGCTAGGGGATGCCGGTAGCCATGCGTTTGCGACCGGATCGAAAATCTCCGCGAATTGACCGTTCGGAACGCGAAGGGACTGGAACAAATCGTAGTTGAGGACACGTCCGCCGGGCAGCTTGACCCAAGTCTCCTCATCCGATCTATCGTCATAGACTTTCGGAATGGGATTCTCTTCCCAAGTATCAGTCAGATAGTGATAGATCCACGTATTACGGGAATAGAGAACCGGCGAGAATGCGATCGCCGTCCAGCAGGATAGTGGGATCATCGCCAAACTGCGATTCCGGATGCGGTGCGATTGACTGCCATGTATCAGTGGCGGGATTGTATGCCTCGCCCGTGCGTGTCCAGTTAGCCTGTAGGCCAATTCCGCTGTATTCGCCGCCTAGGACAATCAGCCGTGTGTCACGAACAATATTAGAGGCGAAGAAAAGCCGAGGGATTGACATGGGAGCGGTGAACCGCCAGGAACCGTTGCCGTAGTCACCTAAGGCGTCGGGGGAAAGGCGCATCCAGATCTGGGAGCGATCCTCCATCTGGGAGTTTGGTCCGCGATCGCTGGTCAGAGTCATGACCTCGCCGTTGGTGAGAACGAGCATAGTTTGTGGCGCCGCGGGTGGATCAATGATCCGTTTCCATTCGGCAGCGACCGCAGCAGTGGACAGCATGAAAGTCAACACGATTTCTGAAATTGCGAGTCCTGAACGCATAGTTCCTCCGTTCTTGAAAGGTTGTTGCCGTAAGAACACCCGTATAGAACATAGCATTCAGTTCTAGGCCGACATAACGAGCTGCTTGTTCTTGCGGAATAACTTGAGGCATGATTCAGGCCCTCCTTTTAATGAACACCTCATGTAAAACCCGCGTAACCTAAGGCCGAGCAAATTTATTCGCGTTTAAGTTTGGCCCCAAGGCTCAGAAGTTGTCGAAACAGTGTCGGATCATAGCCAACGACAAAAGCCAGCAGGCTGATAGTTCCTGCTACTCGCGCGTACTGCTCCTGCGTTGGCTCAGCGAAGGGTGCGTTTGTTCCGACATACACACCTGCCAAGAATGATATATAGACCACAAAACCTCGCAACATTGAACTGACTGGACTCTCTTGCATATAAATTTCGCTATCTGAAATGTCCATCTTTGCTTGTGAATCGTCAGCCCTAAAACGCGACGCTGTGGTAATAACTAGCTGACTTGCGCAACCTCCGCCGAAAGCCGCTAGCTCACATAAGACAGCAATATTGGTCGGTGTATAGGTTAACAGGCTTACGAAAAAGGCCTTCCATTCGAACGCTTGGAGCAATTGCTCTCGATAGGGCTTAGATGCAACGAAAATCCCGAGACCAAACATGAGAAACCAGCCAAGAATCGCGAGAATACCAAAAACAATTATTATGTTTTTATTCATCGGAGCTTCCGTTTTAGATAGCAATGCAGACGTGCGGCAGCTATTCACCTCGCAATTGGAAGTCGCGCTTCATAATTTCCTAGCGCGCTCAGAATCTCCGGTACAATAGTACTCATGATTCATTTTGGCGCGAGACCATTCGCGATTCACATCAATAGGCAAACCCGATGCCATCGCTCAAACTAGAGCACGAATACTATAGGCTGCGAATCGGTTAAAACTTTAAGACTAAGTAAGAGCGCGTATCGAGTCGGTGACGGGGAGAGTGCAACCGTCGTTGATATGGGTGTAAACAAAGTCACTATTCGGTGGCTACTTGAGGGAACGCTCTTTTTCGCAGGTACTGCTTCCCTCGAATCACGATCCAAGCGAGACGATAGCTACATCGCAAACAGTGACCGTTGACGGCGTGTAGCCGCGTATTTTGGCCGGGCTTGGGGAGAGAAAGCCAGAAGGCCCGGCGCCGGTGTTTCTTTCAATGTGGGACATGCGAATCAACACCCGGACGATACCGCGCACGATAATCGAAAGCTCGTTGAGGCCAAGGCAGTATTGATCGGCCGTGAGATCAAAACCGGCGTATTCGATTACCTCAAGTGGTTTCCCGAAGGGAATCGCGCCGAAGAGTTAAAACCGAAAACAGCGGCGCCCAAAACCATCGGCGAATACTATCGGATATGGATCGAGAGAAAAAAGCCTCCTCTTGTCCGCCCAGGCCTTGAGCGCGATTACAAAGAGCATTTCAAGCGCTATATTCTTCCCAAGTTCGAGGATGTCACTTTGGCCGAGCTCACACCTGCCCTGCTCGAAGCATTTCGGTCGTATTTACTTCAGGAACGCGAACTGGCTCTAAAAAGCGTCAGTAATATAATCAACGCCAATTTTCGAGCCATGTTCCGTGACGCGCGGACGGTCGATTACCTGATTGAAAAAGACCCGTTCTCCGCACTCACATGGCCTAGAGCGAAGACTGGGAATCCGGACCCGTTTCACGAAGATGAGCGAGACGCGATTGTTTCTTATTTCAAAGAGAAGCGGCCGCACTGGCACCCGTTCGTTTATAGTCTGTTTTTCACGGGCATGCGACCGTCTGAAGCGCTGGCGCTTCGATGGGGCGACATCGATCTCCGCCGCGGCGAGATCTCGATAACGAAGAGCCGGTACATGAATGCGGAGGGCGCTACCAAGACCGCCGGCAGCGAGCGGGTCATTCGAATGATGCCGAGTCTCGTACAGCTGTTAAAAACGGTCAAGCCGCTGCGCGTCACCGACGATGACCATGTGTTCTTGAATCAAGAGGCCAGACCGGTCGATTTCCACACCTGGCGGCGAAAGAGTTGGTATCCCGCGCTGCGTGTAAAGGAGATCCGCGAGCGAAAACCCTACACGATGCGCCACACGTTCATATCGGTGGGCCTGACCAACGGCGTCAACATTAAGTGGCTCGCGGATTACTGCGGGACCTCCGTTGCCATGATCGAAAAGCATTACGGGAAGTACATCCGAAACGATTCAATTGAGCAGTTAAGCCGGCTTTTTGGCGCCGAAAGTGAAACCTTGAGTGAAACCTTTGGCACCCGTGAGCGGCAGAAAGCAGCGCAAGTAGTAGGAAAAATAAGAGGAAGAGTGTTGGTGGGCCCACCTGGACTCGAACCAGGGACCAACCGGTTATGAGCCGGTGGCTCTAACCAACTGAGCTATGGGCCCGAAGATCTATGCAGGATGGCAGATTTTCAGCCGTGAGTCGATCGAAACCGAGATTTTCGTCGATTGCTAGGTTTCCATGAAACTCTTCAGCCGCTTGCTTCGGCTGGGATGACGCAGCTTGCGTAGCGCCTTTGCTTCGATTTGACGGATGCGCTCGCGAGTGACGGTAAATTTCTGCCCGACTTCTTCGAGCGTGTGATCGGACTTTTCACCGATGCCGAAGCGCATGCGCAGAACTTGTTCTTCGCGCGGCGTCAAAGTTGCCAACACTTTTCGCGTTTGTTCTTGCAGATTGATATTCACGACCGCATCCGACGGTGTAATGATCCGCTTATCCTCGATGAAATCCCCGAGGTGGCTGTCTTCCTCTTCGCCGACGGGCGTCTCGAGCGAGATCGGTTCCTTGGCGATTTTTAGAACCTTGCGCACTTTGTCGAGGGGAATCTCCATTTTGGTCGCGATCTCTTCCGGCGTCGGCTCGCGACCAATCTCTTGGACGAGATAACGTGACGTGCGGATCAACTTGTTGATCGTTTCGATCATATGGACCGGAATGCGGATCGTGCGCGCCTGGTCAGCAATCGCACGAGTGATCGCCTGGCGGATCCACCAGGTGGCGTACGTGGAAAATTTGTAACCACGCTGGTACTCGAACTTGTCCACCGCCTTCATCAAGCCGATATTGCCCTCTTGAATGAGATCGAGAAATTGCAAGCCGCGGTTGGTGTACTTCTTGGCGATGCTCACCACTAATCTCAGATTAGCCTCGATCAATTCCTTCTTGGCCAAGTTGGCTTTCGTCTCACCTTCAATGATCGAATAGACGCGGCGCTTAATCTCATCCGCTGGGATTTCGAGATCTTTCTCGATATGGCGAATATCGCGCCGAGCGTTGCGAATATCCTCCGCCATTTGCAAGATCGCGTCATGTCCCATGCGCAACGACCCGGTGACCTTTTGCCAAGTTTTTTTGCGCCCGTCGGTGTCCGCGACTAGTTTCAAGATATCGGTCGAGGATTTGCCAGCCCTCTGTTCGAATTCTCTGACTCTGCGCTCGAGAGACTGCATTCGCTCCATCGCCCGTTTGAGCCCGTCCGCGATCGCTTCCGTCTGTTTTCGATTCAGCTGCAAACCGATCAAACTGTTGATAATTTTCTCGCCATATTTGCCGACGCTCTCGAGGAGCGATCGGCGACGCTGCGCTGATATCCGTTTGCCGTCGAGCTGCCGTCTGATTTTTTCCCGGTCGTTGGAGAGACGGCGAATTTTACCGATTTGGTCGAGCAGTCTTTTCTCATGGACTTCTTCTTCTTCAAAGTCCTCGCTGTCTTCGTCGCCCTCTTCTTTGATGATCTCGCGCACGCGAATTTCGTGCTGCGCCAGCTTCTCGCCGAGATCCAAAATATATGTCAACGCCAAAGGACTCGATAACACCTCGTGGATCACCCGCTTCTCGCCTTCTTCGATCTTCTTTGCGATTTCAACCTCGCCCTCGCGACTGAGGAGCGACACGGTTCCCATTTCGCGCAGATACATACGCACCGGATCACCGGTTTTGCCGACGACGTCGCCATCCGCCTCGCCATCGGCTTCCTTTTCTTCCTCCTCTTCCTCTGCGAGATCCTCGCCGCCACTCCCCAGTGTGACTCGCTGATTGGCATCGACGACCTCGATATCCATTTCACCGAAGATAGACATAACGTCGTCGATTTGGTCCGGCGAGACGACTTCCGCCGGCAACATGTCGTTGACGTCGTCATAGGTCAAATAGCCCTTCTCCTTACCCAAATCGATGAGCTTCTTGACCTCCTTCATATTTTTCTTCTCCACCGGCTGTCCAGCGGAACCGGAGGCGGACTGGGTCTTCGCTAGCGGACGGGCGCCTTCGGCTCGAGCTTTGGGTGTTCTAGCTGGCGTTCTTTTCGTACGAGGTCTTGCCATTCTAGTATCCTTTCTCTCTTCGCTTTCTCATCCTTTTGTTCTTCCGCAACGCGAATCGCGATGCGCAGATCACGCTCCAAGCCTTTGAGGTGTTTGCGGCGTAGATGCGAGAGGCAATCGAGCACCATTCTGGCACAATCACCGTCGGGCGGTTCGTCTCCTCGCAGAGCCAGCGCGGCGATCTCGCTAGCGAGCTCGGTCGGCAACCCTTGGGTCAAACGCGAGACGTCGACATCTCCACGTTCTTGCCATTCAGCAACCATGCCGTCAACCACGGAGCGCCACTTCGCCCCAAACCATTTCGGCGCGTCTGGCTCCTTTGCGACCATCTCCACCACGGAAACCGCGCGGAGCATTAAACTTACCAACGATCGTTCTGCCACGTCGTCCCGATTATCGGGCGTAGGGGTGGA
Source organism: Binatia bacterium (assembly GCA_036390135.1). Taxonomy (GTDB): domain Bacteria; phylum Desulfobacterota; class Binatia; order UBA9968; family UBA9968; genus DP-20. The sequence goes on from DASWCL010000103.1 coordinate 6,733, forward strand.
CACTGCGGTACGCGTGATCGGCCGAGTAAAACGAGCCGATTGCGCCGGGCGGCGAAGCAACTCTTCGCGTATCCCCAGCATATCGGCTGCGCGGCGCACCAGCAAGTCAACTTCGAAAGCGTTGCTCACTTTGGCCAATACTCGACTCGCTTCGCCGGCTATCTGACTCTTGCCTTCGAGCGTCTTGCCGTAGCGCCGCTCCAACCACGAAAAAAAATAATCCGCGAGCGGAACTGCCTGATCGAGAATCGTTTCCAGCGCAGCCTTTCCGTGGCGGCGAACAAAAGTATCGGGATCGTCTCCCTCCGGTAGAAAAGCAGCGCGGCCAAGCACGCCGGCCTCAACGAAGATTTCAAAGCTACGCGCCGCGGCCTTCTGACCGGCGTCGTCGCCGTCGAAGAGGGCGATGATATTTTTCGTGTAACGGGACAAGGCGCGCACATGCTCGACGGTCAACGCTGTGCCGAGCGTGGCGACGACATCGGTAATCTCATGTTGTGACAAGGCAATGACGTCGAGATAACCTTCGACCACGATCGCGCGATCGGTTTTGCGAATGCCGTCTCTCGCCTGATAAAGCCCGTAGAGGGTCGATCCCTTATGAAACAGCGGTGTTTCGCTCGAGTTGAGATACTTCGGCATGCTTTGGTCGAGCACACGCCCGCCGAAGCCGACGATCTTCCCCGCCGGATTGATGATCGGGAACACCACCCGAGCGAACAGCTTCTCGTAAAACTTTTGCGGCTCGCGCTGGCCGATCAAACCGAGACGGAGCGCGTCTTCGACCGGGATCTTTTCTTGGCGCAACAAATTGGAAAGTCCCGAACCGCCGTGCGGCGCGTAGCCCAACATGAACTTGCGCGCCGTCGTTTCATCGACGCCGCGCGATTTCAGATATGTCAGTGCCTTGGCGCCGTCGGGATGGCTGAATAGAATTTTCTGGTAATTGAGGGCGGCGCGCTCGTTGATACTGTGCAGACGCTCTCTTTCACCGCCGCTGTTGAAAGCTCCGGACCGCTCGCTTCGTTCGATCGCAATACCGTATCGCTTCGCCACCTGCTCCACCGCTTCGGGAAAAGTCAGATGATCGTACTGCATCAAAAAGTGAAACACGCTGCCGCCTGTTTGACAGCCGAAGCAATGATAAATCCCTTTCTCCTCGCTCACGGTAAAGGACGGGGTTTTCTCCGCGTGAAAGGGGCAAAGCCCCATGTGGTTTCGCCCAGCTTTCTTGAGGGTCACGTGATCGGAAATGACCTCGACGATGGAGGCGCGGTTACGAATCTCGGCGATCTTTTCGGGGTTAATCATGACAGGGTGTCATAACCGCTTGTTGCCGTGAGACGAGGCTTGTTCCACATCCGGGTTATAATGAACCTGCTGTCTACCGATACGAATGAGCCCTGCGGCGAAGCGCGACAGCGGTGAGGCGAGATACGAGCCGTGAAAATTTTCATGGCTCGACTTGGGCAACCAGGACGCGTCGACGAGAAAAAAAATGATCAACGCCGTGATCGCCGCGCCTTTGCCCAAGCCCACGACAATTCCGCCGACACGGTTGAGGGTTTTGAGAAACAACAGTCTTTCCGATCGATGCAGCAGCCAGCCAACGAGATTAAACAGAAAGTACACGAGAAAAAAAATGATGACGAAGGCCGCGCCCTTAAGCAGCAACGGCGGCAATGTCCACAAGCCGGCCGCGTAAGAGGCCGCCGGTTGAAGAAAAGCAACCGCCAACATGAAACCGGCGATCAAGCCGGCCAGCGAAAAAACTTCTCGGAAAAAGCCGCGGAAAAATCCTCGTAGGCCGAAGAGAGCGAGCACGAAGACAACGATCAGGTCGATCCAATTCACGAGCCGGAACCATCAGGGTTGGGGGCATCGCTGATTCTGAGACCCCATGCGCGCACCGCGTCGCGAAGCCTCGCAGAAATCATTCAATCCTGCACAGACCTCGAAAAGCGAAAACCGCTGGAAGAGTGCCAACCCAGACAGTGTGCCATCCGCAGCCGCTGTCGAAGTTTAACCACCCAAAAGCGCTTTCGCCAGCTCGTTGATTTGCTTGCCGTCGCCTCTGCCGGAAACCTTTGGCATCACGAGTTTCATGACTTTACCTAGATCTCGCAGGCCGGTCGCACCGCTCTCTGCAATACTCGCCACAATTAGAGCTTTAATTTCATCTTCCGAAAGAGGTTGAGGTAACAATCGTTTGAGAACCGCTAATTCGGCTTCTTCTTTTTGCGCCAGTTCCTCTCGCTTCCCTTTGCGGTAAAGGTCAATCGCTTCGGCTCGCTGCTTACAAAGAGTCGCAATCGTGCGTTGGATTTCCTCGGGGGCAAGCTCCCTTCGGAGCCTGATCTCTTCGTTATGCATGGCCGCTAAAAGAAGTCGTAGCGTTGAAAGCGTGACCGGATCCCTGCTTTTCATCGCGGTCTTGACGGCTTCCTTTATTTCGTCTTTAAGCTCCACTGGTGTTTACGAACGTCACCGTACCCACGGCTAAAAGGAGTGACGGACGCGCCGCAAGGCTCTCTTTTTGGCCGCGATCGCCTTCTTTTTCTTCTTAACACTTGGCTTTTCGTAATGTTCTCGCTTGCGCAGCTCAGCGAGAATGCCCGCTTTTTCACACAGCTTTTTAAAGCGTCGGATCGCACTCTCTATGGATTCATTTTCTCGAACTCGGACTCCAGTCATAAAATTGCATCACCCCCGATCACCAACGGACCGCACCTTAGCTAATCCGCCGGTAATTCTAGCGCATTCGCCTTCCAAGTCAAGCAATTCACTTTAAAAATGAACGGTTTGGAGGCAATTGATCAGCGATTGATCAATTGGCGCCATCATTTGCTGCGGCGAACGCATGAAATTCTCACGGCGCCGCAAAAATAGTTGAAGCGAATCGCGAAACGACCATTAGCAAAGATCTCATAAAGATCCCTGCCGTCCCAAGGCTTTACCGGCATCTGAGTTTGCAAAAGCGCTCGGGAAAATCCGAGATCAATCCCTGCACGCCCATCGAAACCCATACTTCCATGTCTCGAACTTCGTTCACCGTCCAGACGTACACGTCTAGACCATCGTCCCATGCCCGCGTGAGAAACTCGCGCGTGGCGATTTCCCTTTGCACGTGCAGCGAATTGGCCGTCAACCGCCGTGCAACTTCGAGCGAGTTTTCCCTCGTGTGGGAACCGACAATGACACCCAGCGATGCTTCCGGAGCCAGTTCCCGTACACGGAAGAGGCAATGGGAGTCGAAGGATGAAAATATCGTCCGATCCAAACTGTCATAGTGACTGACGATGAATAAGATCTTGAGCTCGATTCCCGGCGGCGAATCAGGGTAGGATTTTATTTCCAGACAGAGATCGGCGTTACCGCCGATGGCTTCCAATGCTTCTTCGAGCGTGAGAATGCGTTCGCCTTTGAAAACTTTTTTGCGCCACCGGCCGATATCAAGTTTCTTGAGTTGCTCCAGCGTCTTGCTCCTAATTGTCCCTCGGATCCCCGCGGTGCGCGTTAACCGTTCATCATGGAACACCACCACGTGACCATCCTGGGTCATTTGGCAATCGAGCTCGATCATATCGACGCCTGCCTCGATCGCTTTGCCAAAAGCCAACCGCGTGTTTTCAGGATATTGGCCAGAAGCACCACGATGAGCGATTTTCTTAAAGCCAGCCATGGGTTTGGCGCGCGCTGTAACTCCGAGAGCATAGGTTCGATAAGAAGGTCAGGATTCTGGCCACAGCGGCTTCAGCCCTCGATGCGAAGATAGATTAAGAATTCTTTGTTTCCCTTCGGGCCGAGCAGCGGCGATTCGATCACGCCACGGACTGCATAACCGAGACCGATCGCGGTGTCGCGGATTTCACCGACGATGCGCGCATGGTCGGCGGCCGAACGGACGACGCCGCCCTTGCCAACTTTCCCCTTACCGACTTCGAACTGCGGTTTAATCAGCGCGACGACCTCGTGGCGCGGCGCAAGCAATCGTTTGACCGCCGGCAACACCAACCTGAGTGAGATAAATGAGACATCGATCGTGGCGAGATCTGGAGCGCAAAGCAAAGCTTCGACGTTGAGATGGCGGATGTTGGTTTTCTCGAAGAGCGCGACCCGGGAGTCGTTGCGCAGTTTCCAGTCGAATTGCCCGTAGCCGACGTCGATCGCAAATACTTTAGCGGCGCCGTGGGCGAGGAGACAGTCGGTAAACCCGCCCGTGGATGCCCCGACGTCGAGCGCCGTCTTGGCGTTCAACGTGATGGCGAAGTCATGCAGAGCTTTTTCCAGCTTGAGGCCGCCACGGCTCACGTAACGCGGCACTGGCTTAAGATGTATCCGCGCGTTGGCATCGACGAAACTGCCGGCTTTGGTCACGGCTTGATCGTCGACGAGCACTTCACCCGCGAGGATTCTGCGCCGGCCTTCCTCCCGGCTGCCGACCAACCGGCGATCCACCAGCACGAGATCTAAGCGCTCCCTCTTTCCCATCCCTCCCTGCTTCGTTTCTTGCCGCGCCGAACCATTTGCAACACCGCTTGGGCGATCGCATCCTTATCAAAGCCGCACAATTTTCTGAGCTCATCCTGCGTGCCGTGGGAAATGAAACGGTCCGGCACACCGAGGCGCTTGGTTTCCACGCCGGTGATTCCTTCATCCGCGAGAAATTCGACTAGCGCGCTGCCAAAACCTCCGGCCACGACATGATCTTCCACCGTGATCAGGCGCGGAATGCGAGTCAACAAACTACGGAACAAATCGGTGTCTAACGGCTTGACGAAGCGGGCGTTCACCACGGCAGCGTCGATTCCCAACGGCGTCAGCTCCTCTGCGGCCCTCAGCGCCGACAAAACCGTTTGGCCGATCGCCGCGATGACAATATCTCTACCTTCCCGCAATACCTGACCCTTGCCAATCTCTAGGCTTTGCATTTCCGCGTCCAGCGCGACACCCCAGCCTTCACCGCGCGGGTAACGCAATGAAATTGGACCGCGATAATCGATCGCAGTCTTGAGCATGTGCTGCAACTCGTTTTCGTCCTTAGGCGCCATGATGACGATGTTGGGCATCGAACGCAGGTAGGCGTAGTCGAATACGCCGTGGTGCGTGGGACCATCGGCGCCCACCAAACCGCCGCGATCGAGGGCAAAGACCACGTGCAGATTTTGCAAGCACACGTCGTGCAGAATCTCGTCGTAGCCGCGCTGGAGAAACGTCGAATAGATGGCGACTACCGGGATAAACCCTTCCGTCGCCATGCCGCCAGCGAAGGTCACAGCATGTTGCTCAGCAATGCCGACGTCGTAGGTGCGATTGGGAATCTCCCGGGCCAACTTGTCAATGCCGGTTCCGCTGCCCATGGCCGCGGTGATCCCCACGACCTTTGGGTTCTCTTTGGCAATGCGCAAAAGCGTCTGGCCGAAGACATCGGTGTAAGTCGGGATCGGCCCCTTTTCTTTTTTCGCTTTGCCGGTGAGCACGTGGAACGGCGTGACCCCATGGAACTTAATCGGATCCGCTTCCGCCGGGGCGTAGCCTTTGCCCTTTTTCGTCAGCACGTGCACGAGCGTGGGACCCTCGATCTTCTTGACGTTTTCCAAGGTCGCAATCATTTCGCCGATGTTGTGGCCGTCGATGGGCCCGACGTATTGGAATCCCAGACTTTCGAATAGAAATCCCGGGGTCACCAAACTCAAAAAAGAGTCACGAAATTTGCGCGCCACATGTTTGAGATTCTCGCCGCTCGGCAAGCTTTTAAGCAGATTCGACAGGTTTTTCTGCAGCCGCACGCCGAGGTCGGTAGTAAATTGTTTACTCAGAAAGGAAGACACCGCGCCGACTCGCGGATCGATAAAATGCTCGTTGTCGTTTAAAACCACGATCAGGTCGCGGTCAAGATGGCCGGCGGAATTTAATCCTTCATAGGTCAAACCGGCGCTCAGACCACCATCGCTGATCACCGCGACAACTTTTCGGTCCGAGCCTTCGAGAACTTTCGCTTCGACCATACCGAGCGCCGCCGAGATCGATGTGCCGGCGTGTCCGGCGCCAAAAACATCGTACTCACTCTCTTCGCGGCTCAGAAAGCCGCTCAAGCCACCGAATTGACGAATCGTCGACAACCGATCACGACGTCCGCAGATCAATTTATGGGCATAGGCCTGGTGCCCCGTATCCCAGACAATCCGATCTTCGGGTGTGCGAAAGACATAGTGTAGCGCGAGGGTCAATTCCACCGCGCCAAGGGTCGAAGCAAAATGGCCGCCGACCTCAGAGACCACCGAAATCACTTCCTCTCGGATCTCTGCCGCAAGGCGGTTTAACTCCTCGATGGAAAAGCGCCGAATGTCTCTGGGATATTCTACCCCGTCCAACAGCCGCGTCATCTTACCCATGAGTCTCCTTCTTTACTTTAAAGATTCTCCGTCAATATGAACCGCCCGGCCGACGATATACCGCGCCAAGGCTCTAAGCGGCTCTGCCTGCGTTTCATAACTATCCAGGGCACTCAGCGACATGCGCAACAACTCGGTCAGCCTATCCTTGGCCGTTACAATACCAACGACCGACGGATAAGTCGCCTTCTTGCGCTCTTTATGGCTCGACTCGGTCCGCTCCCCCACCGCAATTCCGCCTTGAGCGTCCAAGATATCGTCTGCGATCTGGAATGCCAAGCCGAGATATTCCCCGTAGTGCGAAATCCGGATCAAATCCTCACCCGTCGCCCCGGCGACAAGAGCACCGATGCGCGCCGACGCCAGAATCAACGCGCCGGTTTTTCGAACGTGAATCAGCTCGACGGTGGCCAAATCGACCTCCTGCCCTTCCGCTTCGAGGTCGAGCGCCTGCCCGCCCACCAGACCCATGACACCCGCGGCATGGGACAATTCACGAATGATTTTTACTGCAAGTTCCGCTGACACAGCGCGCAGGGTCTCGGTGTCGGAGATCACATGAAAGGCTTCGGCCAGTAATCCGTCGCCGGCCAACAGCGCCATGCCCTCGCCAAAAACTTTATGAGCGGCGGGCTCGCCCCGGCGCAAATCATCATCGTCGAGCCCTGGCAAATCGTCATGGATCAGCGAATAGGCGTGAATCATCTCAACGGCACAGGCAAACGGCAGCAAACGACCCTGTGCAGCGTCAAACAGCTCGCCTGAGGCAAGCATCAGAATGGGACGAATGCGTTTGCCACCCGGAAAAATTCCGTAACGCATCGCGCGAAATATCGTCTGTGACGCTCCGGGATACTTGCCAAGGTGACGTTCGAGAGCCCGATCCACGATAGCGGATTGTCTTTTGAGATATTCGTCCAAGTCGAATTTACGCTTCGATAGCGATGTCATCGAGACCGCCACTGGCAACTGAAGCTAATCCAAATTTAGCACCGATGGGCTGATGCTCTCAAATTGACCACCGAACTGCCACTTGACTCGCTTATCCGGTGCCAAGGAGCCGATAGACAGTTTTCCAAACGCCATCAGAAGTTTATTACAATAGTAGCGGTGTCTTTCTCGCACGGAGCGATCCATTGCATGGCCCAATGACAGTCTCGCCGTAGGGGTAGTTGCCGCGATCTTACGCGAGTTAGCAGGAGAAACACAACTGACGTGAATGGGAAAAATTCACTCGGCGTCATCCTTGTCGTCGGGAAGATCCTCAAAAGACTTTAACCGGAGTTTTCCTTCTTTGTCCTTCACCAGCAATTCGATTTTCTTTTCCACTTCGTTGAGTTTTTGATTGCACTGCTTGACCAGCCCAACCCCTTTTTCAAAGGCGGCGAGGGAATCTTCCAAGGAGAGTTCGCCGGATTCCAGCTGCTCGACGATCTGTTCGAGATTTTCCAGCGCCGCTTCGAAAGATGGGTTCAAAGATTCCTTGCGTGCCACGTTATTTATCCTTGAGACTTCTAACCAATTTCGGACCGGCGATGACTTGAGCGTTGACGGAAATTTTTGACAGCAATTCCAGTGGATCGATGCGCGCGTTGGCCAGGAGCGCGCCCCAGTGGAGATGCGGTCCGGTGACTCGCCCGGAAGATCCCGACAAGGCGATGACATCACCGCGCTGCACCAGCGCGCCTTCGTCGACTTTAAATTCCGATAGATGAAAATACATGGTGAAAAGGCCGCCGCCATGATCGAGAACGACGCTACCGCCGGCGAAGAAAAAATTGCCGACTAAAATTACCCGACCGCGATTGCTGGCAACGACTTCCGTTCCCGCCGGCGCGGACAGGTCGGTACCACTGTGCGGCGCGCGCGGTGTGCCGTTAATGATCCGGCGCATGCCAAAAGACGACGCGGACGCCGCCTGGGGTACCGGTCGAATAAACGGCGCTTCCCAGAGCCGTTCAGGAGTGGAATAGGCAAAGGCGCGCGTAAACGCCGCTTGTTCGCGGCGAATTTCATCGAGCGTTTCCGGGCTGATCTGGTCGAAGCTCGGCGGCACGTTGAAGGATTCCTTGCGAAATCCCTTCGCCTTGATCTTAATCGGAATCATCCGGTCGCGCTGTACACCTGCGCGGTTTGTCGCGATGAGCACCAGATTGCTTGGTCCCGGCTTGGCTTCGATGTCTGCACCGATGAGCGCGGCAAAAGAACTCGCGCCGGTTGAATAGAAAACAATCGGCATCGTGCGCAACCGTCCCTCCACCGCCGCGAGGTTTTCTCCGCTCACATGGATCTCGGTCAGCCCGCCTTGTGATATCTCAACCGACTTCGGCCATTGGACCGCCGTCACAGCGCTCGCATGGACAATCGCGATCGGCGCAATCCAGGCCGCAAAGACCGCGAGGCGGAACCACCGCTTCACTTATTCCTTTTCCTCCACTCGACAGCGCGATTTCCCTGCCGCGAATGTGACGCGGATCAAGTCGCCGACGGCTAACGTGGCGGCGCTTTTCACGATCCGTTCTTCGGGCAGTTTGTGTGCGATGCAGTAACCGCGCTCCAGCACGGCCAGCGGGCTGAGCGCGCTCATCCGTCCGGCGGCCTCCGCCAGGCGATTTTTCCCTTGGCGCAATCGCTCTTGAAACCGGCGCAGTAAATCAACGGACAATTCGTCCAGGCGCTGTTGATTCTCCCTAAGCTTGCGTCCCGGATCGGCGAGTCGCTTCACCAAGCCGCGCAAGTTTTCCTCCGCAGTCTCGAGCTTGAACTGAATGTTTCTGCTGAGCTGAAGATTGAGCATTGCGATTTGCTGCCGCAAGTCGGCTTTGCGCGGTACGACCATTTCCGCCGCCGCCGTTGGCGTCGGAGCGCGCTCGTCAGCGACGAAATCGGCGATGGTAAAATCGATTTCATGGCCGACTGCCGAGACGACAGGAACTTTTGACGCCACGATGGCGCGGGCGACGATTTCTTCGTTGAACGCCCACAAATCCTCCAGCGAACCGCCGCCCCGCCCGATGATAATGACATCGACAGCGCCAAAACGGTTCAAGTCGTCAATGCCTTGAGCAATTTCTTTGGCGGCACCGTCGCCTTGCACCTTCACGGCGCGAACCACCACGCGCCGGTCAGGGTAGCGATCGCCGAGCATGCGTAGCATGTCGTGCAACGCGGCGCCGCGATGCGAGGTCACGATGCCGATCGAACTGGGCAGAAAAGGCAGCGGCTTTTTTCGCTCCGGCGCAAACAAACCTTCCGCCGCAAGTTTTTTCTTGAGCTGTTCGAAGGCGAGGAAGAGCGCGCCCTGCCCCTGCGGCTCCATGTCGTCGACGTAGAGTTGCAGATCACCGCGCACGCAGTAAAGACCGACACGGCCCAAGCAGAGAACGGCCATGCCGTTTTCCGGGGTGAAGCGCAGGCCCGTCCCTTGGCGGCGAAACATGACTGCGCCGATTTGATTCTTGTCGTCCTTGAGCGTGAAATAATAATGGCCCGAGGGCGGCACCCGAAAGTTGGAGATCTCGCCTTGAACCCAAACCGCACCCAGATGCGCTTCCAGAGTTCCTTTGACGAGCTCGTTGAGCTCACTGACGGTTAAAAAGCTGCGGCTGGCAACGGCGAACAGAGGGAGATCGGAGTCTTGGCTGACATTTTTGATCATTCTGAATTAGTTTTAGCACAAACGAATAAGCCCTCCGAGGGAAGGGCTTATTCGTTTTAATCGGTGCAACTTGGGCTCAGCAACGCTATGCGGCTTTTTTCTGCACGATTTGTTTAAACACATCCCAGCTCTTTAACAAATCGAGAGCACGCTTGAGCTGAGCGTCGTTATCGATGGTTTCGTCGCCAGTGGGTCCGGAAGAGGGAATTTGATTTTCCTTTTCCTTGTCCAACTGATCTTGCGTGGAATTGGGGGTTTGCGTTGGGTTTTGCAAATGACCCGGCAAATTTTCTTCGCGCAAACCGGGGCGGCGTGGTGCGTCAGGCTTACCATCCGGCGTCGTCGCATTCTCGACCACGATATCCGGCACGATGCCAGTCGCCTGAATCGAGCGGCCGTTCGGCGTAAAATAGCGGGCCGTGGTCAAGCGCAGTGCCGAATTGTCGTCCAGCGGGAGGATTGTTTGCACCGATCCCTTGCCAAAAGTCTTCGTCCCCAACACCACTGCCCTTTTATGATCCTGCAACGCACCTGCGACGATCTCCGACGCACTCGCGCTGCCGCCGTTAACCAACACGACCACGGGAAAATCCGTCCAAGTGCCATCCTTCTGTGCGAAATATTTTTGCTTCTGCGCTTCGATGCGTCCTTCCGTGTAGACGATCAGGCCCGATTCCAAAAACATGTCGGACACGCGCACGGCTTGAGTCAAGAGACCGCCGGGATTGTTGCGCAGGTCAAGCACTAACCCCTTGATTCCTCCCTTTTCCGCCGCCATTTTCTCCAGCGCTTTTTGCATATCACGGTCGCTGCGTTCCTGGAATTGCGCCAAACGAATGTAGCCGTAACCGGGCTCAAGCGTCCGGCTGCGCACGCTCTGTACACGAATCACGTCCCGCACCAGCGTGAAATCCATGAGATCGGCGACACCTTCGCGCTTGATCGTTAGATTGATCTTGCTGCCTTTTGCCCCGCGCATCTTCTTGACCGCGTCAACGAGCGACATATCTTTGGTAAATTCTTCTTCGATCTTAAAAATCTGATCGCCAGGCTTGATGCCCGCTTTGGCTGCGGGCGTGTCTTCGATCGGCGAGACGACGGTCAGGATGCCGCCTTTCACCGTTATTTCGATGCCCAATCCGCCGAAGCGCCCCTGGGTATCGCTCTGCAACTCTTTGTAAAGCTCCGGGGTCAAATAAGCGCTGTGCGGATCGAGAGAATTCAGCATGCCGTTGATCGCGCCATTGACCAAGCTTTTCGTTTCGACGTCTTCGACGTAATTCTTCCGAACGATGGAAAGAATATTGCTGAACGCTTCCAAGCTCTCGTAGTCTTGCCGTCCGACCGCGGAGACGTTAGGCACCCAATGGGCCGACAGAAAAAATCCTAAAGCCAAGCCGACGATCAAAAGCAGGAAAGGCGTTCCATGTTTACGAACTATTCGCATCTCACGTCTCCTATAAAGGGAATCATTTGTTGACCAAGTTTATCGCAAGATAAATAAAATAGCTATTGCTTACGGAACCAGGGCACCGGATCCAAGGAGCGACCGTCCTTGCGCATTTCAAAATAAAGCTTGGCTCCGGCCAGGGAATCGCTGTCGCCGGCCCGACCGACGACCTCCCCGCGCCTCACCTCATCACCAGTTTTCTTAAGAATTTCCGAGAGATGACCGTAAATTGTATAGTAACGCTCGCCATGATCAATGATCATCATCTTGCCGTATCCGGAAAAGCGATCGGCGTAAACCACCGTACCCTTTTCGACCGCCTTTATTTCTTCACCGATGGGCGCGTCGATATCGATGCCTTTGCGGGCGATTTCAGCGCCAAATTCGGGGTGTTGATATTTGCCAAAGGGCGCACTCACCTGTCCCCGCACTGGCCATTCCAGTTTTCCGCGCAGCGCATCAAGACCGCCGCCGGGGTAACGAGCTGAAGGCGCCTCTCGTGGTTTATTCATCGCCCGCCTTGAGATCTCTTCCATCATTTTCTCGAGCCGCTGCGCTGCCGCTTCCATCTCCTTCAAAGCGCGTAGGCGTGTGGTTTTTTCCCGGCGCAAACTTGCCAGCAGCACCTTTTTTTTCTCCGCTTCGCGCCGAACGCCTTCTTTGGCAATATCGAGCGCTTGTTTTTGCTCGTTGAGCTCTTCCTTCTTGCGCGCTAGTTCCTCGCGTAAGATTTCCTGGTGCTCGCTTTCCCCCTGGAGCTTTGCCAAAAGCGCCTGGTCAAACGCCACGGCGGTCGCTAAATATTTTCGCCGCTGCAAAAAGTTGTTCAAGGACACGTCGCCATTGAGAATCACCAGCGGGCTGCCACTTTTCTGCCAGCGATAAAGCGCCCGCGCACGCTTGCGCAAACTTTCCAGCCGCGCGGCAATGGATTGACTCAACGATTGAGCTTCCGATTCCTTCAGCGCCAATTCGCTCGCGACGCTCGACAATCGAGCATTGGCGAGCTTTAGCTCTTTCGCGCGCTGGTCGAGCTCGCTTTGAATGTTGCCCAAAGCTTCCAGCACCGAGCCTTCTTTGACCTGTAGTTGGGAAAGGCCTTTTTTTTCGCTTTCAATTTTTTTCCTGATACCTTCAAGGTCTCGGTTGGGCGCAGCCGCCTGCGCAAGCGACGGCAGCGCTAACCATACTGCCAAAATCAACGTTAACGTTCTACGCTTGAAGCATGCCACGTCTTCACAAACCTCCGCAGAGAAAACAGACTTCCTGCAGCGCCCAACAGACAACCGCCCGCGACCAACAGAGCCATTCGTTGCAGATCTAAAAATTGCAGCTGGCCGAGGGGAGACAGAAAACCGCCCATGGACGGCGTCTGCTGAGCCAACAGCAGGTAGGCTGCCCAAAGCGCCGCCAGCGATAGCATCGCGCCCACCAGACCTTGGATCACTCCTTCGAGCACAAAGGGCGCCTGGATCAGCGCTTCGGACGCGCCGACGAGCTGCATGATCTCGACTTCGTCTTTGCGCGCGAAAAGCGCCAGCTTAACCGTGCTGCCAACGATGAAAAACGTCGCCATGAATAGGACACCGCCGACCATCCATTTGCCCCACTCGACGGCGAGCACGGCCAAGCCCAACCGCTCGACCCACTCCTGCGGGTATTCGACGCTGGCGATCTCCTTCTCGGTTTTTAGACGCGCCGCAAGCTGCTCGACCGCAAGACTGTCTCGCTGCTCCGGTTTGATCGTGATCTCGATCGACGCCGGCAGGACGTCGCGTGGCAAGCCGTCGAGCAATCCAGACTGGGTGCCCAATGAGGTTTGAAAATCACGCCATGCCTGCTCTTGGTCAGTGTGACGCACACGCGCCACTTCGGGCAGCGCCTCAATGCGCTTGACCAAGTTTTGCGCGTCACCGACTCCGAGATTGTTAGTCAAGTAGGCCGTGATTTGAATCTGCTCGCCCCATCCGTTGAGCAAGCGCTCCAGGTTGACTTGCAGCAGCATAAACGCGCCAAACACGAAGAGCGTCATCGCCATGGTGCCCGAAGTCAGCACGTGGGTCCAAAACAAATGGCGCAAACTGCTGCGCACCTGCCGCAGCACGACGCCGATCAGCGAAATTTTCACCTGCCCGTCACCGGAGACGTGGCACCCGACAATCGTCAATCAGCATTCCCCGTCGCAAAAAGACCGCTCGCGTTCCATAGCGTTGAATCATGGTACGGTCGTGCGTGGCGATAATGATCGTGGCGCCCCGATCGCGAATTTTCAAGAACAATCGCATAATTTCAGCCGCCATATCGTCATCAATATTGCCCGTCGGCTCGTCGGCGAGAAGCAACATCGGCTCATTGATCAGGGCCCGGGCGATGGCGACGCGCTGCTGTTCGCCGCCGGAGAGCGCAAAAGGCTTGGCATCGTAATGTTCTTTCAATCCCAAATCGCGCAGCAGCTGATAGGCTTTGGTGCGGCTCTCGCGCTTCGACTTACCGATGACCTGCGCGGCAAGAGCGACGTTGTCGAGCACGCTTAAACCGGGCAAAAGCCTGAACTCTTGAAATACCAAGCCGATTTTTCTTCTCAATTGGGCAATGCCGCGGCTGCCCAAGCGAGTCACATTGCGGCCATCGATCAAAACTTGACCTTCCGTCGGCTCCTCTTGGCGAAACAGTAGTTTGAGGAGGGTCGACTTGCCTGCGCCGCTGGCGCCGCAAACGAAGGCGAATTCGCCTTTGGCGATTTCGAGGTTGATATCCGTGAGCGCCCTGTAGTTTGGCGGGTAGGTTTTCGTAACGTGATGAAGCTGAATCATCGAAACTGCAAATTCTGCAGCGAGAATCGCTCTTTAGAAGATGATAACTAGCTTGACATGGAGTGGCCGCGGTTGTTACAGTTGCCAAAACCTCTACTTCCCTCGCCATCTGTATAAAAGATGGCCTATCAACTTACAAGCAGTCAGAGGAGACGGGACCGATGTCTGAGCCTATCAAAAAATTCCATATCGTCTTGATTAAACCGTCCAAGTACGACGATGACGGCTACGTGATCCGCTTTTGGAAAGGCGTGCTGCCGAGCAATACACTCAACGTTTTGCATGGCCTAACCGAAGATATCAGAGCGCGAGAAGTCTTCGGAAAGCTGCCCATCGAAGTCACCACCTTCGATGAAACCGCGGAAAAAGTCCCCACGGCGCAAATTGTCCGTTGGAGCAAAATCCCTGGCACCAAGTTGCTCGTCTGCCTGGTCGGCGTCCAAACGAACCAATTTCCCCGCGCCTTGGACATGGCGCGGATCTTCAAGGCGGCGGGGATCACAATCATCATGGGTGGTTTCCACACCAGCGGCACGATCAACATGTTGGGCGATCAGGAGCCCGACATCCAAGAGCTTTATCGCGAAGGCATCTGCATGGTGTCAGGTGAAGTCGAGGGAAAATGGGAAGGCATTCTCGGCGACTTTCTCAACGGACAGTTGAAGCCGCTCTATAGCTTCGCCCAGGATTTGCAAAACCTCGTCGACATCGAGGAAGCGCCGCTCCCGCAAACCAGCGCGAAGACGATGAAGCACTTCGCCTATCCGAGCTTTGCCACCGCCGATACTTCGCGCGGCTGCCCGTTTGCCTGCACCTTCTGCACAATTATTAACGTGCAAGGGCGCAAAATGCGCGAGCGCAGCCCGCAGAGCATCGCCGCGATGATGCGCAAGAATTATCTCGATCACGGGCTGTCATTTTATTTTTTCACCGACGACAACTTCGCGCGCAAAAAACTCTGGCGCGAGACCTTTGAGGCAATCATCAAACTGCGCGAGGAAGGCCTCGACGTTTCTTTCATGATGCAGGTTGATCTGGCGAAAAAGCCCAAAGACTTCGTTCCGCTGGCGGCCAAGGCAGGCTGCACGCAGGTATTCATCGGCATGGAAAGCGTGAACCCGCAAAACCTCGAGGCCGAAGGAAAGAAACAGAACAAAGTCGAAGAATACCGCAGCATCATCAAAGAGTGGCACGATGCCGGCGTGCTGGTGCACACCGGCTACATCATCGGCCTGCCTTGGGATTCCAAAGAACAAGTCGCTGAAGACATGCGTTTCCTAATGAACGAAGTCGGCCCCGATCAAGCGTCGTTTTTTATGCTGACGCCCCTCCCCGGTTCCCACGATCACCGCGAGATGAAAAAGCGCGGCGACTGGATGGATCCGGATTTCAACAAACGCGATTCGTTCCACCCGACGATCAAACACCCGCTCATGAGCGCGGAAGAGTGGACCCAGGCATATGAGAACGCGTGGAAGATGTTCTACAGCAAAGAAAACATGATCCTGAACTTGGCCCGGTGGACGGACAAGCCAAAAAACTATTGGAACCTCATGTCAATCTTCTTTTGGTACAAAAACGCCGCGTTGATCGAAAAACAGCATCCCATGGTCGCCGGCTTCTTCCGCCTCAAAGACCGCAAGCTTCGCCGCCCCGGTTTCAGCGTCGATTCAATACCTGTCCATCTATGGAAACGCTCAAAGGAAATCACCGCGCTGCTGATCACGTGGGCCAAATTCCTAAAAGAAATGGAAGAAGTCTGGCTGCAAACCCGCAAGAAGAGCGAGACCGAGGAGCGCTGGCTGGAGCAGATTCAAAAGATTCAAGCCGATATTTGGCAGGCCTTGAAAATCGGCGAGATCCAAAAGCTCTACAACAACGCCAAAGAAACCCTGCCGGAACGCGCGCGGGCCCTGCTCGACCCCTTGGAAGATCTTTCCTCACGCGTGGTTTATAGCCGCAGCGATCTCAATCGCTTCTTGAAGCAGTGGGATAATTTGAGAGTCAAAATCCAGGAACTGCGGCCGCGCGAGAGCGAAGGGGCGCGTCGCTTGCTCGACGAGATTCACAACATCCAGGCGAGCATCCGATTGGGCGATCGCATCCAGGAATGGCAGGAAGCCTACACGCGCCTGCGCGAAAATTTACCGTCCAGGCCGCGACTGAGTTTTGTCAAATTCGACGCGATCAACAATCGGATCGTCTATTCGCGCCAAGAGTTGCAGCGGATCTGGTCCCAAACGTTGCTCAACCTGCGCCAGTTAAAGCTATGGCAAATCCGCCCCTGGAAGTTCACCCGGGCAATGATCAAGGACTTCTCCTTGACGACATCCTTCGCGTTCAGTTTCCGCGAGTTTTCGAAGCAGTCGGGTTCTGAATTCGGTCCGGGTTAGTGAATTTGTGTAACCTGCGTCGCCAAACTCACGACCTGATCACGAATCGCAGCTGCGTCCCGCGCATTCGGTGCCAGCCGGAGGTAGGATTCAAAATCTTCGCGCGCCTGGCTAAAACACTCCAGTTGTAAATAAACCATGCCGCGATCGCGAATCTCCTCTGCAACGACGGGGTCGAGGATGATTAAGCGATCGAGCACCGACAGAGCTTCGCCGAGAGCATGGTTTCTCAAATAGATCGCTTTGAGATTCATGAGGATTCGCTCGAGAATTTGCTTGTTGCTCGTCGACTCAAGAAATTGCGGCTTCAGCGCCACTTTGCGCCCGGACAAATTATCAAGCATCCGGCTCAGCTCTTCCGGCGATTTAATTTCACCCTGGTCGAATGGGTCGATGAAAATCTGCTCGTTCTCACGGCCATATTTCACGAGAAAATGGCCGGGAAATCCCACACCCTCTAGGGCGATACCGATCCGGCGCGCGACTTCGATGTAGAGCACGGAAAGCGTGATGGGGATGCCGGTCTTGCGATCGATGACGTCGTTCAGAAAACTGTTCTTAGGATTATAATAATCGTCGCGATTGCCGCGAAAACCATGCTGGCCAAACAAAACGTGATTGAGCGCGGCGATCGAGTGGTAAACATCCCCGTCGCTGTCAGAGCGCCGCATGACTTCCACCGCCAGCCGGTCGATGCGACCGAGATAAGCCGCGATGTCGAGGTCAGGATAGTCGGTTAAAGCGACCGTCAAGGCCGCTCGACCGAGGTCGATCTTGTCTTCCGGTCGGTCGACGGCCTGACGAAACTCTTGATAGGGATCGTGCGCCAACTCTTTTCCTGGTTTAACGCGGTTCGGCGATGACGTCCACGAGGTACGGCAACTGTTTTTCCTTCACGTACTTAACCCCTCGTTCAATCGCCGGCCGCAAATCCGCCGGCCTGCTCACCGGCCCTTCGCCACTGACACCGAAGGACCGCGCCATCGTGGCAAAATCAATCGCCGGGTCATCGACATGCGTGCCGACGCCGGCATTTTCCACCGGACGCTTGCGAAACTTGGCGACTTCGATGCCGTGCTCCTCGGAATTATAGTAAGACTGATTGTTGTGCATGACCATGAGCAGCGGGATGCGGTGTTTGGCCGCAGTCCACAGCGCGCTCGAGGTCATCAGCATGTCACCGTCAGATTGTATCGCCACCGCGAGTTGACCGGTGCCCTTGAGCGCCAAGGCCGCACCGATCGACGCGCCGGGACCGTAGCCCAAACCGGCGCCGCCGCTGCCCCCCAGGGACTGATTGGGCTTAGTAAAATCCCATAGCCGGCGCGTCCAGCCATTGGAAGTTCCATTGACCAACACCCAGTCTTCGCGCTTGACCGCTTCGCCCACTTCCAAGCCCAACCAGGCGGTGGAAATTTCTTTTTGCGAGCCCTTGGCTTCCGCATCGGCGCGCCACTTGGTGCGGCGGTTCTTGTGCGTCTCGGCCAACTCTTTTTCACGCGCTTCGATGACCGCCTTTTTCTTGCCATCATTGCCCAGCAGTTCGCGGCATAACCGGGTCAATTCCGGCACGGCCACTGCGGTGTCCGCGCTCATTGGCACATCGACCGCTTGCAGCGCCTGGTAGTCGTTGGCCCACGAGTGGACCAGCATGTCGTTCATCGAAATGGTGGCAATTTTTACCGCGGGTGATGTGACGTATTCACAGTTACGCGTCTGTTTGCTCACCGTTGTCAGCGAGCCGAATAGATCGGCCACGTCGAGCGCCAAGATGAAATCGGCTTTCTGTAATAACTCGCGCGCACCATCGGTCGCGTCGAGGGGATGAACCGACGGGAAATTGAATCGCCCGCCTTTGTCGACGACGGGAACCGCAAGTAATTCAGCCAATGCAATCAGCGCGGGCACGGTCTTGGGATTGCGCCCGAGCGAGTCGGCGATGATGATGGGCGTCTGCGCATTGACAAGCATCTCCGCCGCCCGCCGTAGCGCCTCAGGATTAGCCTGCATGGGAGCGGGCGCCGAGTAACGGCTAACATTGGGAATATCGAACGCGCTGGTCAAAGCGTCTTCCTGAATATCGGCGTCGTAATTGATATAGACCGGCGCGGTTGGATCCGTTGTGGCGATGCGGTAACCGCGAATGAAGGAATCCGGCACGTCCGCCAAGGAATATGGCTGATCGTCCCATTTAGTGTAATCTCGCACCTGATTGCCCTGCACGAGGGCGGTGTGAATCCAGTCAATGCGCGGGCGGCGCCGTTTGGAGTTCATCGGACCGGTACCACCGAGCACCATCATCGGCACCCGATCGATATAGGCATTGAAGATCGCCATGCTGGCATGCTGCAACCCAACCATATTGTGCGCGATCGCGATCATCGGCTTGTTCTTCGCCTTGGCGTAGCCATGAGCCACGGCGACGGAAATTTCTTCGTGATGGCAAAAAATCACTTCCGGCTTGTAGTTGCCGCCGTAGTTGACGATGGAGTCATGAATGCCGCGAAAGGTCGCGCCGGGGTTAAACGCTGCGTATTCAATATCGAACGCCTTCATTAAATCGACGACGACGTCGGACCCATATTGGGGTTGTTTCTTTTCCACTCGGGACACGGGTTAATCCTCCCTCATTTTCATGTTCTGCCCTGCATACCAAGAATCCAGATTTATGGCTAGGGCTCCGCTAGGAATTCCCAATGCCGGACGACATCTGTAGCAGCCCCTTTTGGTAGAAGAGTTCGAGCGTCTGCTGAAGATCGCCCGGGCGCGCGCCGCTGGCCGAGGCTTGTCCTAATTTCAAAGCGGCAATCGCTTCGAGCACCTTTTGCGCCGCCGGCGCCATGAAAGAATTCATGCCCTGGTGATGGAACGTCCTGTTCAGCTCGTCCATTTCTTCGGCGCGCCGGGCCGCGTGGATCTGCAGGCCGACAATGCTCGATGAAACTTTGTCCAATAGTCCGGGAAAACTCATCTCGTATTGGGCGCGAATCTCATCGAGCAAGCCGAAGCGCTGCGCCCCCATCAGAAGCTCACAGAACAATCCTTGTAATCCCTTCGTCAGGCCGGCATACACGATTTTGAAAGCGGAAGCTTGATTGGTTCCCACGCCCAGCACTCTGATTGGAATGTTGAAACCTTCCAGCACCGCTAAGCGATTCGCTTCCGAGCCTGATACATAGACGATGGTTCCCTTGCCCATTTTGGCCGCCGAGCCAATGATGCAGCCATCGATAAAATTGACTCGCACAGGCCGTAATATTTTGGCAATTTCATCCGCGGCCATCGGCGAGATCGCGTTGGCGTCGAGAAACAAGAGATCTTTGCGGCCGGTCGTTCCGACCGCTTCGGCGACCTTGGCGGCAACCTTCGTCGCCGCCGAAGGCACGACGATGGAAACGATCAGCTCGACGTCCCGAACCAAATCCGCCATGGACGCCGTCGATTTGACCCCGGCGTTTTCCGCCCGTTTACGACTCGCGTCACCGCGATCCTTGTCGTAAGTCAGGACTTCCACGCCGTGACTGCGAAGCAGCTTAGCCCAATGAAATCCCATCTCGCCGATGCTCATGATGCCGATTTTCTGAAGAGCCACGGTTTCCCCCTTCAACTCAAATTACCTATCGCCAGAGTTTCGTCAGTAATCTCTGCCGCCGCTGGCGCCTCCTCTATGACACAACCTTCGGTCTATTTAAAGCTGACATTGCGGTCAAAACCGACCCTCTTTTTCCATTTTTCGCACGGCGCTGTCGTCGACTAAATCCTCGGCTTTGAGGCGGCGAATCTTTTCGTTGTTGGCGCCGAGCAGACGGATGACGTTGCGAATGCCGTCCACACTCGGATAGATTTTTTTCTCGTACAGATGCACCATGCTTTGATAGCCTTCGTCGGCGTCCTCGGTCCGTTTGAAGCGCAGCGCTTTGGCAAGACTCCTGGTCACCTGACTCTTGTTCTCGGGATTGCGAATGAAAGCGGCGCTATCGAGCAGCGCACGCAGCAGATTTTCCAGCGCCGCTGGCGAAGACGAAATAAAACTGTGCTTGGCGATGACTCCCGAGCCTTGATACGGAATCGGCAGCTTCTCGCTGTCGGCGAGCACGCGAAATCCTTTGCTCCGGAGCATTTTACCGAAGGTGTAGCCTAAGAACGCCGCATCCGCCGTTCCGTTTAAAACCCCTTGCGCCATCACCGCCTGCTCGCCCAGCGTTCTAAATTGGATCTTGTCCCGCTCCGGCGCCAATCCCCAATAATCCAACATCAACATGGAAAAAATCCAGCCACCGCCGCTCAAGCTGTTTACCGCGACGCTTTTGCCCTTCAAGTCGGCTGGGCTTTTGATTTGCGGATTGACGACAAACATCCCCGACAGGCGATTGATAAACCCCGCGACGAATACCAGATCCGCACCCTCGGCGATGGCACCGAGATTGGCTCCGGAAACCGATCCCCAGTGAAATTGCGTTTCGCCGGAGCTCAGCGCTGACATGGCGACGGGACCGTTGCGCACCTGCACGAAGGTCAAATCGAGACCGTACTTGCGGAACAGCCCCTGATCCTGCGCCACGTAGATTACGCCATCGCGCTCGCTTGCCGACCCCGACGTCATAACTAGCTTGACGAGCGGCACGGCTGCTTGAACCGATATGCGTTCGGTCAAGAAGAGCGAAAGCAAGACAACCAAAAATTGGACTAATCGAGTATTCATTATGGCACCCTTCCATCGGGCAGCTTCGCCGTTGGCAAGCGGCGCATTCTGGTCTCACAGCTGAGAAGCGGAAAGACAAAAAATGCTCAAGCCGTAACCACGTCGGCTACTCCGCCTCAGCGTCCAGTTCCGCCTTGAGGCGGCGCTGCCGGACGGCGTCGCCCAGAACGTCAAGCAGCGCCCGGCTCTCTTCCCAGCCGACGCAGGCGTCGGTAATACTTACGCCGTACTCAAGGTCCTTGCCCGGCAGCAGATCCTGCCGGCCGGCCTTGAGATGACTCTCGATCATGACGCCGAATATGCTGCCATCGCCGCCGGCGATCTGCGCGGCTACATCGTGGCCAACGTCGATCTGCCTTTGTGGATTTTTGCCGCTGTTACCGTGACTGAAGTCGATCATGATGCGCGCCGGGATTCCGGCCTGCGCCAGGCTCTTCGCCACAGCGGACACGTTTGTCGCCGCGTAGTTCGGCTGCTTGCCACCGCGTAAAATCACATGGCAATCCTCGTTGCCGGTGGTCGACGCGATCGCCGACCGCCCAGCCTTGGTCACAGCCATGAAATGATGCGGCGCCTGTGCCGCACGGATCGCATCGACTGCGATGCGGATATTTCCGTCGGTGCCGTTTTTGAAACCAACCGGGCAGGACAATCCGGAAGCGAGCTCGCGATGCACCTGGCTTTCGGTGGTGCGTGCACCGATGGCACCCCAGGAGACGAGATCGTTAATGTACTGCGGCGTGATCATGTCGAGGAACTCGCACCCAGCCGGCATTCCCATCTCATTCAGATCGAGCAACAGCCGGCGCGCGATCCGCAGCCCATCGTTAATCCGATAGCTGCCATCGAGGCTGGGATCATTGATCAGCCCCTTCCAGCCGACCGTGGTGCGCGGCTTCTCGAAGTAAACCCGCATCAAAATCAATAAATCAGCCGCCAGACGGGTTTTCGTCTCGCGCAGCCTGGCGGCAAATTCTTTTGCGGCTTTCACGTCGTGAATCGAACACGGCCCGATGATCACCAGCAGCCGGTCATCTGCTCCGTGCAAAATGCGGTGGATTTCCTGGCGCGCTTCCCAAACGGTGTCGGCGGCACCAGGGGTGATGGAAAACTCGCCCAGCAAATCCACGGGCGCCACGAGCTCCTTTATTTCCTTGATTCGTAGGTCGTCGGTTTTGTGTTCCATGGCAATTTTCTAACTCTAGTCCCCAACCGAGCTAAAGCTAAGCGCTATCGATCAGGTCAGCACTACGCGGAAAACGTGGCGATTGCCATACGTGAATGGAATTCCAAGACGGAACCGCGCAAATATTCAGGACGAGTAAGCGAATTCTTCCCGGCAATCAAGTTTCGCTAAACCACAGAAAAAATCCCGAACTTCCCGCGCGCCCATGAACTTATCGTAATCGTAGTGCGGCCCGTAACTCGACCAAATCTCGGTGTCCGCCTCGATATCTCTCAAGCAACAAAGTAAGGCGGATGGCAAAGCTACTTGATAGCCGCGGCTTGGAATTGCGTGTCGATCCGGATGATCTTGCTCGGCGCAAAATTGATCCTGCTCAGGTGGCCGCCGTAATCTTTGCCGTCGATGTATTTGTAGATGAGGCGCCGCGAACCACATAGCTGGCGAAAACAATCACGGTAAAAACTAGCCTAGCCGAATAGGATGGTTTTTTCACAGCGATATCTGCGACGGCCTTGTTGCTTCGCGATAGTTTTCATCCCAAAAACCATACGCAAGAGCCCTTGTCAAATCGGGCTTAGTGACTGGCGAATATTTGTGGCAAATCGGCGGCGGGTTGCAATCTGGATTAGAAGCCTTATGGCGAACGATCGAGACCCGATATCTTCGATCCACTCGACCCCGTTGGGATCAATTACTCGTGCGCACCCAGGAGATTTTTTTCACGGAGCGCACCCATGACCACTTCCACGTACCTCTTAATTGCTGTTTTGACATCGCTCGAATCCGTCGTCGTAATCGTGCCGGACCAAACGACTTCGTTTTTCGCGAGGTCATATAGTGTGGTCTCCGACGTATACTCATTATAACGGTAGACGCTTGGCGCGCCATAAAGACCGTACCAGCTGGCACCAACGTGCGAACCGTAGAAGCCGAACCAGGGTGCCGGAAAGTAGCTGGGACTCAGCTGTCTCTTCTCTTCCACCTGGACCGAGCGGGCAATGATCGCCGCATCCGCGCCGGACTTTTGCGCCGCCTGCTTGAGGTTGGCTTCGTCGATCTGTTCGGTTTCCGGCATATAGCGGTAGCTCGGTAAAGCATCGATGCCGACCGCGTGTAATTGCGTCACAAATTCGTCTTCGAAATTACGCCGTACGCTGGTAGCCCCACCCAACCCCCCGACCATGATGCGTTTGAATGAAGCGGAGCGGTACCCAGGATTGCGCCACTCACTGACCACAGGAGTCGTGGCCGAGCAGCCGGTGAAGCCGAGCGTCAACGCATAGACGACTGTAATCGGTAAATAAGAGCGTTTCACGAGCCACTTCCCGCCGCCCCGGCACCGCCTGCCAATTTGTTTTTTGACAGAGAGATTCACTTGCTGCGCCCCTGCCGCTGCCGCCGACAAGTAAGATCATAGCACCGGGAGCCAACATTTCCAGGAGGAAATTTGATCAACGCTGGCGGCCAAGATGGCAATGACGAGTCGCGCCGTGCGCTTATGCTATTCCGAAAAGCCGTTTGGCGTTCTGCGAAAGTACATTCGCTTTATCCGCTTCGCTGATTTTCGCCGCCTTCACTTCCTCCAGCGTCGCACAATGTTCGTAGCTTGCCGGATGAGAATAAAACAGGCTGCCAAAGACGAGTCGATGCGAACCAACCGTCTCGACGAACTGGCGCACGTAGGCCGAGCCGCGCACATGCGCAGTGTCAAAAAGAATATTCGTCGTCCGCTTGGCGATGTCGAGCGCCAGCTGGCTATTGGTATTCGTGGTCAACGCATCCATGGAAACGAACGTCAGGTCAGGAAATTCCACGGCGAGCCGTTCCAATCGCCACACCGCTTCGAGATTCGATTCGGCATTGGTGTGAATCAAGGGCACGAGCCCTAGCTCCTTTACCTTCTTCAAAAGCGGCCGCATCAGTGGATGATCCACCGCTACGCCCTGGAATCGGTGGTGCCATACCACGCCGTCGAGCCCCAGCTCGTGTTTCATGCGCTCCAGTTCGCCGAGCGAGCGCCCGCCGTGGAGCGGTTCCACGATGCCACAGGCCACCGGGAAGCGCTGCGGATCTCTCCGCCGGTAAGCGGCGACGGTATCGTTGGCGCGCATGGTATCTTTTATTCCATCCGCTTGAATATAACCTGTCGCGGCAAGAATCGCTGACTTCGCCACGCCGTTCGCTTCCATGATGCGGACGCGGTTGGCGTAGTCGCGCTCCTGCCAGTCGTCCCCTTCCTGCAAGCTTCCGCCCGTCAATGAACCCAGATGATGGTGGATATCAAAAATTTCCATGTTCCCTCCTCAAAAGATCATCGGCAATGCTTTTTGGGCCGCCCGGCGGGAAGTCGCTTCGCAAGATCTCAAGGCTCGTACGAATATTTTTCTCGGCAATCGAGCTTTATCAAGCCCCAGAAAACAAATCGCGCACCTCCGGCGCATACATGAACTTCTCGTGGTCGTAGCGCAGTCCGGAGCTTGCCAGATCTCGCTTCCCGGCTCGATGTCTTTAATCGCGACGAAGGCAGAGTCAGGATATTCGCAAAACTGCCGGATCGTCGCGTTCTGAAAATGAATTGCGATACCGTTGATCTTGCTCGGTGCGGAAATTAGTCCGGCTCACGTTGGCGCCGAAATCTTTGCTATCGAGATATTTGAACGGATCGGTTTCCGCCCAGGCGCACTCGGGTATGGACGCAAGATAGCTATTGCCTACGGGATTCCGCCGTCACCAGCCGTCCGCCCAACTCGCCGACGACTTCGATCTTTTTGATTGCGACGAGGGCAAACAGACCGTTTCCGCCATTCGACACAGTGGAAGGTTTTATCTCGGTCCGCTTGCCGTAGTCTTTGTTGATCTTCAACACCGGCATAGCTTCCCATGCGCTTGATCGGCATGGCGCGCCGAACTCAGCGGAACGAATGGTGTGGCAAAAAAAATCGTAATCAGAAAAGCGACTTTTTTCATGTTCGAATACCGCGAGTTTGCAGCCTCTAGTTTCTGAGCAGTTTCACATTAGGAATCACGCAGCGGCAGCATTGTCAAACTTATTCGCCTGTCTCTCTGTCGCAAAATTGCAACAGGTCCCTGCTTTTCACCGTCCGCTTCTGCGAATTTCCTCCGTCAATTATCACACTGAGAATTTTGCCGTACGTCGAACACCGCGTCTTCAAAAGACTTGCTTTCCCTGGCATGGCAATTGCCCCAATCTAAAATAGAAAGACAAACGTGGAAAGGAGGGCGTTATGAGACGAACAAAACAAAGTTCAATTGCCGTACTAGCGCTCATGGTATTGGTGACGGCCGGCTGTTACTACGATCGAGATGACCAGTGGGGATACCACCGATACCCCGAGCGACGCTACAGCTATCGATACTATCATAACGACCGGTACAGCGATTGGCGCTACGATCGCGATCATGATCGCCGCTATAGCCGGAATGATCCCGATCCGCTCAGATATCACTACGATGATTAAGCGTCACCGCTTGCATCCGGATCGAGCATTTTTTAAACACGAGGGTCCGACTTTTTAGTCGGGCCCCCGTGTTTAATCTGAGCAACCCACGG
>DASWCL010000104.1:0-10481 GCA_036390135.1 Binatia bacterium
CACCGTCGCTTCAAACGGGTAAAGATTGACGACGACGAGATCGATGGGCGCGATACCGTGCTCCTTCATTTTGGCGACATGTGCGGGATTGTCTCGCAAGGCGAGAATGCCGCCGTGAATTTTCGGATGCAAAGTCTTTACCCGTCCGTCCATCATCTCGGGAAAACCGGTGAGCTCGGAAACATCCTTGACCGGGATTTTATTGTCGCGTAAGAGAGACGCCGTGCCGCCCGTCGATACTAGCTCGACGTCCATTTGCGCGAGCGCGCGGGAAAACTCGACGATGCCTTTCTTTTCAGAAACGCTGATGAGGGCCCTTTCGATCCTGGCCACTGGGATGATCCTCCTAGGTATTGTAGTGGATGCGGGGAACTCGGGCGCCGATGGAAGTGAGAACCTCGTATGAGATCGTGTTGGCCCAGGCAGCCATCTCGCCGGCGGAAATTTCCGCGGCGCCTTGACGACCGAGGAGCACAACCTCATCTCCCTCTCGTACTTTTCGTATATCGGTAACATCGACGGTAGTCAAATCCATGCTCACTCTGCCCACCACCGGCGCCCGTTTGCCGCGCACGAGCACCACGGCGTGATTCGACAAAAGCCGCCGGTAACCGTCGGCGTAACCGACCGGCAAGGTCGCGATGAGGCTATTTCTCTTCGTAACGAAGGTGCGGCCGTAGCCGATGTACGTTCTGGTGGGCGAACGCTTGAGCTGAATGATTCGAGTGCGCCAGCTCAGCACCGGTTTCAGCACGATCTGCTTTTTCATCTCGGGCGCTGGATACATGCCGTAAAGAATAAGTCCCGGCCGCACCATCGAGAGATGAGATGCCGGAGTTGTGACCAACGCGGCGCTCTTTGCCATGTGGCTGGTGGCAGGAACAGTGTTCGTGCTCTTAAGACGACTGAGCACTTGATGAAACTGCGCCAGCTGTCCCTGAGTGTATTTTTCATTGGCGGTTTCAGCATCGGAGAAATGAGAGAACACGCCATCCAAGATCAAGGATTCGAGTTGGCCAAACAGCGGTAGCCAAGAGTCAATCTCTGAAGTAGGAAAGCCGATCCGGCCCATCCCAGTGTCGATCTCAACGTGGATCTTGAGCTTGGTCTTGCGAGCCCGTAACGCGTTGTCCAATGCTCCCAGAGTTGCCGCTTCATGAACGACTGGCGTCAACTTGTTTCGCAAAAACTGATCGAGTTGTTCGAGATAGACTCCGGCCAGCACCAGAATCGGTTGGGTGATGCGCGCGCGCCGCAGTTCGATGCCTTCCTCAACGGTGGCGACGCCAAAAGCATCACTTCCCGACTTGGCTAGAGTTCGCGCGACTTCGACCGCGCCATGCCCGTAAGCATTGGCCTTAACCATCGAGAGAATTTTTACGTGCGGTCCGATGGTCTTCTTGATCTGGCGCAGGTTCCAGCGAACCGCGGCGTGATCGATGCAGCAGTGCGTCGGACGACCTTTAAGAAACTTGATCATGTGAGGCGAGCGGCTGGTTGGCGATGGGAGTTATTTTACCTGCGCGCCTGCTTGGACCGGTTTTTCCGGTGTGAGTAGGATCACTCGGCCTTCATCGGATGCCGCCAAAAGCATTCCCTGACTCTCCAGGCCCCGAAGCTTCGCGGTCTCCAGGTTGGCGACGACGACGATCTGTTTGCCCACCAGTTCTTCCGGAGCGTAGTGATTCCTGATGCCGGCGCAAATCTGGCGCTGCTCGGTACCGAGATCAATCTGCAAAACCATCAGTTTGTCGGCGTTCGGATGCGGCTCTGCCGACTTGATGGTGGCGACTTTTAGTTCGACCTTGCGAAAGTCATCGATTGAGATCATAGAATTCCTTAACGCCACAAGCCGTTTGGATAACAACAAAAGTATCAGAAGCGCCCTGCCAAAAAAAGCAAGACGGGCGGACTTGACTCAATGCAAAGGTTTTATTATTAATAATCATTACTAATAAGAAGGAGGGGTTTTATGGCAAAAAGTTTATCTGGCACGAAGAGTCACGAGAATCTGAAAAACGCCTTCGCGGGCGAGTCTCAGGCGAACCGACGTTACCTTTATTTCGCACGGGTCGCTGACATTGAAGGTTATCCCGATGTGGGCGGCTTGTTTCGCGACACTTCCGAGGCGGAGACCGGTCATGCCTTCGGGCATCTCGATTTCCTCAAAGAGATCGGCGATCCGGTTACGGGCGTGCCCATCGGCACTACGTCGAAAAACTTGAAATCGGCCGTCGAAGGCGAAACCTATGAATACACCGAAATGTATCCCGGTTTTGCCAAGACTGCGCGGGACGAGGGTTTGCCGGAATTGGCCGAATGGTTCGAAACCCTGGCAAAGGCTGAGAAATCTCACGCCGGCAGGTTCACCAAAGGACTCGACACACTCGGCAGTTGATTTTCGACTAAGCCCAGACTCAGGCTGGCGAATAAGGATGTAACACATTACGCCCTATTCGCCAGCTTAGAGAACCGTTCCTAGTGCGATGTTTTCGCCGAAGTTGGGCGCGCGGTTTGAAGTGACAGTCGATCCAGTCATATAGAGCGCCAAATGGAAAAAATTGCCCTCGATGATATAGTAGGCTTTGCTGCCTACGAGAAAGTGCGTCAACATTTCCGCGACGATATTATCGAAAAAAAGAAGAGGCGGCGCGTCGCCGTCGGCGACAAAGTCTCCATTGTCTTCGAGAACCGCGACACCGTGATATTTCAGATTCAGGAAATGTTGCGCGCGGAAAGAATCGCCGATCTCGATAAAATTCGCGAAGAGATCGCGGCTTACAACGAACTTATTCCAAATCCGGGCGAGCTGAGCGCGACGCTTTTCTTGGAAATCGAAGATCAAACGCACTTGCGCGACGATCTGTTAAAGTTCCTTGGAATTGACGAGGCCGTTTTTCTGAAGGTTGGCCAGAGCTCCATTCAGGGCTGTTTCGAGGCAGGACACAGCAAAGAGGATAAGATCAGTGCGGTGCAGTACGTGCGATTTCCATTCGATTCGCAAGCGCGGCAGGCGTTCGTCGGCGGCGAGCGGGCTGAGCTGATTATCGATCATCCGAACTATAAGGCGCGCGCGGTTCTTACTCCCGAAGCGCAACAATCTCTTGCGGAAGATCTGGCAGCTTGAAGATGTCGAAGCAGCGGAAAGAAGCAAGAACCACCAGGCAGCTTGAAATCGTCTGGGACGCCGTCAAGGACGATAAATCGCATCCGACCGCGAATCAGATTTACGATCGGGTACGCAAAAAATTGCCGAATATCAGTCTTGGAACGGTTTACCGCAATCTGCAAAAATTAGTCGCCGATCAGAAGCTTCAAGTACTGATGCGCAGGCGTTCGCAACATTTCGATCCGCTGGTCGAACGGCACCAACATTTTATCTGCGAGAGCTGTGATCGTGTTTACGACGTGTTGGTCGATAACCAAAGAGAGATTAAGCCCGTCAAACTGCCGCACGAGGGATTCAAAGTAACCTCGCACCAGCTTGCCTTCTATGGCACTTGCAAGCATTGCTCGTCCTGAGACATTCACGGGCGCCATTTTTCTTGTAATCCCTTAGTTCCGGCGATAAACTCCGGCGCCTGACTCGGTGGTGGTCATGGCCGATGTATACCTACCTGCCGATTCGCAGCGGCGCCTGATGGAAATCGCCCGGCAAACGCTCGAAGGCGTCATACGGCGGTGTCCATACAACGCCGAGAACATCGATCCGTATCTAGAAAAAATCAGTTACGGCGCCTTTGTGACGCTTTTCAATCAGGACGAGCTACGCGGCTGCGTCGGCACCTGTACGCCGTCGAGCGTTCTCCGAGAGGTCGTGATGGAAATGACCGAAGCCGCGGCGACGCGTGACCGCCGAGTTGCGCCGGTACGCGCCGCGGAGCTCGATCAAATTCACATCGATATCTCCGTCCTCTCGCCGCTGCAACGTTCAGACGATCCCCTCACTTTGGAAATCGGTAAGCACGGACTCCACGTCGAGCGCGATCAAAAACGCGGCGTACTCTTGCCTCAGGTCGCGGTGGAGTATGGCTGGGACATGGCAACTTTTCTGGAGCAAACCTGCGTCAAGGCGGATTTGCCCAAGGAGGCTTGGCGTTGGCGGGACACGGCGGTTTGCGCATTTACAGCTTTGATCATCGAGGAGGAGAAATGAAACGGCGTGGCTTTCTCGGCATGCTTGGCGCGGCGCTTTTTTTACCCTTACGCGGCGTCGCCGAAGCGATCTGTAATCCGTCTTTAGTTCACTTCTTTCATCAAGGGCGCCAACTCGTTCAGGCGCGCGGCAATGGATTGAAAGCTCCGTCCCTCGGATCCTATTTCGTCAATTGGTACGGACACTCGAGTTTCTTGATTCAATCCGGCAGTCAAACCAAAGTCGTCGCCGATCCCAATTTTAACGTGACGCCCGGCATTCAAGCCGACGCGGTCACGGTGAGTAACGATCATTTTACCCACAATAATACCGGCGCCGTCACGGGCAATCCGATCATTCTTCGGGGTATCACCTTCAAGCAAACGTGGAATCCCATCCGCACGAGCGTCAAGGACATCACGATCGTCAACATGCCGAGCCAGCGCGGTCCGAGCTGGGGCGCGATTGCCAATTCGATATTCGTTTACGAGATGGGAAGCTTGTGTCTGGCGCATTTGGGTAATATCGGCCATCTGTTGACCCCGGAACAAGTCAAGGTGTTGCAGCACGTCGACGTGATCATGGTTCCCATCGACGCCATGACCAATCTCGGTTTCGACGACATCATGAAAGTGATCGATCAGGTCAAACCGCCGATCGTGATCCCGATGCACTACGATGTTACGCGGCAGGCCGAGCTTTTCGCTGCATTCGCCAGGGGGCATTATCCGATTAAGAGAATTTCTCAGTCGCAATTGACGCTCAATCGCGGCATGTTACCGAAATCGACAGAGATTTACGTCCTCACGCATCCCCGACCTGATACATTCGGCGATTGATGCCAGCATTCATCGTCGATCATTTTATCTGGAATCTTGCAGTTGATGTTTGGCAACTTTCCCCTATAATGCCTGCAATTACCATTTCGCGATTGTGCTGGGTGCCACTTGAACCAAAACGATGTTGAATATTTTCGTAATCTTTTGAACCAACGGGTTGTCGAGCTCCGCATGGAAGCCGGCAAAACTGTCGAGAACATGGACGAGGACGGGAATTTCCCCGACCCGACGGATCGTGCCTCCATGGAGTCAAATCGAAATTCTGTCCTGCGCATTCGGGATCGCGAGCGCAAGCTCATCTTTAAAATTCAAGAAGCCTTGCAACGGCTGGACAAAGGCGAGTACGGAATCTGCGAACAATGTGGCGAAGAAATCGGCATCGGGCGGCTTAAAGCCCGCCCGGTAACCACTCTTTGCATTGCCTGCAAGTCCAGTCAAGAAATCGAGGAACGGAAAACGAAGAGGGTCGTTTAGGCCAACGGAAAAGACTTTATGAAGCTCAGAAAAGCAGTCATACCGGTTGCGGGTTTGGGCACTCGCTTTCTGCCTGCCACCAAGACGGTACCCAAAGAGCTCTTGCCGATCGTTGATATTCCGTCCATTCAATATGTCGTGCAGGAAGCGGTGGATGCGGGAATCGAAGAGATTATATTCGTCACGGGTCGCGGTAAGGACGGCATAGAAGATCATTTTGATGACGCGCCCGAGTTGGAACAGGTGCTTGCGGATCGTGGTCACCACGAGATGGTCAAGATGCTCAGGCGTATCGCTGAAATGACCGAAGTCGTATCTGTGCGGCAAAAAAAGCCGCTTGGACTCGGTCATGCCGTGCTTTGTGCTCGCGATCTCGTCGGCAACGAGCCCTTTGCGGTTATGCTCGCTGACGATCTGATTGACAGCGAGACGCCCTGTATTCGCCAATTATTGGAAATTTTTCAAGATACCGACGAGTCGGTAGTGGCGCTAATGGAAGTCCTCCCATCGGAGGTCCATCAATACGGCGTCATCAAAGGCAAAGTCCTCAAGAAGGGTCTTTACCAAATCGAGGCAACCGTCGAAAAGCCGCAGGCCAAAGAAGCACCTTCCAGGATGGCCATCATCGGCCGCTACGTGCTTCGACCGGAAATTTTTTCAATTCTGCAGAACCTTCCGCCAGGCAAGGGCGGCGAGATTCAACTGACCGACGGTTTGGCGCAACTGGTGCGCGAGCGTAAAGTTTACGGCTGCGAGTTTCTCGGCGACCGTTACGACATCGGTGACAAGTTTGGTTTCGTTCGGGCCACCGTAGCGTATGCGTTGAAAAGGCCGGACCTAAAAGATAAAGTATTTGAGTATCTGAAAACCACCACAAAGTAAGCGGAACGGGGCCGTAGCTCAGTTGGGAGAGCGCTAGAATCGCACTCTAGAGGCCGTGGGTTCGACTCCCATCGGCTCCACCATTCGATCCAGTGTGAAGAACTCCCCCGTCCGAGGGTTTAGGCCTTCGGATGGCGGAGTTCTCACTGTCATGGGCAGCTTTTAAGTTAGTCGGTCTGCATTACGTCTGACTCTCACTTCCCTTAAATAAAATCTTCTCTGAGAAATTCCTTTCTGTAGCCGATTTTTTCACTCGTAGCCGCATCTGCATCTGTTGGAGATACTCGTCCATAGGCGAGTTGGGATCGGTAAAATTTTCGCCTCCGCTCGAGACGCATGCAGCTGGAAAAAAGCCGCTCAAGGAAATCCCGCAGGCGCAATGGTGAGCCGCCAAGCCTTCGCCGCAGTGGATATCGAAACGACAGGGAAAGGACGCGATCGCTGAAGCATTGCTAGACCTGAGCTGGCCGCGGTTTCACGAAGCCCGGCCTGCCGTAAACGGGTCCCCGTTAAGCCATCGCCACGTACCGTCTGGCTGGCGGCGTGCGACCTCCAGCGCATACACGGACATGGGCTGGGGCGAGGACACCTTCCACTCGGTATGCATCAGCGCGATGTCGCCAGACGCGATGACCTGCTTGATATTGAAGTCGAAGCTAGTTTTCATGGCGGCAAAAGACGCCAACTCTTGTTTCAGCCCTTCGCCCTTCCTTAGTTCCCGCGACTGATTCAGAAAAACCGCCTCGGGGTCGTAGAGGCTAAATACCGCGTCAATATCGCCTTCCGCCATGTATTGCCGGAAGAGGCGGCAAATTTCTTCGGGACTCTTTGCCAGCATTTTATTACTTCCTCTTTCTTTCCACGAGCGCATTGTACAGAAGAAAAGCAGCGGGCAGCTTCAATTTCTCCGCCCGGCCTCGAAATCCGTTCTCGACACTTCGTTGATGTCTGATGACTGCAACGTTATCTTGTGGCGGGTCTTTGCGTCTTCGAAGACGACCGCGCCGCTATCCGTGCGGTCATAGTCGGTCGCGTAATAGACTCTTCCCGTCGCCTGATCGCTGACCCGGTAATAGGTTGTGCAGCCAGTTGCGAACAAAAACAGGAAACAAATACCCAGTCGTGCAATTGTTCTAAATCTCATTGCAGCATCCTCCTTTCACTTTAACCTCGCCACTTTTACGCCGTCGTGTCAATGTAGCCACTCTGTTCAACTGAACGTTATGCTAAACGTTTGGAAATCTTGGCGTACGGCGGGCGGATTCGGACGGAGATTGCCTTTGCTGTTGTCTGCCAAATGACCAATTCGCAGCCATGTCGTTCTTCTTTTTTTTGACGCACCGATGATCGAGAGATGTAATCGAGATTTAACGCAGCAGCCTTGTCGCCGCCGGCACCGTTGATAGAGTTGCAGTATCGATCGAGGAGGTTACTCATGGACGAACAATTCAAAACCCACGGTGCTTTCAGTTGGTTCGAACTGATGACTACGGATCCCAAGGCAGCCAAGGACTTCTACACGAAACTGTTCGGTTGGACTACCGAAGAGATGAACAACATGCCGGGCATCACTTACACGGTCGTCAAAGCGGCGGGGAAACCCGTAGGCGGCATCATGTCCATGCCGCCGGGCGCCGAAGAGCTGACGCCCAACTGGGGTACATTCGTTACAGTTAATGACGTGGACGCGGTGGCTGCGAACGCGCAGCAACTCGGCGGAAAAATTTTGCTGGAACCGAAGGACATCCCGAACGTCGGACGTTTTTGTGTCATCCAGGATCGACAGGGCGCGGTGATTTCGGCGATCACGTACACGAATCCGTAGAGTTTCCAGAGCCGGGATGAGCCGGCCGCGACGCGGATCGAGATCTTTCCCGAGATCGACGGCGTTATTGTATCCATCTGGAATCGCGCTAGGCTCAAGTTTGAGATGGCGGATGCTTTCAATCAGTTCGTACATCAGAGAACGATTTTGCTCACGACGTATCGTCGTGATGGTACACCGGTCAGCACGCCAGTTAATATCGTCGTTGACGGTGACCGCGCCTTTGTGCGCACTTTTGATACGGCTTGGAAATTCAAGCGCATCCGAAACAATCCCACAGTCAAGATTGCACCGTCCACTGCTCGCGGCAAACCCACGGTCCGGCGATTCGCACTCGTGCGAGAGTGCTTGGTGGTACGGAAGCCGATCACGCGAGCCACATGCTAAATAGGAAGCACCCAATCCTGCACGGCATCCTTGCGCCTCTGGCTCATCGCCTCCAAGGTTTATAGGACGATACACATTGCGCTCACGCCGCTCGCACCTTGTGACCCGCGAGTCTTGAGACCGAGATAAGCATGTATTGGGCTCCGACGCGTGTGTCGTATTAG
The DNA here is from genome assembly GCA_036390135.1 of Binatia bacterium. Lineage (GTDB taxonomy): Bacteria > Desulfobacterota > Binatia > UBA9968 > UBA9968 > DP-20. The sequence continues at coordinate 8,707 of DASWCL010000104.1, forward strand.
ACAGTACTGGACGATTCGACCGTCGCCGAATCGACTATGGTGTTTTTGATTACCGCCACGTTGGCCGCCGGCATTTTTGCCGGCGCGGCCATTTATGTTAGCGCCATTGAGCATCCAGCTCGTCTAAGTTGTGGTACGGAGATCGCGGTTCGCGAATTTGTCCCGAGCTATAGGCGGGGCGCGATCATGCAGGCTTCGCTTGCGATCGCAGGATGTGTGGCGGGAGTTATCGGCGGCTGGTTGCGCAGCGATATAACATCTGTAGTTGCTGCGTTACTTCTGGGGACCGTCGTAGCGTTTACACTCATAGTTATTCTTCCAATCAACAAGCGCCTTCTCGATCCGACATTGGATGCACGTGGCGCAGAGGCTGCGCACTTGTTGACGCGTTGGGGACGACTACACGCGGTCAGGAGCGCGCTATCGTGCGCGGCTTTCCTGATCTTTGTGATCCGCTTGCTCGCGCTCGGCGTTGATTAGCCTCGCGCTGGCACGATAAGGAACTCAGCGGCAATTTCCGATTGCTACGGCAGGCGCCCGCTAAGACTCGACAGCTTGCTTGCTTTCTGGTTTTTACTCGGTGAGTTTTTTGATGGCTTCCTGATTAAAAGCTTCGTAAAGCACACGGCAGATTTTTAAAAGCTAAATCGTTAGGGCGCGATACAAGTTATGCTTTGACGGACCGGAATGGTAGAGTCGAACCATGAATTCTCAACCAGTGGTCAGGGCGAGCAGTTTAGGCCAGCCGTCGCGAACGGAACTGAGTCTTAGGGGAATCCGAGTCTCGCCGGGACTAGCGAGCGGCACCGTATGGGTGGCAGGTGACATACTCGACTGCAGCGCAGAAACGCATCGCATCGAGCCGCACCAGGTCGACGGAGAGATGGAACGGATTCGGCGGGCATTCGTGCAGGTGGAAACGGAGTTGGAAGAATCAGCGCGGCGCGTCAGCGAACAGATTGATCCAAGCCTGGCCGAGATATTTCGTGCCCATAAGTTAATGCTGGAGAGCCTCCTATCATCGGACGAGTTTGAAAGGGAACTGCGCGGATCGTTAACGAGTGCCTCAGAGGCGGTCAAGAGAGTCTTTCGCAAATGGGAAGCGAAGTTTGCCACGATCAAAGATGAGACGCTTCGCCAGCGGACCGACGACATTCTCGATTTGGCCCGGCGAGTTTTGCGCCAACTGGAAGGCGCGGATGCTTTCGGGCTTGCGGCCATGCCGGTAGATAGCGTGCTGGTAACCCAGCGGCTGCTGCCGTCAGATGTAGTCGCCATCTCGCCTAAAGACGTGATAGCGATTGTCGTCGAGTCGTTAGGGCAAGGCTCGCACGCCGCTCTGCTCACCCGTGAAAAAGGCATTCCAACCTTAGCCGGCTTGCCGGGGCTGCTCAGCCAGGTTCGTAGCGGCGATGAGGCGCTGGTCGATGCTTTTCGCGAGGCACTGATAATTTCGCCCAATCCGGAGAGACGTCACGAGTTTGACCGGCGGCTCGAAGAGTATCGCGCCAGCCTGTTGACCTGCAAATGGACGTGCCACAGGCCTGCGATCACGCGCGATCACCAGACGATATCCGTCGAGGCGAATCTTGCCGTACACGCAAGCGTCGAGGCCGTTATCGAAAACGGTGCTGACGGTGTGGGTCTGCTACGCATAGAGGAGCTCTACTTCGCGCGTGAGCTGCCCTCCGAAGAAGAGCTTTTCAGCGAACTGCAACACCTCGTTGCTCCTCTGCGCGAGAAACCGGTGACGATCCGGCTCCTGGACATCGGGG
>DASWCL010000105.1:0-21421 GCA_036390135.1 Binatia bacterium
TGATCGTCGTACCGTTGGCGAGGAAGATGGTTTTTGTCTGCGGTTCGGCTTCCGCTTTAAGCTCGGGATTGTGCGCGATAATGCCTTCCATCGTCTTATACACACGCGCGAGGGTTTGCTCTAAATCGTTGGCAAGAACAAGGATTTCATTGGGCGGCTCTTGCGTGAATCCCCAGCAAAGCGTCAGAGCACCGTTGAGCGTGGTCTTGCCGCTCTTTTTGACGCACGAATAAATGATCGTATCCCATGGCAGCCGGCCGTCACTGTCAAAGGCAAAAGCAAGGCGAAGAATCTCGCGCTGATTCTCCGTGAGCACGAAGGGTTGGCCCAAGCTCGTTTTTCTTTGCCAGTTTATCGATGAAGGTGATCGGCGAAATGCTTTTCATGCGTTGACCTTAAATTTTTTAATGACACAAATCAGAAACCTCTAGCAGAGCCGATGTACGCTTGTTAGGGTTTTTGCTTATGCTCCGTACGCCTGGATCAGTCTCCGGTACCTGCACTCATAAAGAGTGCTCGAACTGCAGCGCCATTTCCGCCAGCCGACAAACTAGCCCCTTTTATATTTGCTGTAGGTGTTACGACCTTCACCCGCGAGGAAAGGCCATCCCGCCGCGTCCGGTAGTCGTAAATGGCAATCGGTTGCGAGCGGGCGTCCGCCGCCACTCGGTCAGCCCATCAGCGTCCATTCAATCTCGGCGAAGATAATCTTTCAGCGTAATTGATAGGGCGGCATAAAAGTCTTTGAAAATGGATTCCAGTGTGAGGGAATCACGCGCCTTGACTAGCGGCGGCACCCGAGGGCGCTCAAAAAGGGGCATGCCGGGGGGACGATCCTGGGAGGCGGGTACGGTTATTTTTCTCTCACCTTGCATTGCCGTTGCCGGGGGGTTTCTCGGGACTCTCTGATTCATCGTCGCCGTTGAGCATTGTCGTGTACCGTGAGCGTCTTGCTTACCCGCTTGAGCCCAAGGGTTTTGAGATTCTCGCGCAGGTGTGCCGATAACTGCGTTCTGATCGCCAGGATAGGATGCGCGCGCCCTTTTCGCACCAGGCTTTTCAATCCCATAAAGGTCATTGTCCAGGCTGGCGATATAGAGCATGTTCTTGACTGAGTCCGCGATGATCGCTTGCTCTTGCGGGGATGGATCGCCGCCAAGCGCGGTGATTATTTCTTGTTCCTTCAGTCGCAGCGCCTTAAAGAGTGATGATCTCTCGGTCTAACCATCGCCGTTCAGCATTGCTTGATAGGCGTAAAGACCGTGCTTTTAGGAAATCCTGTGCTGTAACGCGGATGGTGCTTATACCCTTCGGGCTCGGTTGCCGTGTCGAAATTCGTTGAAGGTGAAAGCTCGATAGGTTTGGTTTCTGAAATATCAGCCACAAGAAAATCACTGTTCGTTGTGCCACGCCTATGCCCAAGACAGATGAATCCACCTGTATCAACACAACACGAAAGCTTGATTTTCCTAGCTGATATTAACGGGAAGGAACTCAGTTGAACGGCTGAGCACTTTTAGGAATCCTGTGTTCTATCCACCTGAGCTACGAGGGTCCATGAAGGTGCGATTCGCAATTCTATTTGTCGTCAGCTTCTGTTATTTGTTACCATCATTCCCGAAGCAGGGTCAAACAGAGATGAAGTATTTGCACCCAAGCAAATTTTTGTGGCCAATGCAGCTGAATCGTCCTCGGTTTCGTGATTCAAACGGGTTTGCCACACTGATGGGTTTGTCGATTGGAATCGTATTCCTTCTCCACGGCTGTAGTTCAGCAACAGCCCCGCTATCGATCAAGTTATACAATCCGCAAACCAACCAGACACTGACGTGCGCTGCGACCGATCCGCTGGCACGAACCGATACTTCGGTGCTGGCCAGTGCAGCCGAAGGTTGCGCAAAACAGTTGGAAACCCGCGGATTTGTCAGAGAAGAAAAGTAGCTATCGGCCGCGCGCTTGGGCTCGGCAAAAACCTTGGGCTAATGTCGCGCGAATTATTTTCGCTGAACTTTCAAAGGAAACCGCGAACGATCTTCCAAAATGTGGCAAAACAAGAGCTTGTCTTGACATTGATCGGGCTGGTGCATAATTTAGACTCATAAGGTCTATATAGGAGGAAATGATGGCCAAGAATTTTCAGGAGATTATGGCCGAAGCGCGCAAAGAAGTGCCAGAAGTGACCGCGCAACAAGTCAACGAATTACTTAAGAACAATGGCAAGTCGCCTGTTTTACTTGACGTTAGGGAAAGCGACGAGTGGCGCCAAGGCCATCTGGAAGGAGCCCTACCGCTGCCTCGCGGTTTTCTCGAAATCAAAGTGGAAAACACCCTGCCGGATAAAAATTCGCCGATTATTGCCTACTGTGCCGGAGGTGTGCGCTCCTTACTCGCAGCCAAGGTCATGAAGGAAATGGGTTATCACAACGTTTCATCGATGGCTGGCGGTTACGCGGCATGGAAGAACGGCGGATTTAAGTGGGTCCAGGATTTTCAATATACGCCGGACCAACTAATTCGCTATAGCCGCCATTTTCTGTTGCCCGAAGTCGGTGAGAACGGCCAAGCAAAATTGCTGCAAGCCAAAGTTTTGATGGTTGGCGCCGGCGGTCTCGGTTCGCCATCCGCTTATTATCTGGCCGCTGCCGGTGTCGGGACTATCGGAATTATCGATAACGACGTCGTCGATGTTTCCAACTTGCAGAGGCAAATTCTGCACGCCAACGATCGCGTCGGCATGCCCAAGGTCGAGTCGGCTAAGAAAACCCTCGAGGCGCTAAATCCGGATGTTAAAGTCATCCCGTATCAAGCCAAGCTGACCAGCGAAAACATCATGGACATCATCAAAGACTACGACTTCGTGGTCGATGGTTGCGATAACTTCCCGACCCGTTATCTGGTCAACGACGCCTGCGTGCTCACAGGGAAGCCCAACGTGCACGGCAGCATTTTCCAATTCGAAGGCCAAGCGACGGTTTTTTATCCCGGCAAAGGCCCCTGCTATCGGTGCCTTTACCCTGAGCCGCCGCCGGCAGAGCTGGCGCCGAGCTGTGCCGAGGCCGGTGTTTTAGGTGTCTTGCCGGGGCTGATCGGCGTCATCGAAGCGCTGGAAGCGATCAAGCTTATTTTGGGCAAAGGCGAACAACTCGTCGGCCGTTTGCTCTGCTTCAACACTTTGACGATGGAAATCAACACGCTGAACTTGCGCCGCGATCCAAACTGTCCGATGTGCGGTGATCATCCAACGATTCACGAGCTGATCGATTACGAAGAGTTCTGCAGCCTGCGCCATTAAGCGCGGCGATTCGGGAATCTTAGTGACGGGGCGGCTGAAAAGCCGCCCTTTTTTTGTGTGGTGTAGGACCGTTCGAGACCCGCCGCGCGCCTCAGTGACTTGATTTCGCTTTGGGTGAGCGGTCGGAGCTCGCCTTGTGGTAAGGCGCCTAATGCGACCGAGCCGATCCGAATACGAATCAGTTTCTCGACGAAGTAGCCGAGTGCCTCGAACATCCGGCGCACTTCGCGCTTGCGTCCCTCTTGGACTTCGATTTCCACCCAGGCATTTTTTTTGAGCTTGTCGATCACCCGTGCTCGTGCCGGCGCGCTCATACCATCATCCAGACGAATTCCCTTGCGCAGACGAGCAATATCGTCTTCGGTCGGGCACGCGCTTAACTTCGTTCGGTAAAGCTTTTTAACGCCAAAGCGCGGATGAGCCAGCCGGAGCGCCAGATCGCCGTCGTTGGTCAAAAGCAACAGCCCGGTCGTATTGTAATCGAGCCGCCCGACGGGGAAGACGCGGCGCCTTTCGCCCAGCCGTTCTAAATACGGCGTCAAATCGGGGCGGTGCTCGGGATCGTTGAGCGTGGTGATCACGCCCGGCGGCTTGTGAAACGCGTAGTAGAGCGGCGCCACCGCCGGCTTGATCCGCTTGCCGTCGACTTTAATACTGTCCTTGACCGGATCGGCCTGGGAGCCGAGTTTGCGAACGACGGCGCCGTTAACCGAGATGCGCCCTTCGACAATCCAACGTTCCGCCTCGCGCCGGGACGCTAAACCCGCGCGGGCGAGAATTTTTTGCAACCGTTCCATCCTTGGCGCTCTTAGCCTTCTTCGAGCTGATCGATGGCAATCGTGTCGCCGGGAATTTCCGGCAGTGCGATTTCATCCATCTCCTTGAGCGTGGGCAATTCAGAAAGGTCCTTTAGATTGAACAGCTGCAGGAACTCGGGCGTCGTGCCGTAGAGAAACGGCCGGCCGGGCACGTCCTTGCGCGCCACCGCGCGAATCAAGCTACGCTCCAATAAGGTGGTGATCACGCCGTCCACGTCAACGCCGCGGATCGCTTCGATTTCAGCCTTGGTGATCGGCTGGCGGTAAGCGACAATGGCGAGGGTTTCGAGCGTTGCTTTGCCCATTCTAGACGGCCGCCCGCCGAGAAATTTTTTCACCCAGTCGGCGTTGGCCTTGGGCGTGCGCAATTGATAACCGCCGGCGACTTCCACTAAACGCACGCCGCGGTTTTGCGCTTCGATCTCGTCCTGCCATTCGCTGAGCACACTTTGGATGGTTTGCCGATCGACTTGATCGAGAACTTCGGCTAAACGTTGCACGGACTGCGGTCCGTCGGCGACAAACAGAAGACTCTCCAGGATGGATTTTATCTCGTCACGCTCCATTTTGTTTTTCCTCGGTTTCGTCCAACACCACGCGTTCGGCGGCTTCGTCCATTGCCGCCGCGGCCTCGATCACAATCGTCCCCGCCATTTCCTCTTGCACGATGCGAATGGCCCGTACTTTGACCAGCTCGAGCATGGCGAGAAACGTCACCACGACTTCCATGCGGGTTTTCACTTCGTCGAAGAGGGATTCGAATAACACGCGGCCTTCGATCCGTAATTTGTCGAGCAATAACGTCATCTTTTCGCGCACGGTTATTTTTTCGAGGGTCACCTCGTGCACGGTATCTTTGGGCAAGCGCTCGATCACCCGCTTGAGCGCGCCCAGCAATTCGAAGATGGAAATCTCGCGAAAACCACGCGGCCCGACTTCTTCGGTCGGCGGCACGCCGCGGACAAAGACGTCGCGAGTCAGGATCTCGCGCTGCTCCAGTTCCGTCGCCGCATCTTTGTAGCGCTGATACTCCAGCAGGCGACGCACCAGCTCGTCGCGCGGGTCGACACCCTCTTCCTCATCCGGTTCGTCGTCGCCCGCCGGCAGCAGCATGCGCGATTTGATGTGGATCAGCGTCGCCGCCATGACCAGGAACTCGCCGGCTACGTCGAGGCTTAGAGTCTGCATGAGATCGAGCGTCGCCAAATATTGCTCGGTGATCGTCGCGATCGGAATGTCGGTGATGCTGACCTCGTTTTTCTTGATCAAATGCAGCAAGAGATCCAGCGGCCCTTCGAAGATTTCCAGTTGAACGTGGGTGCTCATAGCCCTAAAGCCCCTCTCACTTCGGCCATGGTCAGCGCGGCGGCTTTTTGCGCCGTCTGATTTCCCGCCGCCAAGACCGCCTCAACCTCATCGGGCTTATCTTGATAATGCGCGCGTTTTTCGCGGAACGGCGCGAGATCCTCGATGACGTGCTTGATCATGACTTTTTTGCACTCCAAGCAGCCGATGCCGGCGGTGCGGCAGCCTTTGGAAACCTCGTCGATCTCCTGCGGCGTGCAATAGATCTTGTGCAGTTGAAACGCCGGACACTTTTCCGGCTCACCCGGATCGGTGCGTCTTACCCGCGCGGGATCGGTCATCATGCGGCTAAGTTTCTGATCGATCTCCTTCGGTGTGTCGGAGAGAAACACCGCGTTGCCGTAGCTCTTGCTCATCTTGCGGCCGTCCAAGCCGGGCATTTTTTGCATTTCCGTCAATAAGACTTCCGGCTCGGGGAAGATGGGCCGGTATATCTGATTGAAGCGGCGCACGATCTCGCGCGTCAGCTCAACGTGCGGCGCCTGGTCGACGCCCACCGGAACCTTGTTCGCTTTGTAAATTGTAATATCGGCGGCTTGCAAGACCGGATAGCCGAGAAATCCGTAGGTGGACAGATCCTTGCCGACGATTTCTTTGATCTGTTCTTTATACGTCGGATTGCGTTCGAGCCACGGCACGGGAGTGATCATCGAATACAGCAGATGGAGCTCCGCATGTTCCTTGACGCGGGATTGACGAAACAAAACCGTTTTCGCCGGATCGAGCCCAATGCTCAACCAGTCCATGACCATTTCTATCGTGCTCTGCTGAATGCCCTGCGGCGCCGCGTAATCAGTTGTCAGCGCGTGCCAGTCGGCAACGAAGAAGTAACACTGATATTGCTCTTGAAGCCTCAACCAATTCTTAAGCGCCCCATGCAAATGACCCAGATGAAGCCGCCCTGTGGGCCGCATACCGCTAACGATCGTTTCCATGATTGCCTAACTAAAATGCTCCTAAATAAAGCTTTAACAAGAACTCTGTGGGCGGGTCCATAATATAGTCCAGAGTATGAGTCATCAGGAGCACGATCAAAATCATGAACCCAAAGGGCTCGACTTTCGCCAACCTCACCGAGAGCGCGTGCGGCAACAAGCCAACCATTACGCGGCCGCCGTCCAGCGGCGGCAGCGGAAAGGCATTGAAAACGGCCAGGACGAGGTTGATCAAAATCCCGGTTTGGGCCATCAAAACGACGGCACGCAGGTAATCGCCCGCGCCGGATGATCCCAACTGGTCCGCATGCCCGGTGACCATGGGCGCGAGCCACTTCCAAACAATCGTCCAAACAAATGCCAAAACCAGATTCGTCGCGGGTCCGGCCGCCGCCACCCAGATCATATCGCGCTTAGGATGGCGCAAATTGTTAAAATTTACCGGCACCGGTTTAGCGTAACCGAATACGAATGGCGCATTGGCGACGATCAGCATCAAGGGAATTAGGATTGTGCCGAATAGATCGATATGCGCCACGGGGTTGAGCGTCAGCCGGCCAAGTCGCGCGGCGGTCGGATCGCCGAGCCGATTTGCTACCCAACCATGGGCGACTTCGTGAAAAACGACCGCCACTAAGAGCGGCAGCGCCCAGATCGCGATTTTGCGGATTGTTTCTTCCAAAAGTGTCCCGCGGGAGAGCTACTTTCATATGAATACGGCAAGGTTGCCGAAAAGACAAGGCGCGGAAAGCAACATTGGAGTGATGGAATACTGGAGAGTTGGAGTGATGACAGGTCAACCCTCTCCCATCACTCCGTCCCTCCCGTCGCTCCTCTCTTTCCCGTCCCACGCTCCCGCGGATGATGCTCCCGGTGGACTTTCTTGAGCCGCGCGCCGTTTACATGGGTATAGATCTGCGTCGTCGAAATATCCGCATGACCGAGCATCGACTGCACCGAGCGCAGGTCCGCGCCGCCTTCGAGCAAATGCGTCGCAAACGAATGGCGCAGCGTATGCGGCGTCACTCGTTTCTCAATCCCGGCCGACAGCGCATAACGGCGAATGAGCTTCCAGAATCCTTGCCGGCTCAGGGGTTTCCCCGAGCGATTGGTAAAAACGTAGAGGCTGGATTTTCCCTTCAGAAACCTCGGCCGGACTTCTTTCAAATACAGCGACAGCTTTTCCCGCGCCCATTTGCCGAACGGCACGGCTCGGACCTTAGCGCCCTTGCCTTTCACTGTAAGATAATCGCCTTGAAGGCTGATTTGCCGCACTTGCAGCGTGACCAACTCGGAAACGCGCAGTCCGGTGGCGTACAACAGCTCAAACATCGCCTGATCTCGGGCGCCGAGCGCATGGGAGGCATCCGGTTGCGCCAGCAATCTTCGCACGTCGTCGACGGATAAGACGTGCGGCAATTTTCTCGCCTGCGCCAGAGACCAAACGTTGGGCATGGAGCTTTCTTTGATCCGCCCCTCGGTTTCTAGAAAAACCAACAACTGCCGGAGCGTAACGACATGGCGCGCGATACTTCTCGGACTGAGACCGCCAGCCTTGAGGGAAGCAATAAACGAACGAATTCGTATGGCGTCCACCTCTGGCCAGGACGCTACGCCCTGCGAGTGAAGATAATCCGCGAGTTTCGCTAAATCACGGCTATAAGCTTCGATGGTATTGCGCGCCAATCCCTTCTCGACCGCGGCCATCGCGAGAAAGGAATCAATGCAGGGGCTGAGCGAGTCTTTCGCTGGGCTCATTTTGCGGCGCTAGGTTTTGTAGAAGAAATCGACGGGTGGTTTCCACCTGATACGGATCGGTGATTTTACGTCCGGCCTCATCGGTCACATAGAAGACATCGGCAACTTGATCCACGTTGGTGGAGATTTTCGCCACATGGATCGACAGGCCAAGCTGGTGGAGACTGTACGTGATGGTAAACAAAACGCCGATTCGATCCTCGGTAAATACTTCGACGATGGTGAAATCGTCAGACGCTTCGTTATCGATGTTTACCGCCGTCGACACCTTGGGCGCTCGCTTTTGGAAAAACAAAGAAGGTTTGGACGATCTGACCAGGTTGGCAATGTCGACTTTGCCGTCCAATACCCCGTCCAGCACGGCGTGAAATTTTGCCCATTTTTGCTCGGCCATGACGATCTCCGCGCGGCCGTGATGGGAGATGCGAAAGACGTCGAGAATCCGTCCGTCATTGGCCGTAAATATCCGCGCGTTGAGAATGTCGAGATTGAGCACCGCCATCACGCCGGTAATCGAGGCAAACAGTCCGGGACGATCTTGGCAACACACCACCACGGATGTGCAGTCGCGCTCAGGGAAATGCTTGACGGACAACTCGGCTTTCCTACCGCGAAATCGTTCCATCAGTTCAAAATGCTCGGCGATATCGTCTTCCGGCATCGAGAGAAAATAGCGATCCGGCATGGCGGCCAAAAATTCTTCGATCGACTCTTCGTCGTAGTCCTTCAGCAACTGGCGGCGCACTCGGGTCTGCACCCGGCGAATCACGGCGCGCATATCTTGGCGCTGAAATTCTCCCTTTTCGGCCTCTTCCAGAACATTCAACGCCTTGACGTAAAGCTCGCCCAGAAGCGATGCTTTCCAGGGATTCCAAACATCGGGACCGACCGCTCTGACATCGGCGAAAGTCAGCAAATAGAGCATTTTCAGATTTTTCACGCTGCCCATCGTCTTAGCGAAATCGAAAATCGTTTTTTGATCCTCTAAATCGCGCCGAAACGCCGTGTGGGTCATCAGCAAGTGGTGGCGCACGAGAAACTCAACCAGCGCGCCATCGTCGGCGTTCAAGCGCATCCGCCGTGCAATCGAGCGCACCAGGCGAGCGCCGATCTCCGAATGGCCGCCGCCAAATCCTTTGCCGATATCATGGAACATCAAACCCAGATAAAGCAGCTCGATCTCTTCGGCTTCGCGCGCGAGCTGAGTGAGTAACGGCAAAGCCTCGGCGTACTCGCCGGCCTTGAGCCGTTCGATCTCTTTGATCAGCCGCAGCGAGTGCTGATCGACCGTGTAAATGTGGTAGGCGTCGTGTAGTACCATGCAAAGGAGTCTGCCGAATTCCGGAATAAACGCACCCAACACCCCGGCCCGGTGCATTTCCAACAAGGTTTCGTATACCGAATCCTTCCACTTGAGAATACTGAAGAACGGCAGGTTGGCTTCCGCGGAACGACGAAATTCGTCGTCGATCACATCCAGATGCTGCCGCAAGAGCTCGCGAGTTTCGTGCGTCAGCTCGCAATTGTATTTTTGCGCGTCGTCAAAAATCCGTATGAGATTTTCCGGGGCGGTTCTGAGCACCTCCGGTTTAGTGACCGTAAGATGTCCTTTCGATAGACGAATCCCCTCGCGCAACATTCGGCCAAATACATAGGTGGCGCCGAAGCGCGGCTTATCGCAGTCGGTGACCCGATGGACGATGAGCGTCGAGAGGCGGTTGATCTGCGCCGCGTGCAGATAGTAGCTGCGCATGAACACCTCGACACCACGCAACGTTCCTTCGCCTTCGAAGCCGAGCGCTGAGCTCACGTTTTCCTGTTGTTCGAAAGTCAATTGATCTTGGTGCCGGCCGGTCGAAAAGTGCAGCTCATTGCGCACTCGCATGAGAAAATCCTGAGATTCTTTCAATTGCGCGATGTCGGTCGCACCAACGACCCCATTCAACGCTAGCGCGTCGAGATCCTTGACTCCCAGCGTAGCGCGCGCGATCCACCGGGCGGTTTGAATATCTCTAAGCCCACCTTCGCCTTCTTTGACTTCGGGCTCGAGTAAATACACGGAACCGCCGAACTGTTCATGGCGGGCCTGATTCTCATTGAGCTTTTCACGGATGAATCGCTTGACCCCCTTCCTCACCAGACGCGACTCGATTCGCTTGTCGAAATCCTGGTAGAGCGCGTAGTCGCCGCAAAGGAAACGCGCATCCATCAGCGAGGTGCGCACCTTCATGTCGTTTTCCGCCAGCCGCATGCAATCGGCGATGCTGCGGGTGGCGTGCCCAACCTCGAGCGCGGCGTCCCACAGGGTATAGAGCAGCTTTTCTGTCACCGCACTGACAAACGGTGTGATCTTGCCGGCGTAGAGAAACAGGAGATCGATGTCCGATTGCGGGTTCAGCTCGCCCCGTCCGTAACCGCCTTGGGCGCTGAGCGCAAAGCGGTGGCTCGTCGGCGAAAGACGGCTGCTGCAGTCAGCGCTGATGGTGGCGAAGAGATGGCGAATCAAGTGATCCATGACCGTGGACCACGCCGACGCCACCTCCAAACCGTCGGCGCCCGCACGATGCCTTTCGCACAGCAGGCGCCGGCCCTGATCGATGTAGTGGCGCGCCAAGCGCTTGGGGTCATGCTCCCTCTGAACCTCAGCGAGCAGTGCCAGCGAGATCGCTACAGCATCCATAACAGCATCTATCCTAAAGCGTTTTGGCGATCAGGCCCGATTGACTGTACTTTTGAATGCCTTCGTACAGCGCTTCCACTACCGCGTCTTGGGAACTTCCCTGGCTCATGGCGCGGCTTTCACTGCGGTTGGTGATGAAAAACATTTCCACTAAAACACTCGGCATGGGCGCGCCAACCAGAACGTAGAAGAGCGCTTTTTTGACCCCCAAGTCTTTAACGTCGCTCATGACTTTAGTCATGCCGCTCACCAGTGAATTTTGGATCCGGTGGGCCAACGTGATCGAGTCCTCAAGCTTCATATTTTGGGCCATGTCGCTCAAAATGAATTGTAAATCCGAAATATTCTTGCGTGACGTGGCGTTTTCCCGGGCGGCGAGCCGGATTGCCGCCTCGTCGGTGGTGTTGTCGAGATAGTAGGTCTCGATGCCTCTCGCATCGACATTGGGACTGGCGTTCACATGCAGCGAAATAAACAAGTCAGCGTTTTCTTTCTTCGCCACGTCCGTTCGATCTTCCAGCGGAATAAAACGGTCGTCTTTGCGCGTCAAGACCACCTCAATGCCCATTTCGTTTTTCAGCTTCGCGGCTAACTTTTTTGCGATGCTCAGCACGATGTCTTTTTCCGCAATGCCGCCGGGACCGATCGCGCCGGGATCTTTACCGCCATGTCCGGGATCCAAGACGATCTTGCGTAATCCGCTCGCCACGGGCGGTGGGGCGGGTTTCCTCGTTGGCGCGACCGAAGTGCGACCCGCAGGTTCCACTCTCGGTGGCGCTTCGCTGGCTGGTGCGCGCTCGGCAGTTCGCTGCCCTGCCACATCAATAACCAGCCGATACGGATCGGGGAGTATAAAGACATTGTGCGCGGTGAGGTTATGCAGGTCGAGCACCACCCGCACCACATCCGCGCCATATTGACCGACGCGAACCTGACGCAGGAGACCGTCGTCGACCGGCACCGGCTCCTTTGCAGTGAGCGCGAGCCGTGCGCCTAAAATGTCGACGTAGACACGCGGCGGCATGCCCTTTGCCGCGTCTTCTTTGAGGCGACGCACCTCGTATTTCGTTTCCTGCGACAGATCCAGCATGACCCTGGTATAACTCTTCGAGGTGAGAAAACGCAGGCCGGTCACCAGCGCTTTATCGGATGGCGGACGGGAGCTTAAAACGTTGCCGCTCTTGTCCTCAGTAACGCTTCGAGGTAGGTCGCCATCCGCAGCCTTATCCGAGTTAGGTAAGCGGGATGCCGGGGCGACCGCCCCGCCTGTCAGCTTTTGTGCCAAAGCAGGCCGAATCGTCAGGGATGACGTCTGCAGCGCCAGCAGAAACATCAGCGCGCTCACGACATTCTGTAATGTCATTTTCCGGTTCATCAAAGCTCCCGTTTTCGCGGACATTATTTCTTGGCCTCTTCGGTTAACTGATGAAGCAGGTTTAAAGCTTCGATCGGTGTCATGTTGGATAAGTCCAGTTGACTCAGGCGCTCGCGTAAACGATCCGTAGAGCTAAAAAGACCCAATTGAGCCGGCGTTACGGGCGCAGCTCGCGTGAGCCCTTCGACGGTTTTGCTCTGACCGTCGTGACTGCCTTCCAATCCGGCGAGAATCTCTTTGGCGCGCTCGATCACCCTTGACGGCATGCCGGCCAAGCGCGCCACATGGATCCCGTAGCTGTGACTCGCCGCCCCTTCGATCAAATTACGCAGAAAAATAATATCCCCGCTCCACTCCTTGACCGCAAAATTGAAATTCTTGACCCGCTCTTTGGTTTGAGCCAAATCGGTGAGCTCGTGGTAATGGGTGGCGAAGAGCGTGCGCGGCCGGCACGCGATATCGTGCAGCGACTCGGCAACCGCCCAGGCAATCGAGATGCCGTCGAAGGTACTGGTGCCGCGGCCGACTTCGTCGAGCAGGATTAGGCTGTGCCCGGTGGCGTGGCGCAGGATATTCGCCGTTTCTTTCATCTCCACCATGAACGTCGATTCGCCGCGGGCCAATGAGTCGGAAGCGCCGATCCGGGTAAAGATCCGATCGACGATGCCGATGCGCGCTTCCGCGCACGGCACGAAGCTGCCCATTTGCGCAAGGATGACGATCAGCGCTACCTGGCGCATGTACGTCGACTTGCCCGCCATGTTTGGCCCGGTGAGCAAAATAATCTGTTGCGAGTCAGGATCGACAGAGCAGTCGTTGGGCACAAACGCGCCACGGCCGACGGCCGCTTCGACCACAGGATGACGCCCTTCGCGAATCTCCAAGCTGACACTGCCGTCGATCTGCGGTCGAACAAAATGGCCGGCTTCGGCGACTTCGGCCAGCGAAACCAAAGCGTCCAGCACCGCCAACGCGTCGCTCACCGTCTTCAACCCCGGATAATGACCGGCCACTTCCTCGCGTACCCGCGTTAATAACGCGCTCTCGAGTTTTTCAATCAAGCTTTCCGAGTTGAGCACCTTGGCTTCGTATTCCTTGAGTTCCGGCGTGATATAGCGCTCGCCGTTGGCCAGCGTTTGTTTGCGCAAATAATCTTCCGGCACCGACTTGAGATGCGATTTGGTCACCTCAATATAGTAGCCGAATACGCGATTGTAGCGCACCTTCAAGGATTGAATGCCGGTGCGCTGGCGCTCGCTTGCCTCGAAGCGCCGGATCCATTCTTTGGCGTGGACACGCATGCCGCGAATCTCATCTAACTCGGCGTCGAACTCGGCGCGAATGAATCCTCCCTCTTTGAGCGAAAACGGCGGGTCGTCGACTATGGCGCGCTCGATAAGGCCCATCACCTGCGGGAGTTCGGCCAGGTCATCACGAATGCGAGTCAGAAGCGCGGCATGAACGGCGTACAGCGGATCGCGAATCGTCCGCACGGCGCGCAAAGTCTCCTTGATGGCGACTAGATCCTTGGGCAGCGCGCTGCCTGACACGACTCGGCCCGCCAATCGCTCGAGGTCTTGAATCCTCGCCAACCCGATTTTGAGCTCTTGGCGCAGCGCGAAGTTTTCGACCAGTTCTTGAACCCCGTCATAGCGCGCGGCTATTTCCTTCGGGTCAACTAGTGGATACAAAAGCCAGCGGCGCAGCCGGCGGGCACCGATCGGCGTCAACGTGCGATCGAGAAGAGACAACAGCGAGCCGTGTCGATCTCCCTGATAATTCGCGGTCAGCTCCAAATTGGCCCGGGTGGTGTCATCGAGCACGAGATAATTCGACACACGGTAAGGTTCGAGATCGCCGACGAGCTTGAGCGACTCGGGCGCGTTGGCCTCCAGATAAGCCAGGAGGGCGGATGCGGCGCGCACACCGTCGACCCATTCTGCCGCGCCGACGCTGCCGTCCGAAGCGACACGATTGCCCGCGCCGTCGTCAAAAAACCCATCGGAAACCGCGCTAAAGTGAATCACTGGATATTCTTTGTACAGACGCTCGCGCAACCGGCCGTCGCGGTCGGCGGTCAATAGCTCGCTCGGTTGGATCCGGCCCAGCTCGTCAAATAGCGCCGGTTCCTCGGCAATCTGGGTGCAGCGAAATTCACCGGTGGTGATATCGGTCAGAGCCAAGCCGAATCCACTTTCCCCTTTACACACGGCCACCAGGAAATTATTGCCACGCGCGTCGAGCGCCTCTGCAGCGGTCACTGTTCCCGGCGTGATCACGCGCACCACTTCCCGCTTGACGACGCCTTTGGCGGTGGCGGGATCTTCCATCTGCTCGCAGACGGCGACCTTATGGCCGGCGTCGACCAATTTTTGGATATAAGGGTCCGCCGCGTGATACGGCACACCACACAGTGGAACCGAGCCGTCGTTACTCTTGTTGCGCGAGGTCAGCGCGATATCGAGAACCTTCGCCGCGGTGTGCGCGTCCTCAAAAAACATCTCGTAGAAATCGCCGAGGCGGAAAAACAAGATCGCATCGCGGTATCTCTCCTTGATCTCGAGATACTGTCGCATCATCGGGGTGATTTTGCTGGCGTCCATTACTTTTTAGGGCGCACCGGTGCGCCGCTCTTCGAGCTGGCGCGTGCTCTTGCCGGCCTTTCGATTCAAGGATAACGCAACGCGGCGTACTTGACGGTCCAACTCGCGCACCAAACTGCCGATCCCCAACGACAATACGAACTCGCGTTTCATGGCCGCGAGAATTTTCTGGCGGTCGCTGGTGATAACAAATAGGTCTTCTCCGTCCGTTAAATACCTGAGCGATTCTAACGGCTGCTCTGTCTGCGACGAGTTTTCTTTCAGTGGCTTAACGCAACGGCGGATTTTTTGCAGGTTGAATCCGTGACGAGTCAAATCCTTTACAACCTTAAGGCAAATCAGATCATTGAATGAGTAAAGGCGTTTCGTGCCGCGTCCGTCCGCCAGCTGGACCGATGGGCGGATAAAATCCTGCTCATCCCAGTATTGCAATTGGCGCAGGCTTACGCCGACGATTCGGCTCGCAGTCTTGCTATCGTATGTCTTCATCCGGCAACTTCTGAAGAAATGAAAACAACCCTGTTTTCACGAAGGTAAACTGCCGCCACGCGATTGTCAACGAAAGCGGCCATTGACCGCCATCTGACGATAGGGTGAACAATGGCTATGAGTTTTCCTGAAAATTTGCGCGTCGGCACGTCGAGCTGGTCGAAACATGTCGAACTGGTCGAAAGATGACTGGATCGGTCCGTTCTACTCACCCAATCTCAACCGCGGACAGTTTATCGAAGCTTACGCGCGCCGATTTAATACCGTCGAGATCGATTCGACTTATTACAGTATTCCCACGCCTCAAAGGGTCACAAATTGGCGACTGAAAACGCCGCCGGGCTTTATCTTTGCCGCTCTGTGGAAGCTTTCAAAGCGTTATGGGAGAGAATTTAGTGCGTGAGTTGCCTGCCGTCGCTACCGGCAAATCTGTTCTCCGCTTCCTGCGCAGGTTTTTGACTTGACGCTAGTTTCCCGCCCGACATATGTTGAACACGATTCGTTCTGGAGGTGCTTTATGACCAATAGCAAAAATGCTTTGCATCTAGCCACCCATTCAGGCTGGTATCGATTCGAAAGACGAGGTGATGATTGGATCCAAGCGGACCGCGCACTGACTTACTGGCAGATGAGTTGTATCCAGGTCGCTCCGAATGATCCCAAGCGCGTTTATATCGGCACCGAGCACTCCGGTATGTTCGTCACTGACGACGGTGGCAAAGACTGGACTCGCGCCAAACCCAATGTGCCCTGCTTGACGATGTCGTCGATGCTCGCCCTGCCGGGGAAACTCCTAGTCGGCACCATGCCCGCGGCCCTGTATTGCACCACGGACGGCGGCGGCTGGCAGGAACTCAAAGGCGTGCGACAGGGATCCGCAGGCGGCACGTTTCCGCCAAACCCGGATTTTCCCGCGCGCACCCGAGTGCTCACCAAGGAGAAAACCAACGGCGGGCGCCTCTTTGCCGGTATCGAAGTCGCGGGAATTCTGGTGAGCGATGATGAGGGTCAAAGCTGGCAAAAGGCCAACGAGGGCTTGACCGATCCGGACATCCACCAGATCTTGCCGTCGAAGAAAATCTCCGGCTTGGTCGTCACGGCCTGCGGCGAGGGCGTTTCGCGCAGCACCGATCGCGGCAATCATTGGCAAAAAGTCACGCCCGCTGGCGGGCGAACGTACGGCAACGCGCTCGCCGAAGATGATCATGGGACAATTTATCTAGGGATCACGCAAGATCGGCCGCGGACGTGGACGCGCGCGGGGCGGGCGAAGAGCGCCGTCTTTAAATCGACCGACGGCGCGAACTGGCAACTGCTTTCAGAAAACATGTCGGGCGGCGTTACCGACATCACGCCCGCAACCGACGGGGTATTAATCGCAACTGCGGACGGAGAAGTCGTCGCGTTGACGCCATCTGGTGATAGCCGAACGGTGATCAGCGGTTTGCCGTGCATCACGGCAATCGCGCTGGGAGCTTAGGGCAGTTTCGAGTTTCGTGTTACGGGTTTCGAGTTCAACCCGAAAATCGAGACACGGAACCCGAAACGAGTTTATCTTACGCTACCGGCAGGCGCTGATATTTTCCCTTAAAGAAAAGCAGCGGGCGCTCACCCTTAGCGCTGGCATTGACGATCTCTCCGACGACGATGGTGTGATCGCCGCCGTCGTGAGACTCGGTAATCTTGCACTCGACATAGCCCATGACGCCGTCGATAATGGCCGCCCCGTTGGTGCCGGGTTGCCATTTCAAATCAGCAAACTTATCCGCTCCTTTAGTCGCAAAGCGACGAGAAATCTCTTCTTGATCTTCGCTGAGAAAATTGACCGTAAAACCATTTTCCATTCCAAAGCAGCCGTAGCAAGTCGCGCCTTTGTCGACGCTGATCACCACCAGCGGCGGATTCAGCGATAGCGACATGAAAGCATTGGCCGTAAGACCGTTCGGATTGCCCTCCTGATCTTTAGTGGTAATCACAGTGACTCCGGTGGCGAAATGACCCATCACCCGACGCAGTTCCTGTGGTTCGATTGCCATGATCTCTCTCGATCTCCACGAAAGTTTTAAAACAGGTAACAGAGCGCCCCCTGTCATGTCAAACCGCAAGGCAATTTCTCGATCGCGCTGGACGAGCGCGCGTGGAACATGGTAAAAATCGTGACACAGACGGAGGTGAAGTATGGTCGTTCAGGAACGCAAGTCAGAAAATTCATTGGATCGTTATATCGCCGAAGTTCGCGCTGCCTGGGGCGACGGCAAAGATCCGGAGCTGCCCTTCAAAGTCGCGGCGTTGATGGAAAAGCTTTTCGCGTCGACGAGCCCGGAGGATCCCTGGATGGCCGAGCTGATTAGCGACGGCAAACCGGCGCGTGAATTGTATCGCGACCCCGAATTGGGATTTATCCAGATGGGTCACATCCATAAGCAAGGCCATGGCAACAAGCCCCATGATCATGGCCCCTGTTGGGTTGTGTACGGATCGTTCAAAGGCGTCACCGAGATCACCAAATATAAACGCACCGACGACGGCTCTGCGCCCGGCGTCGCTACGTTGCAAAAGGAAAGACTCGATCGTCTAACGCCCGGCGTGGTGATGCCTTATCTTCCGGGCGATATTCACTCGACCGACGCTGTCGAAGGCCCCGGAGTCGTGTTTCGCTTCTTGAGCTACGACTTGGAGAAAATCGATCGCTACCGTTACAACCCTGAAAAAGCCACGGTGGCGAAGGTCTAAGGGCAGCGAATCCGGAATACGCAATTATGTCTGGTGAGGAAAATTTTTTCGAGCAAATCCGTTCCGCCGGGTGCCTGTCCTATCTCCTGGGATGCGCAAAGGAAAAAGTCTGCGTCGTCATCGACCCCGAGATCGATAAAGCCGACGATTACGTCGGATTGGCGGACTTCTTCAAAGCGAAATTGCTTTATGCCATCGATACCCACACGCACGCGGATCATAACTCAGCGTGCAAAATCATGCGCGAGCGCTATGGCATAAAAGTCGTCATGCATCGCGCCACCGATGCGCCGTATATCGATCTGCGCGTCGACGACGGCGATGAAATCCAATTCGGCCAGCAAGCGCTCAAGATCATCCACACGCCCGGCCATACCCAGGACGCCATGTGCCTGCTCTCCAAAGATCGAATTTTTACCGGTGATACTCTCCTGATCGGCGGCTGCGGCCGAACAGATCTGCCGGGAGGTAATCCTGAAGCGCTATACGAGAGCCTTGTCAAACTCAAAGCGCTCGGCGATCAAATCCGCGTGTATCCGGGTCATGACTACCGCGAAGCCGTATCAAACCTGGGCGACGAAAAACTAAATAATGCGCGCATGCTGATCGCCAACAAAGAGGAATTCGTCCACTTCATGACGTCGCGCAAACCTCCCCTGCCCCGCAAAATTCTGGAAGCCCTCGAATGGAACCGCACGCCGATTCAAGGCACACAGCGAGGTATGGGAGAGGGAATTTAAACAGTTACGAGTTCAGGATACGTTCTCTAATTGCTTCTCCGCTGCGTGTAATCGATGTACGAAGTCGTGAATAGCCCTTCGACGCCGACGAGGTTCTGGCCATCAGGCTCTTTATCCCACTAATGCCCCTTGCTTGCTGCCAATGACCGCGCCGAGCAACTTCTCGATAGGCGACATACTCGCCACCGTTCGCCGTTACTGGGGATATACCGAGCTTCGTCCCCTGCAAGACCAGGCGATTAACGCGGGACTGGAACAACGGGATTCGCTGGTCGTCATGCCGACGGGCGGGGGCAAATCGCTTTGCTACCAAGTGCCGCCGCAACTCGCGCAGCGAACCGATATCGTGGTTTCGCCGCTCATCTCTTTGATGAAGGATCAAGTCGATGGGCTGCGCGAGTGCGGTTATCCGGCAGCGGCTCTCTATAGCGGCATGACCCCGGAAGAACTGCGCCGGACCGAAGAGCAGATGGTCGCGCGGCGCTTCCGTCTCGTCTTCGTCGCGCCGGAACGATTGCTGACGCCGCGTTTTCTGCAACTTGTTGAGCGTCTCGAGATAGGCGCGTTCGCCATCGACGAAGCTCATTGCATTAGCCAATGGGGCCACGACTTTCGTCCCGAATATCGTCAGCTCGCCAATCTTAAGAAATGCTTTCCAGAAGCGAGCGTGCACGCTTACACCGCGACGGCCACCGAGCGCGTGCGCGCCGACATCGCCGCGCAACTGCAGCTGCGCAATCCGACGATTCTCGTGGGCACCTTCGATCGTCCGAACCTGGTGTATCGCATCGTCCCGCGGGTCGATGCGCGGGCGCAGGTTCTCGAAGTCTTGCAGCGTCATCGCAGCCAGGCTGCCATCGTCTACTGCATCAGCCGTAAAGACACCGAATCGATGGCGTCGTTTCTTCAGGCGAACCGATTACGCGCCGCTTTTTATCACGCCGGCATGGAAGCCGACGAACGCCGCCGCACACAAGACGATTTCGCGGCGGAAGCGCTGGATGTAGTGGCCGCTACAGTCGCCTTCGGCATGGGCATCGACCGCAGTGACGTCCGCTGTGTCGTTCACGCCGCCATGCCGAAATCGATCGAGCACTACCAGCAGGAAACCGGTCGTGCCGGGCGCGACGGGCTGGAAGCCGAATGCGTTCTGCTCTACTCCGCCGCCGACGTTCTGCGCTGGGAATCGCTCATCGAAAAGAGTGCCGCAGAAGCGGATGCTTCCGCGGCGATTATCGCCGCGTCGCGCGCGCTGCTCGATCAGATGCGTCGCCTGTGCAGCGGCATTTATTGCCGTCATCGCAGACTGTCGGAATATTTCGGCCAGGAATATTTGAAGCCGAACTGCGAGGCATGCGACGTTTGTTTGAATGAAGTCGAAGGTCTAGCCGATGGGACGGTCACCGCGCAAAAGATTCTCTCCTGCATCGCGCGCGCGGGCGAGCGCTTCGGTGGCGAGCACATCGTCGACGTCCTTTTGGGCGCAAATACCGACCGGATTCGACGCTGGGGTCATGAAGAGCTGAGCACTTACGGATTGATGAAAGGCACGCCCCGTCCGAATCTGATCAATATGCTCTATCAGCTTATCGATGGCGGCCTGCTCGAACGTACTAATGATGAACGTCCGGTGTTGCGATTAAACGATGCTGCCCGGGAAGTGCTGCGCGGTAATCGCACCGTGCGCCTACTGCAGCCGAAAGCCAAAGTCAAAAAAACCCGCATCGACGAAAAATCCTGGGAAAGCGTAGACACAGGCTTGTTCGAAACCCTGCGTAATTTACGCCGCCAACTCGCTGACGAACGCCGCGTACCGGCCTACGTCTTGTTCAGTGACGCCACGCTGCGCGACATGGCGCGAGTCAGACCAGGTTCGCCAAACGCGCTTCTTGGCATCCGCGGCGTCGGCGAACGTAAACTGGCAGATGTTGGACAACGCTTCTTAGAAGTGATCGATACCTATTGCCGTGAGAAGCGGTTGCCGTTAGACGTGTGAGTGACTGACTAGCAGGGACACGAACGGAGAAAATAGGTCAGTAACCACTTCTCTTTGGATGCCGCGACCGAAAATTCGATCCTACGGCAAACTAAACACCAGCAACTCATTCGTTCTCCCACCGCCACCGCATTCGGTCGCGCCGCCGGCGTAGTAAAGATTGCGCCCGACGGCGACACCGCCGAAACCGTGGCGGCCTTTTACCATCGGCGTGTACGAGGCCCAACGACCCGTCTTGAGATCAAAGCCTTCCATTTCGGGATAGGTTCTCTTATCACGACATTCACCGCCAGCGACGAAGATCTTGCCTTGATAAAGCGCCCCGGCGACACCGCTGCGCGCCGTCGGAAGCGGCGCGCCCGCTTGCCACGTATTCGTTGCCGGATTGTAGACGTCGTGGAGATCGACGTTTTGCGAAGAAGCGTCCAAGCGTCCGCCGAATACGTGAATGAACGCATCACCGGCGACGACCGCGAGATGATCGCGCGCCTTGGGTAGCGGCGCGAGCTCGCTCCAGCGGTTGGTCGCGGGATCGTAAACCTCATGCGTCGTTACGGTAACTTTATCGACGCCGCGGCCGCCGATGGCGTGGATCTTGCCATTCAGTACGGTGACGCCGACCGACCCGCGCGGACTC
>DASWCL010000106.1:0-4489 GCA_036390135.1 Binatia bacterium
TGCTCTATGCGCTGTTCTTGGTCGACATGCGCATTCGGTATATTCTTTCGATCGTTCCTCCACTGGTGATTTTGGCGGTTTACGGCATCTTCAACGTTTATCTGCGCATCAAACGCTCCGTGTATTTATTTGCCGGAGTCATTTTTTTTGTTGCTTGGCACAGCATTTACCTGTGGCACTACTTTCGGGAAGCCATGCCCCTCGGCTATCTGGCCGGCAGTGAGAGCCGTGATGCTTATCTGGCGCGGATGCTGCCCGAGTACAAGACCTTTCAGTACATCAACCGGTCAACTCCGCCGCAGGCAAAAATTTATCTTCTCTTTATCGGTCGGAGAGCGTATTATTGTGACCGGGAATATTTTCATGACGGTGGCGACCTGCCCGGCTACTTGCTCGCGGCGATACGGAGAGCAAAGACCGCCGATCAAATCGCGCAAGTCCTGAAAGAAAAGCGCATTACCCATCTCATGATCCGCGAGGATCTCCTGACATTTTTTTTGACGCATAATCTGACGCCGAATCAAGCGGTGGTGTGGAATGAATTCGTCCAGAGTCGGCTATCGCTAAACTTTCGCGACCGCGGCCACGCCGTCTATCAAGTTAATGGCTAGCCGCTGCGCCATCTCGATCGTCATTCCGGTTTTCAACGAAGCGGAAATATTGCCAGCGCTGCTCGGTAAGGTGCAAGCGCTCAAACTGACGCAGTCGGAAGTGATCGTCGTCGATGACGGTTCCACCGATGGCAGCGCCGAGATCGCCCTCACCGCCGGCGCCAGCGTGGTCCGTCACCCCTACAACATCGGTAACGGCGCCGCCGTGAAAAGCGGCATCCGCGCGGCACGGGGAAAAGTCATCGTCTTGATGGACGGAGACGGCCAACATAAGCCGGAAGATATTCCCAACTTACTAGCCGAGGCGACCAACTACCATATGGTCGTCGGCGCCCGCGCCAAAGGCTCGAAGCTGAGATTTCACCGTTACGCGGCGAACCTGCTTTACAATTTGCTCGCGTCGTATGTCACTAAGTTTAAGGTGCAGGATCTCACCTCCGGCTTTCGGGTCCTCACACGCCGCGAAGCGCTCCGGTTCATCGACCTTTTGCCCAACACTTTTTCCTACCCGACGACGTTGACGCTGGCGTTTTTGCGCTCCGGATTTACCGTCAAGTACGTTCCCATTCAGACGCTCTATCGCGCCGGCCAAAGCAAAATCAGCTTGGTTACCGACGGCATCCGCTTTTTGCTGATCATCACCAAAATCGCGACGTTGTTTTCACCGTTCCGCGTGTTTTTGCCCGTCAGTATTTTTTTCTTCATCGCCGGCGCTTCGAATTATTTGTATACTTACTTCACGCAAGGTCGCTTCACGAATATGTCGGTTTTCATGCTAACGACGGCGGTCATTATCTTCATGCTCGGATTGGTCTCCGAACAGATTGCCTTGCTGCGCATGGAACGCCACGGCCAGGTGATCGATTTTGGCGCGGAAGACGAGGATTAACGCACGTCAAAGGCTATTCTTCGATGACCGCGCGCAATGAGGAAATCCGACGCTTCTACGACGACGTGTATTACCGTCACGCCGGTAAGCCGTCGCGCCTGTCCCGGCATCTTCAGCGCTTGGCGCGGCACTTCGAGCCGTGGCAGGGCCGTAAAGTATTGGACGTGGCTTGCGGTCAAGGTGAATGGTTGCGGGCTGCAAGCGCGCTTGGCGCTATTCCTGCGGGAGTCGATATCTCTCAAGTTGCGTTGAATGCGTGCAGACAATGTCTGCCTCGCGCGGACCTTCATTGTGGCGCCGCTGAGCAGTTACCGTTCGCGGCTCAACAGTTCGACGTTGTTTCGTGTCTGGGGGCCATTGAACATTTTATCGATCCCCAAGTTGCGCTCGGCGAAATGGTTCGGGTCGCCAAGTCCAACGCAGTCTTCTTGTTTCTCGTTCCCAACTCAGGGTTTCTGACCCGCCGTTTAGGACTTTTTTTGGGTACGCGCCAGGCGGAGCTGCGAGAAGAGGTCCGTTCCTTGCGCGAGTGGCAGGAACTTTTCGAATCTGCCGGTCTTGTCGTTCTGTATCGTTGGAGAGATTTGCACGTGCTCTCGTCTTCGTGGATCTTTCGCGGTCCCTGGTATCGATGGCCGTTGCGCGCCGCGCAAGCTTTGGCTTTGCCGTTTTGGCCGCTCGCCTGGCAGTACCAGGTCTATCATCTTTGTAAACTCAAAAATTAGTCACTTTTTGCATGGAGATTCTCGTTGTCACGTGGAACTATCCGCCGCGCCGCGGTGGTATCGAGAATCTTATCGGTAGTCTGTGCGGAGAACTCAGCAAGACGCATTGCGTGCAGGTTATTACAGCGTATGCGCGACATTGCGCGTCCCGTGAAAAAAATGTCTTTCGCGCGCCGTTACCGGGATTAATTCCTTTCGCCTTTTACGCCCTTTGGCGCGGTACAATCCTGTTGGTTCGTAATCGCGCGATCACTCTCGTATTTGGCGGCAGCGTTTTAGCGGCACCTTTGGTGCTCCTCCTCTCTCGCTTGTTTGGCCGGCGCGCCATTGTCCAAGCCCATGGCTTGGACATCATCTATCGGAACTTTGTCTACCAAAAGCTTTGCGTGCGTTGGTTAAGATCTTGCGATCAAGTCGTCGCCAATAGCCGCTATACAGCGCACTTGGCGGAAGCGAAAGGCGTTCGACGCGAGCGGCTCGCGGTAATTCCTCCCGGAGTGCAATTGGATCGATTCAACGATTCACTGGACGTCGTCGCGACCAAACAAGTATGGAGTGTACAAGATCAAAGAATCATTCTTTTCGTCGGCCGCTTGGCAAAGCGAAAAGGTGTAAAGGAGTTTATTGAAAATTCGTTGGTGAAGGTCGCCCGAGAAGTGCCGGATGTCTGTTTTATCATCGTCGGCGATAATCCGTCGGATTCTCTAGCGCATCGCGATGACACAGTGAGCGAGATCAAAGCTGCGGTTGCAACCTTGGGGCTCGAAAGCCACGTGCGCCTACTCGGTTCGCTGAGCGATGCGGCTGTGATCCAATTATATCAAGCGTGCGAATTGGTTATTTTACCCGCGCTTGACATGAAAGACGACGTAGAAGGCTTTGGCATCGTCGCCTTGGAAGCCGCTGCGGCGGGAAAACCGGTGGTTGCGACCCGAGTCGGCGGTATACCCGACGCAGTGGAAGATGGAAGGAGCGGCACACTAGTCGAAGCGGGCGATTACAAAGGTTTAAGCGAAGTCGTAATTTCGCTCTTGAAAGACCATGAAACGAGCCAGTCTATGGGATCCTACGGGCGTTGTCGGGCCAACAAAGAATTCTCATGGAGTCAGGTTGGCAACCGATATGAACGCATGTTTGAGGCCGCAACTCGGAAACCGAGTTAGCATACCGCTAGGCTTTTTGTGTTACGACGGATCGGGAGTCGCCACCGACGATTTGCTGAAAAAAATCGCTGAGCTGCTTCGCGGAATCTGCCCATGAAGGAGCGGCTGTCTCGATAATTGTTTTTGCCTGTAATTGGCGCTGGATGGCGTCGGCCAGACTCGTTGAGTCTTCGGCATCGTACAAGCACTGGGAATAATTCCGCAGTAATTCATTCATTGAACCCACCGCCGCGGCGATTAACGGCACGCGGCAAGCGATTATCTCGTAGGCCTTTTGCGGGAAACTGTATTCGCCTTGCGCCGAGTGGCGGTAACAGATGACGGCTACATCGAGGGCGTTGAGAAACGTTGGAACATCTTCGTGCGATAGTGAATTGAAATCGTGAACTCGCGGTCCCGATGGAATTTTTTGTTTAGCGCCGCGCGGGCCGGCCAGCGCCAAATGGAGCTTGGTATCTTGTGGCGCCAGGATTTTAAACGCGGAAAAGAGCGTGTCGATACCACGACTCGCATCGAGGGCGCCCGCCACACCGATGACTCGGGCATCGGCCGGAAGCCCAAGTTGTTGCCTGCATGCTTGCTGGTCTTGGGGGTAGAACAGATCTTTGCGGACGCCGTTCAAAATTATCGTGTGGCGTTTGTGTAGCGGATAAGTCTGAATCACATAATCGGCCATGCGTTGGCTAAAGAACGTAGCGCCATCCGCACGTTTCACCGAACTCCTGAACATGGACAAGACACCTGGCACCCTGGTTGCCGTAAACGCCTCGAAGTTGTCGTAGAAATCAATGACGCATTTGGTTCGAAACTCGCGCGACAAGCGGGCGCCAAAGATTCCGTGGAACGCATCCGATACCGCCCAGATGAGGTCGGGTTGAAACTCTTTGAGCATTTGCCGCGCACGTTCGAAATAGTTTCTTAACCCCGGCATAAAGCCGCTTAGTAGATTGATGGATTGCCATTGAACTTGGGCATCTCCCGTGGGTGAGGCATCTGTTCGGCAATTTTCGTCGCGTCTGCGATAGCTGAGGGATAGTCCCTGAACTTGGTGGCCGAGGCGTGCCAGCTCCAATGGCAACTCGCGAAATCTGCCGAAGCGAT
>DASWCL010000107.1:0-1869 GCA_036390135.1 Binatia bacterium
TAATCGCTGCCGCGGCCGCAAACAGGGCGCTGATTTCCATCGGCTTCTTCTCCAATAGAAACTTGGAATTCAGTGACTGGTAAATCTTTTTCAGATCTGTTGCGGTACCGGCGTAAAAATATTCGGCGCGGGTCTTGTCAGCGATCGTCTTGAGGGTCTCCTCATCAAGGCGGACACGCATGGACCAGCCCTCAAAACCGATGGTTTCACCGCTCTGCGTGCCGAATCCGACAGTGAATACACGCACGCCGTGGTCGGCGGCCATTTGAGCAGCCTCGATGGAGTCGGGGCCCGTAGTTCTTTGGCCGTCCGTGAGTAAAATGATCGCGGCGGAGGTATAGGAGCCGGGCGGAACTGGCTTGAACGCCGGCCTTTCGGTTTTGCCGGCTTGATCGAGCGGCACGCCGTGCGGCGCGTTACGCCCGTAAATCAATGAGCTCACGTCGATGCCTTCGTCCGGAAAGATCGTCGCCAGGGAAACGATGATGCCGCTGCCGATGGCCGTGCCCCGTTGCAGTTGAAATCGATCGATCGCCGCCACGATGTCATCGCGATTTTGCGTGGGCGTTTGCACGACCGACGCCGTGGCGGCGAAGGAGACCACGCCGATGCGTACGTTCGAAGGCTGCTCGGCGACAAAGGCTTTGGCGGCGGTCTGGGCCGCGGAAATGCGATTGGGCTTCACGTCATTGGCGCGCATACTGCCGGAAACATCCATGGCGAGGATGATGATTTCGTACTGTGACGGCAAAGTGATAATGGCCGCGGGGCGGGCAATCGCGACGATCAGCGCAATCAGCGCAATCAGAAAAAATAGCGGCGGAATATGCCGGCGAAATCTCTGGCCGGTGCCCATCGCTTCTTTCACCATGCTCAAGCTCGCATAGCGGAGCGCCGTGGCTTGCTTGCGCCGCAAGAGATAAAAATATGCCGCAATGAGCGCCGGCACGATCAAGACCAGCCAGAGCATCTCAGGCCACAAAAAAGTCATGGCTCCCTCTTAAATGCTGCGGCAGGCTGCCGCCCGCGGACAATTGGCTCCGCCGCTTGCGCAGGTCAGCAAAGCGCAAAATCGCATCGACAAGGTCATCGTTAGTCGACAACTCGAGCGCGTCCACGCCGGCTTGGACAAACGCGGAGCGAAGGTCTCTTTCGCGCTGCGCGGCTAAAGCTGCAAAACGCTTCCTGAAACCGCGGTCATGGGTGTCGACGAACAACTGTTCCCCGGTCTCGGCGTCGCGCATGACGACAACGCCGAGATTGGGCAACTCCATCTCCAACGGATCGTAGAGTCGCACGACGATGACCTCATGGCGCCGCGCCAAGTGGGCGAGCGGTTCGGCCCAGCCCGGCACGCTAATGAAATCGGAAACGACGAAAACGAGTGATCGTCTTTGCATGATCCGAAAAGCGCTTTGTAATAAATCGCGCAGGTTCGTCGCTGCCGAACGGGAAGGCTCGGGGCGGGAAAGTATTCTGTGTAGAATATGGAGTACATGGCGTCGGCCGCTCCGGGCGGGAATCACGGTGTCGACGCTGTCGCCATAAAACAAGGCGCCGACGCGATTGCCGTGACGGCTCAAAAGGCGCGCCAGCACGCTAACGAACTCGATCGACACCGAGCGTTTCTTCACCTGTGCGCCGAAATCCACCGACGGGCTCAAATCGAGCAGGAACCACGCGGTCACTTCTCGGTCTTCGTTGTACACGCGCACGTAAGGCATCTGGAGACGCGCTGTGACGTTCCAATCGATGTAACGGACATCGTCGTGATACTGGTACTCGCGCAGATCGGCGAGATCGAGCCCGAAACCGCGGAACAAAGTCTGGTAGTCGCCGTGCAGCAAGCCGTCGAGGCGGCGAATCACG
>DASWCL010000108.1:0-2094 GCA_036390135.1 Binatia bacterium
GGTGACGAAGCCACGATATTTGCCGATTCAGTTCATTTGCCGAACGTCGCGCGAGGATTGTCGAACCGGAAACCTCGATCGGCAACTTGGAATAGTCGATCACTTGCCTAAAACCCATTCTCGTTGCGGTTAATCGGTGAATCCCGGATATGATGACCGCATGAACCCGTCCGGTCTGAAGCGAGCTGAGGCGCCCGCCCTCGTCTCCCACCGGAATGATCGTCACCTCTTTCTCGCCGATGCCGTTCAAGCGCGACCTTCGCGCGTCAATATATCGGTTAACCCATCAGCGATTAACGTAAGCGCGGGTCTTTATTTTTAATACTGGCGCATTGAATTACGCCACACATGCTGGGTCAAAGTCGTCTCACGCAGCACGTAAATTAACGCGAGTCGGGACAGTTAAAAGATTAGATCGGCTGCTAGCTACGCGGAACGTTAGAAGTACCGCCTTTTCATTCTGCGGTTCGAAAAGAAAAAGACTGTATTTCTTGAGATTTGCCTTGCGGCACTAAGCGGATTGGCGAAACTTTTTGGCGCGGCGGACGAAATACTCCCACATGGATTCCAGCCGGTGCGGCGTGTAGATTTGCTCGTACTTGACTGCGGCTTCTTCATCGCTCGTCCAGGAGGGATCGCCTGAAGCAGTGGCCATCAGCTGAATCCGCGCAGCCTTTTCGAGGAATACGGCATAGAGAGTTGCGACTTCGATGGATTCGCCGACCACGGTGGAGCCGTGGTTTTTCATCAGGACGCCGCGGCATTGGCCCAGGCTTTTGGCGACTTCAACGCCCAATTCGGGAGTTCGAATTAACGCCGTCGTGTAGTCGAAAGTTGGCAGACCGTCGTAGAAAATATTGCCTTCGTGACTGATCGGCCGTAACCGTTGGCCGAGCGCGCCGAAAGCGGTGGCGTAGGGCGGATGGGAGTGAACGACACAGTTGACGTCCGGCCGCGCTTTCATGATCTCGGTGTGAATGAAAACTTCGGAATGGCGTTCGTACTTGCCTTCGAGTTTTCTGCCGCTGGCGATGTCGACGACGATGATATGCTGCGGGCGAATCTCTTCAAAGCCAAAGCTGTGCGGTTTCATCAGAATCTTATTCTGTCCGGGGAGGCGCACCGAAACATGACCTAAAATGTTATCCCAGTGTCCTTCGTTAGCGAGAATATTGCAGGAGTAAGCGAGCTTCTCTTTCATCTCTTTGATGTTCGCAGCCATTATGTCTCCTTGTCGGATAGTCGAAGAGGGAAGATTGAGAATGGAGGATGGAGGATCGATCATCGATTCTCTATCCTCCATTTTTGCTCCGTAAGCGGAAGCGCTGAATTTTACCTGTGACGGTTTTCGGCAGGTCGTCGACGAACTCAACCCAGCGGGGATATTTATACGGCGCCAGTTTGCCCTTCACGTGGTTCTGCAACTCGAGCCGCAGCTCGGCGCTGGCTTTGAATTCGCTCTTGAGCAGAACGAACGCTTTCGGTTTCAACAAGCCATCGGCGTCGGTGTCGCCGATCACCCCGGACTCGAGCACGGCGGGGTGCTCCATTAAAGTATTTTCGATTTCGATCGGCGATACCCACAAGCCGCCGACCTTCATCATGTCGTCGGAACGGCCGCAGTACCAATAATAACCTTCACCGTCGCAATAATAGGTATCGCCGGTCTTGAGCCACTCGCCCTGCATCATGCGCTTGGTCTGTTCATGCTTGTTCCAATAGTACGGCGCGTTGGCGTCGCCCTTGACCATCAGATTGCCGACCTCGCCGATCGGCACCTCTCTTCCCTCATCGTCAACGATCTTGGCTTCGAATGCCGGTGTCACTTCGCCGCTGCTGCCAGCTTTGGCGCGACCGGGACGATTGGCGAGAAAATCATGGGTTGCTTCAGTGGAGCCGACGACGTCCAACAATTCGA
Organism: Binatia bacterium; assembly: GCA_036390135.1. Taxonomy (GTDB): domain Bacteria; phylum Desulfobacterota; class Binatia; order UBA9968; family UBA9968; genus DP-20. The sequence continues at coordinate 1,919 of DASWCL010000108.1, forward strand.
GCCCGGTGCGGTCTTTCCATTGGTGGAAGAGAGCGGGCGGCAAAGGCTCGCCGGAAGAAAGACAAATTTTCAATGAGCTTAGGTCGTATTTTTTTTCGATGCGCAGAAACCGGGCGAAGAGCGTCGGTACGGAGAAAAAGAATGTTGGTTTGTATTTATCGATGACTTGGAGAATT
>DASWCL010000109.1:0-8829 GCA_036390135.1 Binatia bacterium
CCTGCGTAAGTATTGGGGCGGTCAACTGTTCGCTGAGTATGTGCTGCTGAACGAATTACCGCTCGATATCGATCCTTATGATCCAGCAAACGTGATCGTCGGTATGACTGGACCGATCACCGGCACCGGTTTCACTCCCGGCGGCACGAAAATGTGTTTTGTCTATTTAAGTCCCGCCACGCGTCACACGCTGGGACGGGGCGCCACTAGCGGTTACTTCGGCACATCGCTCAAAGCCGCGGGCTATGATGGAATCATCGTCACCGGCGCCGCACAGTCACCGAAGTATCTTTACATCGGTGAAGACAAAGTCGAGCTGCGCGACGCTAGTCGCGTTTGGGGTAAGGGCATTAGAGACACCGAAGAGATGCTGCGCAAAGAATCGGGTCACCTGGATGCGCGCATCGGCTGCATCGGCCCCGCCGGTGAAAATCTCATTCGCGCGGCGATGCTGGTGAACGATTATAATCACACGGCGGCGCACGGCTTGGGCGCGGTGATGGGCTCAAAGAAATTAAAAGCTTTCGTCGCCTGGGGCACCAAACGGCCGCGCGTGCACGACAAAAACAGATTGATCGAAGCCGGCATGCGCTGGGCAAAAGCGATTTCATCGCGCAAGACCACGGTCAAAAAACGCCTGACCAGCGTCGGTCATGGCGAAGACTGGGGCGCGATCACGAAGCTGAACTGGCGCAGCACCATCATCACCGACGAAGCCAAAGGTTTGGATCAGAACCGTGTGACGCTTCGTCCCTGCTTCCAGTGTCCGCGCATGTGCCCGTGGGACGTAGAGATCGGCGAAGGACGCTTCAAAGGCAAGGTCGGCCACTTCAATGCCGGCAGCGAGTGGATGGATACGTTTTATAATCTCGGGTTCAAAGGCAACGATGTCCTTTATCTCTCCGAGCGCATCAACGATCTCGGCATCGAGTGCAGCCATTTCGCCTGCGGCGCGGGGTTGGCATTCGAGGCTTGGGAAAAAGGCGTGCTTGGTCCCGATCGCACCAACGGACTGAAGTTGGAATGGGGCGATCTCGAAGCCGTCGAAACTTTGCTGGAACGGTGCGCCCGGCGTGAAACGTGGCTTGGCAATATTCTCGCCGACGGTCCTAAAGAGCTCGCCGAAGAATTGGGCGGCGAAGCGAAGAATTGGGTGGTCCACACAAAAGGCGGCACGCCGGCGCAGCACGAATGGCGCCCGCTGTTGAGTCAGATGCTGCGCGAGCTGGTTGCGAGCGGCGGCATGAAACCGCAAGGCGCCGGCGGCACCGAACCGCCCGCTGATTTGCGCTATCGGGAAAAATGGGGGCCACTTGATCCTAATCAACCGGACGGTTGGACGAGCTCGCACCTGATCACCGAACAAGTTCGCCAGGCCTGCGGCATCATGGGCGCGTGCTGGTTTGCATTGAATGACAAACCACCCGATGGCGTGCAGAGCATGCTCGACTCGCTCAATGCGACCACCGGTTGGGACGTGAGTTTAGATGAATTGGTCGACGCTGGCCATCGCGCGATTATTTTGCAAAGCGTCTTCGGCACCCAGCGCGGCTGGATCGCCGAGCACGATTGGCAGGATGTCGGCCCGCGCTTCCTGGAACCGATCCCCGACGGCAAATACAAAGGCTTTACGATCGCCAAGTGGTTGCCCGGTTTGATCTACGAATACTACCGGATCTCCGGCCGCCATGAAAAAACCGGACGTCCCTATGTGGACACGCTGAAGCGATTGGGCCTGGAAGAGTTCACGGAATGGAGCCAACTCGATTGATCGCCGCTGCCAAAGAGATGACATGAGAATTTATCGTGCATTGACCATTACGCTACTCAGTCTGCTTGCAGCTCTGGTACTTTTTCCATCGCCTGGGCACGCGCAAGCACTGAAGAAAGTCCGCTTGGCCAGCTCGTCGACCAACGTCTCTTTTCTCGCCCTTTATACCGCGCTCCACCGCGGCTTTTTCAAAGACGAAGGCATCGACTTGGAAATTATTTTCATGCCGGCGAACCTGGCCAGCACTGCGGTTTTGAACGGCGATGTCGACTACAATGGCGCCGTGACCGGCACCATCGGTGCAGCGGTGCAAGGACGGCCGATGAAAGTTTTGCTCTTCACGGTTGCCAAGCCGCTGCTGTTTTTGATGGGTCAGAAAAATATCAAAGACGTGAAGCAACTGAAGGGAAAGAAGATCGCCGGCAGCTCTCCAGGCGGTTCGGCGACTTTGCTGGCCAATCAAGCGCTCAAACAAATCGGCCTCGAGCCCGGCAAAGACGTTTCTGTTTTGCAAATGTCCGGCAACGCCGCCAGCCGCTACGCGGTGCTGGAGTCCGGCGTCGTCGACGCGTCTTTGCTCTCGGTGCCCGAGAACATCATCGCCCATGAAAAGGGCTATAACGAATTGCTCTTTCTCGGCGACGTTGTCGAATTTCCCCAGAACGGATTCGGCACTTCCGAAAAGCGTATTCGCGAAAACCCCGACGAAGTCTACCGCATGGTGCGGGCCACGCTGCGTGGTTTGCAATTTATCTGGGACAAAAATAACCAGGAAGCAGTGACGAATATACTAATGAAGCAATGGAAAGTAAGCGACCGCAAGATGGCCGCGGAGATGGCTCGCCAAGTCAATCGCGTCCTGACCAAAGACGCCTACGTCAAACCCGAATCGGTCCAGGTGCTCGTCGATCTGGCGCGCGAAAGCGCAAAAGTCACTAAGCCAATCAGCGTCGCCGATGTCGTCGACTATAGTTTTGTGGATAAGGCGCGAAAGGAGTTGGAAATCGTAAAGTAGGGGCGCAGCATGCTGCGCCCCGCCCTAATACGCATCACATCAGCGGATCGATAATGACTTTTATTGAATCCTGCCCGCTCGCGGTGAGCTGAAAACCCAAACCTGCTTCGGCAAGCGACAATCGATGCGTGACCATATCGGCGACCCGGATTTTGCGATCGCGAATCAGATCGAGTGATTCGTTCAAATCCTCTCCGCTGCCCGCATAAGAAGTCACCACCGAAATTTCGTCGCGCCAGTAGTCGAAGAGCGGAATCGGCACGTCGACACCGGCAGCCGTCGGAGCGAAGAAAAGCAACGTGCCGCCACGGTCGACGGATTTAACGGCTTGTTGAATCGCAGAGATTGCGCCTGTGCAAACAATGACTCGATCCGCTAATCGACCTTCGTTCAAATCGCGCAATCGCGCAGGGACGTCTTCCGAGCCGCGGATCGTCACATCGGCGCCGAATTGGGTCGCGGCTTTAAGCCGATAATCGCTGATATCGGTGGCAATGATACGCGCTGCGCCGCGAGCGCGGGCAAGCTGCACATGCAGCAGCCCGGAAATACCGCTGCCGATCACCAGCACGGTTTGCCCGGCGGTCATGCGCGCGCAACGCTGAGCTCGGACCACGCAGGCAAGCGGTTCGATGAACGACCCTTCGTCGAACGTCATCGTGTCGGGAATCTGCAGCGTGCCCAATTCTACATTTATTTTCGGCACGCGAATGTATTCGGCAAATCCGCCCGGATCGAAATGGGTGGTCCGCAACAGGTCGCACACCGACTGATGTCCGCTCAAACAGTAGCGGCATCGACCGCAGGGCACATGATGCGAGGAAAAAACCCGATCGCCGACTTTAAAGTCTTTGACCCCCTCCCCCACCTCCGTCACTTCACCGGTAACCTCATGACCCAGAACAAGCGGCGCCTTTTTGATCCGATACCACTCCATCAAATCGCTGCCGCAAATGCCGCTCGCTCGTGTCTTAATGAGCAGTTCACCTGGACCAATCTTCGGCACGGGCACTTGCTCAAGCCGCACGTCGCGGTTGTTGTAGTACATGGCGACGTGCATCTTGGATTCGTATTTCATGGGGAAAAGTCGATCAGAGGGGTTTGCCATCGTAGGGAACGGGCAACCGGTTCCCTACGATTTGTCAGACAGCGTAGCCAAGATTAGCTCGCCTTCCGCGCCTTAGCATTTTTCTCGCTTTCATAAATCTTATACGCCTCTTTCACGGCAACATTCTCATGAACGATGGCCCGAACGGCTTTGATCATGCCGACCGGAGAATCGGACTGAAAAATGTTCCGGCCCATATCGACGCCTACGGCGCCGTGGCTGACCGCGTTGTGGGCCAATTCGAGAGCTTCGAGTTCAGGCGTCTTCTTGCCGCCGGCGACGATGACCGGAATCGGACAGCTTTCGATCAGCTCGTCGAAATCATCGCAGTAGTAAGTTTTGACGATATGGGCGCCGAGCTCGGCGGCGATGCGACAGGATAATCCTAGATAGCGCACGTCGCGCGCCATGTCTTTGCCGACGGCGGTCACGGCCAAGACCGGAATGCCGTATTTCTCGCCTTCATCGACGAGCTTGGCCAGACTGACGAGAGTTTCTTTCTCGAATTCCGAGCCGACAAAGATCGACAATGCCATCGCCGAGACGTTCAAACGAATGCAATCATCGATCGATACCGTAATGTCTTCGTTCGACAGTTCTTTGAGAATACTGGTGCCGCCGGAAACGCGGAGTACGATGGGCTTATCGGCCTTCGCGTCCACCGAAGTGCGCAGCACACCGCGCGTCAGCATGATCGAGTCCGCATGCGGCATCAAAGGTTCGATCGTCTTGCGCGGTTCTTCCAGGCCGCTTGTGGGGCCGAGAAAGTAGCCGTGATCAACAGCGAGCATGACCGCTCGTCCATCCGACTTGATAATTCGCGCCAATCGATTTGCCATTCCCCAGTTCATCGACATTTTTGCCTCCTTGGTTCCAGTGTAGATTTTGTTTGAAAGTATCAAAAAATCCTCGATAGTGAAACTTCGAGAAACAAGATTTGACTGTGCATCAGAAGTGCTGATACGGTCGAAGCATCTTGGCCCTTGGAGGAACGATGCCGATCGAAGTCATGGACATGGTGAAAATGGCCCGCGAAGAAGGCAAACGAAAAGTCATCTTCAACACCAACCGCTTTCATGCCTGGCTGCACGTCTATCCCAAACCCGGAGACGCGGACGACATGCACTGCCACAACGCCGACCAAACTTTTTACGTTATCGACGGCGAGTGCACCATGCACTTTCCGGACGGCGGCAAGGCCATCATGACACCGGGGATGGTCGCCACTATCACCGGCGGCTCTTTCTACAAACTAGAAAATACCGGTACCGGCGCAATGGTGCTTATGGGCAATCGCTCTGGACCGTCTGAAGCCATTCAGCACATTAACTATGAGCTGCGTAAAGACATCAAAACCTTATCTCGCGAAGAAATGGAAAAGATCCGCCATCCGGGCAATGTTCGCGTCTCGGGTTAAGTCAAGCGCGCTCAATCGAGCCTAAGAAGCAACGTGAACAGGCTTGGCCGATTTTTTCAGCAGCGGCGCGACGTAACGTGTGCCTAGACCCATGATAATCAAACCGCCGCCTGCAATCGTGGCCGTCGATGGGATCTCGCCAACCGCAAGCGCGACCCAAATCGGATTAAGCACGGGTTCAATCAACGCGATGAGCGAAGCTTCCTGTAACGGGACTGACTGCAATCCTTTGGAAAACAAGAAATAAGGCAGACCGAGCTGAACCGCGCCCATCACCGCGAGAATCTCCAGTTGACTTGACGATACCGTCAATTGTGACTTGACGATGAGTACAAGCAACAACGCGCAGACGACGTTATTGATCCACGTCAGGTAAACCGGATTTAAATCCTGCGTTTTGCGAAGATTGATCATATAGGTCGCAAACAGTACGCCGCTTAAAAGAGCGAGCACGACTCCAGCCATTTCCGGCCGGCCAGCGCTGTCCATAGAGATAATGCCGATCCCGACCATGCCCAGCGCCAGAGCGCAGCCGTTGAGTCTGGAGATTTTCTCTTTCAAGACCAGCCGAGAGAAAAGAAACACGAAGATCGGCGCTGTGTATTGCAGCACGATCGCGTTGGCCGCCGTGGTCAGCTTATTCGCGGCGACAAACGCGCTGATCGCAGCGGTGTAACTCAGCACCGATACAAGAATCGGCCAGCTAATCTGCCACCCGCTTCGCCGCAAGAACGGCGTAAAAACCAAAAAAGCGAAAAGACTTCGGTAAAAAACGATTGCCAGCGGAGGTACGTCAAGGAATTTAATGAAAACCCCGGCCAAGCTCCACAGAAACGCGGCTGAGAGAATCAGCCAGCGCCCGTGCGCGATAGACACGGCGGATGAATTAAGAGACTCTCGCATCGGACCCGGGGGCGGCAAAGCGAACGCAAGATTACCAGCGCGGTGGGTTCCCTGCAATCTCGCTCTTGCTTTACGAGAGCGTGCCCACAAAAAGAGAGGGGGAGAATCGTCTTCTCCCCCTCTCTTGATCCCTATGAGGAATCTTTCTATCGGATCACGCCGTTAGCTTTCCGCTACCACGGAAATCTTGAGCGAAACGGTAAGATCGGCCGCCAGACGAACCGGCACTTCATAATCGCCTACCGTCTTGATGGGTTCGTCCAGATGAATCTTGCGCCGATCGACGTTGAGCCCTTTGGCCTTCAAAGCCTTCTCGATCTGCATGTTGGTCACCGATCCGAAGAGTCTGCCCTCTTCACCGGCTTTCATCGAAATGACCAGCGCAACTGACGCGAGTTGGTCCGCGGCGCCTTGAGCTTGGCGCATGACTTTTTGTTTTTGATCGGCCACGAGCTTTTTCTGATGCTCGAAGGTCTTGAGGTTTTTCTGGTTCGCCATCAAAACCAAGCCGCGTGGCAAAAGATAATTGCGCGCGTAGCCGTCGCGCACGCGCACGACTTCGCCGATCTTGCCGACGTTGGCGATATCTTCTTTCAAAATGACTTCCATAGTTCCTTCCCTAGGACGCCTGGCTCGGAGTGAGGCGATCCTTTCCCAGACGACGAAAATCGCCCCACAGATCGAACAGACCCAGCGCGACCACGAGCAGCGTGAAAATCTGTTGAAAAATAATTAGCACGTAAGTCAATCCGCGCAAAAATCGCGGCACTTTGTTCTTATGAAAGAAGTAGGCGATCACCGCCAACCCTTGAGCGAAATAGCAGGCGCCGATCACGAGCAATAGATTGAAGGCAACTGGGCGCGCACCGGCGACGCCAGGAACGAAGAGCGCAAAGCCGCTGGCGATGAAACCCCAAACCAGCGGCTCCGGTCCCTTCCATTCGCGCAGGTGTTGGAGCGAAAACCATCGCGCACGCCGTTCCGGAAAACGGCGGCCGAGATAAAGAATGTTCAGCAGCGCGACAAACGCAAAGCTCAAGAAGAGCAAAGCGGGCAACAACCGCAAAATCGTTTCGACGATTTGCGGCGTCTGTCCCTTGAGTATTTCCAGGCTCTCTTGCGGCAGGGCGAGCTTTTCCTGAACTCGTAAAGCGGATGCGAGCTGCGCCGTCAGTCCCGCATGCAGATCCTGCGACATCGCCGACCAGGAACCATAGAAATAAAGTGACAGAAGCGCGGTCAGAGTCAGCAGCACCGTGGCGACGCCCACGACTAAATACTCGATGGTTCGAATGCGTCCAAGCAAACCCAAGAGCAATCCCGCCAGAACGGCAAATATGCCGTAGATCAATGCCAGCTCTTCAGCGGCGAAAAAAACTAAAAGCATCATCGCAACACAGAGGATGCCCAAGCCTCCACCGATGCCGTATTTAAGGCTGTACACGAGCACCGGTTGGGCCACGAAGGGCAACAAAATCACCCCCAGCGGCGGTAAGCTAATGCCGCCGATAAACAGAAACAAGCTCGCAGCCAGAGCCAAAAAGAATCTGCTGATGACTTCAAACCGCTGCATGAGAGGGAGTCCGCTGAAAGCGCTTAATTCTTGGCCGTCGTGAAAGGGAGCAGCGCTACGCTGCGCGCTCGTTTGATTGCGGTCGTCAGCAGTCGCTGGTGGCGCGCGCAGTTTCCGGTAATTCGGCTTGGCGTCATTTTTCCCCGCTCGGTAACGAATTGGGAAATCGTTCGGAGATCTTTGTAATCGATCGCCAGCGATTTATCCGCGCAAAATCGACACACCCGGCGTCGAAACATCGGTCGGCGCCGCGGCCCGCCTTTATCTTCGTCCGATCTCTCTCGATACGGTCTCGGACCTCGTTCCATCTGTGCCATATCTCGATTTACCTCTTTCTCCAAGCTTGTCCGTGACGGTTCACGACAAAGGGTCGCCGCTCTTCTCCGACTCGGCGGAGCTTGGACTGTTGCGACTTAAAAATTAAACCGTCGTGGCATGCCGGTTAGGACGTAGCGAAGATCCGGATCTCTGGTCAAATGTCCCAAATAGGATAACCTTGTTGTATTCGCCCATCGGGCACTGCCCCGTGCCACCAAATCCTATGTCGATGTCGAAGGTTCGGCTTTTGTGCCATCCGCTTCTGGAGCATGTCGGGGCGGCTCGCTGTGGCTCCTCACCGCGGCCGGGTTCGGATTCGTGATCGCGCTTTCCTCGGTGCGCACGGTCAAGTATCGTAGGATGCCGTCGGTCAGCTTGAGGTTGCGTTCCAGCTCTTCGACGGCACGTCCCGTCGCATTATATCGAAGCAAAACGTAATAGCCCTTGCTCTGTTTCTCAATCCGATAGGCAAGATCGCGCACGCCCCATTCGTCGACGAGAGACATCGTGCCGGCTTGGCCCTCGATCACCTTTTTGAATCGTTCGATGAACTCTTTTGTCCGCGAGCCCCTTTCGGGGTGCACCACGAAAAGGGTTTCATATAGCGTCACGGCAGTATATTCCTCCACAATAAATTCTTTTGTCTAACATACGACCCTTGCCATTACAACGCTCCGCGCTGAGTCAGCGCGCACGGTTATAGCACGCCATCGCCTGTGCAGGT
>DASWCL010000110.1:0-9408 GCA_036390135.1 Binatia bacterium
CCGATGTGTCCAACCCGCCCGAGTATGCCAGAACAACCTTTTTGACGCTCATCGTGCTGCTTACTTTCCTCTGACCTTGCTCATAGGTAATTGCCGTTTACCGGAAGACTTTGAACCTTGAACTTTTGAATCGTTGAACCCGTTGACCAGCCACACCATCACGGCCTTCTGCGCGTGCAAACGATTTTCCGCCTGATCGAAAGCGATGCACTGCGGGCTTTCCAAAACTTCATGGCTGATTTCCTCGCCCCGGTGCGCCGGCAGACAGTGCATCACCACCGCATCTTTCTTGGCCATCGCCACGGTCCGGCTATTCACCTGGTAGCCGCGGAACGCATTCAAGCGCGTCTGTGTTTCTTTCTCATGGCCCATGCTTGTCCACACATCTGTGTAAATCGCGTCGGCGCCCGAGACCGCTTCTTCGACAGCGTGGGTCACCGTGATCTTCGCGCCGGCGTTTACAGCTTTTTTGAGAATCGCTCCTTCCGGCTCGTAGCCGTTCGGGCAGGCCAACGCAAACGCAAACGGTACGATCGCGGCCGCCTCCATCCACGAGTGAACCATATTGTTGCCGTCGCCGACGAAAGCAATCTTCAAACCGCCCAGCTCTCCCTTATGTTCGATCAGGGTCTGACAGTCGGCCAGCACCTGGCAAGGATGAAAGTCATCCGTGAGCGCATTGATCACCGGCACCGATGAATACTCTGCCATCTCTTCGATAACCTTGTGCGCGAAAGTTCGCACCGTGATCAGGTCAAACCAGCGGTCTAAGTTCCGCGCGCAGTCCGCCGGCGTTTCCCGCGTGCCCAAGCCGACTTCAGCAGGTCCGAGATAGACGGCTTCTCCGCCCAGCTGCGTCATGCCCAACGCGAATGTGGCACGGGTGCGTAAACTCGGTTTCTCAAAGAGCAGCGCCAATCCTTTTCCGGCCAATAGCCGATGCGCGATGCCACGGCGCTGCTCGCGCTTGAGCTCCGCCGCGAGGCGGAGAACGCCCTCGAATTCGCGCCGGTTAAGACCTTGAAAATTTAATAGATCACGTTTGCTCATGACACGAATAGAGCGAAATTCGCTTATTGGCGGGCGAGCACGGTTTCGAGGATCGCCAAGCCGCGGTCAATTTCGCGTTTGGTGATCGTCAGCGGCGGCGCAAAACGCAGAACCTTGGAGGCCGTGCAATTGATCAGCAAACCCTCTTGCATGCAGGCATCGGCGATCTTGCTGCCGTCAATCGTCAATTCAACGCCGATGAGCAATCCCTTGCCACGAATCTCGCGCATGAAAGCATAACGTTTCTTCAGCGCTTCGAGACCCTTGACCAAATATTTGCCTATCTGCACGCAGTTCTTAAGCACGCCGCCTTTGATGAGCGCAGCCATCACCGCCAATCCTGCCGCGCACGAGACCGGATTGCCGCCGAAGGTCGAGGCGTGGCTGCCGGGGTTAAAGCTGGCCGCGACGTCTTCTCGGGCGAGCATCGCGCCGAGCGGCAAGCCACCGCCCAACGCCTTGGCCAACGTCATGATATCGGGCTTGACGCCGAAGTGTTCGTAGCCGAAGAGTTTACCGGTGCGCCCCATGCCGGTTTGCACCTCGTCGAAAATCAGCAACAGGCCACGTTGATCGCATAGCTCGCGTAGGCCGAGCAGATAAATTTCATTGGCGACGATGACGCCGCCTTCGGCCTGAATCAGTTCTACGAGAATCGCGACGGTTTTCTGCGCGTCGATCGCCGCTTCGGTCGCATTTAGGTCGTTGTATGGCACCTGGCGAAACCCGGTGGGCAGCGGGTCGTATCCGGCACGGATTTTTTCCTGGCCAGTAGCCGTCAACGTCGCCAAGGTGCGGCCGTGAAATGAATTGTGCGTCGAAAGGATCTCGTATTTGCCGCCGAGCTTTTCCAAGCCGTAGCGGCGCGCCAGTTTAATCGCCGCTTCGTTGGCTTCGGCCCCGCTGTTGCAGAAAAACGCCCGGTCGGCGAAGGAATGGCGGCACAATTCGCGCGCCAGCTCGGCCTGCGGCTGAATATGGTAGAGATTTGAAACATGCAGCAGCTTCTGCGCCTGCTGCTTGATCGCTTTGACGACTGCCGGGTTACAGTGACCTAGACTGTTGACCGCGATTCCCGCCAGGAAATCCAAATATTCTTTGCCGTTGGCATCCCAGACTTTTGTTCCCTTGCCTTTGACCAGCGCGATGGGCGCCCGCGCATAGGTTTTTGCGACGTACTTATCTGTTAGAGCGGCGACCTCTCGGTTCTTCATCACTTCCGCACCACCTCCGTCCCCACACCCTCTCTGGTAAAAATCTCCAAAAGCACCGCATGCTTCACCCGGCCGTCAATGATATGCGTCTTCTCGACGCCGCCCTTGAGCGCGTTGATGCAACACTCGACCTTGGGAATCATCCCCGCCCCAACGATTCCTTCTTGAATCATCTTGCGCGCTTGATTCTCTTTGAGCGTGCTCAGGAGCGTGCTCTTCTTGTCTTTCACTCCCTCCACATCGGTCATGAGAATCAGCTTTTCGGCGTGCAAGGCCTCGGCAATTTCGCCGGCCACCAGATCCGCGTTGATGTTATATGTCTCCCCGTCTTTGCCGACCCCGACCGGCGCGATCACCGGAATGAATTTGTTTTGATCCAGCGACTCGATCACCAGCGGATTGATGCCGATGATCTCGCCGACCATGCCGATATCGATGATCTCCGGCGTTTCGCCGTTTCCAGATGAAACCGTGACGTTCATTTTTTTGGCCAAGATCAGTCCGCCGTCTTTGCCGCTCAATCCCACCGCCATCCCACCGTGCTGGTTGATCAAGGTAACGATTTCTTTGTTGACCTTGCCGACCAGAACCATCTCGACGATATCGAGCGTTTCTTTGTCGGTCACCCGCATGCCACGCACATAGCGGCTGGTAATGCCCATTCTATCGAGCACCGTGTCGATCTGCGGCCCACCGCCATGCACCACCACGGGATTGATGCCGACGTATTTCAGCAACACGATGTCTTGCGCGAAGCTGGTTTTGAGCTCCTCGTTTTCCATCGCATGGCCGCCGTATTTGATGACGAAGGTCTTGCCGTAAAAGCGCTGAAAATAAGGCAGAGCCTCCATCAAGACTTCTGCCTTGCCGATAAAATTTTCCATGGGCGGTCCCCTGGGTTATCCCGATTTAGAGGATATAGCGCGACAAGTCTTCGTTGTTCAAGATCGGCGCAAGCCGCTCGCGCACGTACGCAGCGTCGATCGCAACTTCCTTGCCACGCATTTCAGGGGCCGAGAAAGAGACCTCATCGAGCAAGCGCTCGAGAATCGTATGCAGGCGCCGGGCGCCGATATTTTCCGTGCGCTCGTTGACGTCGGAGGCGATGAGCGCAATTTCCTGGACTGCGTCGGTGGCGAATTTGAGATGCACGCCTTCCGTTTCGAGCAGGGCCTCGTACTGTCTGATCAAGGCGTTCTTCGGCTCGGTAAGGATCCGCACGAAGTCCTCTTTACTCAGCGAGCTCAATTCCACGCGGATCGGGAACCGGCCCTGGAACTCGGGAATTAAATCGGAGGGTTTCGCCGTATGAAAGGCGCCCGAGGCGATGAAAAGAATGTGATCGGTTCGGACCATCCCATATTTGGTATTGACCGTGGAACCCTCGACAATCGGCAGCAGGTCGCGCTGTACTCCCTGGCGCGAGACATCCGGACCGTTCATCGACTCGCGGCCGGCGATCTTGTCGATCTCATCGAGAAATACGATTCCCGATTGCTCGACCCGCCGGATCGCTTCGCCCGTCACCTTGTCCATATCGACCAGCTTGCCCGCTTCCTCCTGCGTCAAGATATCGAGGGCTTCAGGAATCTTGACTGTTTTCTTCTTGGTCTTTTTGGGCATCAGGTTGGAAAACATTTCTTTCAGATTGAACTCCATTCCTTCCATGCCCTGGGGCGTCAATACTTCGATCATCGGCATGGCGGATTGGGTCAATTCGATATCGACGAAGCGGTCGTCCATCTTCCCTTCGCGGAGCATTTTCTTGAGCTTTTCGCGAGTCGATTGCAAACGTTGCGCGTCGATCGCTTCGCCGTCAGTTTCCTCGGCCGAGCTGGCCGGCAGCAAGAGGTCCAATACCCGCTCTTCGGCGACTTCGTGCGCTTTGAGTTCGACCTTTTGCTTTTCTTCCTCTTTGACCATGTTGACCGCAAGATCCGTCAAGTCGCGAATGATTGACTCGACATCGCGCCCGACGTAACCGACTTCGGTGAACTTGGAGGCCTCGACTTTGATGAAGGGAGCCTGGGATAGTTTTGCCAAGCGGCGGGAAATTTCGGTTTTGCCAACGCCCGTCGGACCGATCATGATAATATTTTTCGGCGCGATCTCTTCCCGCAGATCTTCGGGCACGAGCTGGCGCCGCCAGCGATTGCGCAGCGCGATCGCCACCGCCCGCTTCGCTTCCCTCTGGCCGACAATGTATCGATCCAGCTCCGAAACGATTTCCCGAGGCGTCATCACCGGTGCCGGGGTCGTACCGGTCTCCGGTAGGGTAAACTTCGCTCCATCCTTCATAGGGAATATTCACTCCTAACAACTTCCGCAGGAAAAGCAATCTTTTAAGGGAAATGGGGCGTCGGAGTGATGGAGTAATGGATGGAATGTTGGGTCTCCGCCGATTACTCCATCACTCCAATACTCCAGTCTTCTGACGTGCAGCGCAGCCGCCAACTAAACGCCGCGGGCCGTTGCCGCGCTGATTACGATAACTCTTCAAAGGTAAGTTGATCGTTGGTGTAGACGCAGATGCTCGCTGCGACCCGCATCGCTTCTTCGGCAATGACGCGGGCGTCTAACTGCGTATGCTTGACGAGAACCCGCGCCGCGGCCAAGGCGTAGTTGCCACCCGAGCCGATGGCAATAACGCCGTCGTCCGGTTCGATCACATCGCCCGCCCCGGAGATCACCAGCAAATCGTTGACGTCGGCGATAACCATGAGCGCTTCCAGACGGCGCAAAATGCGATCCGTGCGCCAATCTTTGGCTAATTCCACCGCCGCTCGTTTAAGATTGCCGTTGAACTGCTCCAATTTGGCTTCGAATTTTTCGAACAACGTAAAGGCGTCCGCCGTCGCCCCGGCGAAGCCGGCGATCACGCGATCATGATGGAGCTTACGCACCTTGCGCGCGCTGTGCTTCATCACAGTTTGGCCTAGGCTGACTTGCCCATCGCCGACAACGACGACTTTGCCGCCGTGTCGGATCGCCAATATGGTCGTGCCGTGCATCATCATTAAACTCAGGCTGAGGATAGCGGATCGAGGATTGAGAATCGCGATCTTCTATCCGCCATATTCCATCCTCGATCTTGTCACCTTACGCCCTCGGATGCGCCTTGTCATAGACGGCGGTCAATTGATCCAAATTCAAATGCGTGTAGCGCTGCGTTGTCGACAGGCTCGCATGACCGAGTAATTCCTGAATCGACCGCAGATCGGCGCCGCTGTTCAGCAAATGAGTGGCGAAACTGTGACGCAGGCCGTGCGGTCCCATCTTGATCTGCAGTCCGGCTTGCTTCAAATGCTTCTCGACGATGCGCGCAACGCTGCGCGTGGTGATGCGCCCGCCGCGGTTGTTTAGAAAAACTGGCGTTTCCCCCGTGCAAGCAACCTGCCATTTCTTGCGCTGCTCCACGCTATAATCTCGCAACGCCTGCAAAGCTATTTCCCCCACCGGCACGATGCGTTCCTTCGAACCCTTGCCGACCACACGCAGAATGCCGAGTTGAAAATCAATGTCGGCCCAATTCATCCCCACCAGCTCGCTCACGCGCACGCCGGATGAGTAGAAGACTTCAAGCGCCGCCCGGTCGCGCACGTCGAGCTGAGTTTTGATCTTGATCGCGCCGAGCAGCTGAAAGACGTCATCGACGGAGAGAAAAGCGGGCAGAGGCTCTTCTTGCTTGGGCGAGTGAATCGTCAGCAGCGGATTCCTGGTCATCTTGTGCGTCGCCAACAGATAGCGGAAAAATCCCTTCAACGCGGCGAGCTTTCTGCCGATCGAGCTTTTCTTTCGATCCTGCGTCAACGACGCCAAGTAGGCGCGTATCACGTGGACGGTGATTTGTTCCACGTTTACGTTGTCGTCGCCGTCGCGAGCCAATTCGCGCTCGATAACGAATCGCTGAAACTGGGTCAGATCGCTCAGATAGTTCCGCAGCGTGTGTGGCGAAACGTTACGCTCATGGCGCAGATGGGTAGCGTACTGTCTGATGAATTCTTCCAACATTTTCTGGTCACAAATAGAATACCATGCCTTGGCAGCGAACGAAATCATCAGGTTACCTTGCTTCTAGATTGGTCGTAATCGTGCTACCCGTGATTCACGAGTCCTATGATGGAAGAGAAGATTTCATTTCAAAATTGCCGCGGCGACACCCTGAGCGGCACGCTGCACCGTCCGCAAGAGCAGAGCGGGCGGGGCGCTGTGATTCTTTGCCATGGCATGGACTCGAACAAAAACAGCGAAAAGCTCGTGCGCTTGGGTCGGGCGCTGGCCGAGCGCGGCATTTTAGCGCTGAGGTTTGATTTTGCCTACGTCGGCGAATCGAGCGGTAAATTCCAGGACATCACTTACACCGGCGAGGTCGAGGACTTGAAGGCGGCATACGCGCTGATGCAAACCCGTCAGCCCGGCAAGACCGCAATCCTCGGTTCCAGCATGGGCGGCAGCGTGGCCTTGTTATTCGCCGCTCAGGAGCCGACCGTTGCGGCCCTCGTCACTTTGGCCGCGCCGCTTCATCCGGAGAATTTTCCTAAAAGGGTATTGACGGCTGAGCAGCTGCAACAATGGCGCCACGGAGGCTTCACTTTCTACAACGGCCGAAGACTCAATGTTTCGCTTCTCGACGACTTGGAGCGCATCGATGTGTCCGAGTCCGCGCGAAAAATTAAATGCCCAGTCTTGATTCTGCACGGCGACGCTGATGAAGTGGTTCCGGTCGAGGAAGCCTACGAACTCTCCATGTGCTTGCCAAATTCAAAACGGCTCACAATCTTGCCGGGAGCCGATCACCCGCTTTCCGATCCGGCGGTCATGCAACGCGCGCTCGCCGAGGCTTTCGATTGGTTGACGAAATATGTCGGCTAAACTTCGATGGATAAAATCGGCGAAGATCGTCCGCGCCGCTGTTACCTTCGCGGTCCTCCTGGCGGGTTCCTGCGGTCACGATCTAAAAACGGCCCAAGGGGTCGCCGAAGAATTCGTCGATCAACACTACGTGGCGATTGATTTGCAGAAGGCTAAGGCGCTCGCCGTAAGCGTAGCACTGAGTAAATTAGACAAGGAAATTCAGCTCACCGCCGGTCAGAAAATCGATGCCTCGACGCAGAAACCGCGCGTGCATTACACCCTGTTGGAAAAGAAAGAAGGCGATCAGCGGGCGACCTTCCTCTACGAAGGCAGGATTCAGTCGGACGATAGCACGTCGTTCACCCGCCAATGGTTGATTACCGCGCGTAGAGAGGGAAATCAGTGGCGCGTGTCCAATTTTACTGAATCGGACTAGACAAAATATAAGGGAAAAGAAACACTGGAAGTACGACTTTATCCTTTTGCCCTTATCCTTGTACTTACGCTCCTGCGGGAAGAATCCCAGCCGCAGGTGGAATCGCTTCCTTCGGTTTCAGCTTGATTTGCAACGCCAGCCCCGCGGCGATCATCGCGATCACACCGCCGGATAAGAAAGCAAATTGATAGTCGCCCATCCAGGTGCGAATTGCGCCAGCCGTCGAAGCCATAATCGCCGCGCCGATCTGGTGCGACATAAAAATCCAGCCATAAACTCTGCCGACGTTTTGCTTGCCGAAGGTGTCGGCAGTAATTGCCATCGATGGCGGCACGGTAGCGAACCAATCCAAACCATAAATCACGGCAAAAAACAGCAAGCCGCTAAAGCCTCTGACAAATGGCAATATCAGCAACGACACGCCGCGCAGAGCATAGACCAGCGCCAACCATCGGTTGGGCTTAACGCGATCGATCATCCAGCCGGAAAAAATTGTCCCGACCATGTTCAAGGCGCCCATGATGCCGAGCAACGAAGCCGCGGCGATTTGCGGTATGCCGATCTCGATCTCGTGCGGAATTAAGTGTGTACCGATCAAACCGTTGGCGGTTCCACCGCAGACAAAGAAGCTCCCGGCCAACAGCCAGAAAGTCGGATGGCGCACCACTTCGCGCGCCGTGATCGTGGCATTCTTGGACGACATGCCGCGCAAGGATGCTGTTCCACTAGAGATAGGCGCCTGACCGGCACCATAGGGTTCCAAGCCCACGTCGGAGGGATCATCGCACATGAACAGGAAGATCAGCGGCAGTAGGATAATCGCAACGATAATTAGCGCCATCGATCCCAAACGCCAACCGGCATAGGTGATCATCGCCATAAACAGCGGCAGAAAGATAATCTGCCCGGTCGAGCTGGCGCTGCCGAGAATACCCAGAGCAAGACCGCGCTTGGCGATAAACCAGCGGCTACCCACAGTCGCCGTTAACACCGAGCCGACTCCGCCTGCGCCGAGTCCGACGATAACTCCCCATACCAGGAAGAATTGCCAAAACTGCGTCATGACCATCGTCCCGCTGACGCCGAGGATCAACAACATCAGACTCCCCATCATAATTTTGCGCGGACCGAAACGGTCGATCAAAAAACCGCTGATCGGCGCAGCGATGCCAAACAGCAAAAGATTCATGCTGACGGCGGAAGCAATCAGCGTCCGGCTCCAACCGAATTCAGCTTCCAGCGGATGAATCAACACCGACGGCGACGAGCGCACGCCGGCACTGGTTAAAGTAGTCAAAAAACAAAGAGATATGATGAGCCAGCCGTAGTGGAAAGGCAGCGACAACGGCGGCCGCTTGTGGTTTTTGTCTGAGCCGATGATGTTCATAACTTTTTATACTCAGCTTTGGCGCAAATCACAAACCTGAGATACCGGCATACGACTCCTAAGAAAAATCGCCGGTTTCCCGCTCGGAGCGCGGCGTGTTATGAGTTGCGCCAATGAAACCGCTCATCGCAAGATTTTTTTTTGCTCCGTGATCGCATCCGGGACAAACGCGGGGGGCGCCGATTACCCCGAGGAAATTCCCTTCGTTTCCACGCCGGTCGAGGTCATCGACAAAATGCTCGAACTGGCCGAAGTCAAATCCGGCGATGTGCTCTACGATTTCGGCAGCGGCGACGGCCGCATCGTCATTCGCCCGGCGCAGAAATATGGCATTCGCGCCGTCGGCATTGAAATGGATCGATTGCTTCTAGACCAAGCGCGCCGGGATGCAAAAAACAGCTCAAGCCCGGCAGCCGTATCGTCGCCCACGACTTCGGCATCGAAGGGTGGGAACGGATCAAACGGTT
>DASWCL010000111.1:0-15753 GCA_036390135.1 Binatia bacterium
GCCGAGGATCCGTTCGGTTTCTGGTTCGATGATGAGCTTGGTCAGGCCGTCCGGCCGGTCGAGCGTGAGCGCGCGACCGGAGGCGCCCCAAAGAAATTTTGCGACCTGAACCTCGATGCCTTTTTGCTTTGCTTCGGTTTCAGTCAAACCGCACCACGCAACTTCGGGATCGGTGAACACGACCGCGGGAATCACGATGTTCTCAAAGGCGCTCGCTTCACCAAGCAACGCTTCCACGGCAACTTTCGCCTGGCGCGACGCGCGATGCGCCAACAAGACGCCGCCGCAGATATCGCCGATGGCATAGATATGCGGGTCGTCGGTCTGTTGCTGTGCGTTGCAGTGAATGAAGCCCTTATCGTCCTTGGACACTTGGGTGTTTTCAAGCCCCAGATCGGCGAGATTAGGCGCGCGACCGACGCTCACGAGCACTCGATCATAAAGCTCCTCGCGCGGCTGCTTATCGATTTCCACGGTCACTTTGATTTGCTTGCCGGCGGTGGCCATTTTCAAGACTTTGGCGTTGAGACGGATTTCTTTGAAGGCTTTCTGTGCCACGCGGCTGACCGGGCGCACCAGATCGGCATCGACCCCCGTGAGAATCGAAGGGAGCGCTTCGAGCACAACCACGTTGCTGCCGAGGGCCGCGTAAACCGTGCCGAGTTCCATGCCGATATAGCCGCCGCCGACCACCAATAGATCGCGCGGGAGGTCGGGTAGCTCGAGCGCCTCTGACGAAGTCATGATGCGTTTGTTGCCGAGGTCGAAGGCGTTGGGCATGGCGGGCTTGGAGCCGACGGCAATGATCGCCTTTTGATACCGAATGAATTTTTGACCTGCGTCGGTCTCGATGCGCAAGGTTTGCGAATCTTCGAAGTGGCCCCGGCCGTGCACGACTTCGACGTTGCGATGCTGCGCCAACCCTTTGATGCCTTGGCCGAGCTTGTCGAGAATCGATTCTTTCCATGCTCTGAGTTTGTCGAGGTCGAGCTTCGGCTGGCTGAATTCGATGCCGCGGTGTGACGACTCCTTCGCTTCGCGCAGAATTTCTGTAGCGTGGAGCAACGCTTTCGACGGAATGCAGCCGACGTTCAAGCAAATGCCCCCGAGGCGAGGACTCTGTTCGACGAGAGTTACTTTTTTACCTTTGTCAGCGGCGTAAAATGCCGCGGTATAGCCGCCGGGGCCGGCGCCGAGAACGAGGATTTCAGTGTTGATCGGATCCATAGGCAAAACTACTTGAGCTGCAAATCCGCTTCGTCGAACGCTTCCAGTCCAGCGATGACTTCTTTCAAGAAGCGCACGGCGTCGGCGCCGTCGAGAACGCGGTGATCGTAAGCGAGACAAAGCGGCAGGATCGTTCTGATGGCGATTTTGCTGTCAACGGCGACCGGTTTGGCTTGTCCTTGTCCGACGCCGAGAATCGCGACCTGGGGCGCGTAGATGATCGGCGTAAAATGGCTGCCGCCGATGCTGCCTTGATTGGAAATCGTGAAGCTACCCCCTTGAAGGTCGTCGATAGATATTTTGCGCTGACGGGTCTTCTCGGTGAGCGCGTGCAGCTCCTCGGAAAGCTGCAAGAGACTTTTCCGATCGATGTCGCGCAAAATCGGCACGATCAGGCCGCCTTCCGTGTCCACGGCGACGCCGATGTGGCAGTAGTCTTTATAGATAATTTCGAGCGAGGATGCGTCCATACTGGAATTTGCCCGCGGGTGCTTTTTCAAGGCGCGCCCGAGCACGAGCAGCAAGAACGACGTCAGCGTCAGATGCGCGCCTTTCTTTTCATACGTGGCCGCATGCTTTTTGCGCAACGCCAGCAGCGCCGTGATATCGGCGTCGGCGAATTGATTTATTTTGGGAATGGTTGTCCACGATTCCACCATGCGCCGGCTCACGGTGCGCCGCAGCGGCGACATTTTTTCCCGACGAATCGGGCCCCACTTGGCGAAATCGACGGGTTCGCTCGGGGCGGGCGCGCCAGCCTGAGCCGGTTGAATGGCGGGTGGTGCGCCATGAAATGCGATCTGCTGTAGATGCTCGACGTAATCGCGCAGATCACCGAGATTGATCCTGCCGCCGGACTCGCTACCTTTCACTCGGGTCAGATCGATGCCGAGCTCGCGCGCGATCTTGCGAATCGCCGGCGGTGCCGGGGGTGGCGCGCCGCTTTTCGATTCGTAACGATAACCGCCGATTGCCGCGTTTGCCGATGCGTTCGACGAAACGGATCGATGGTTCGCCGGCGTGGCGGGCTGAGAGGGGGTCGGACGGCCGGCGGTACGTTGCGGTGAAGTTGTCGTGGCGGCGGTTGACGCCGTCGCGCCGCCGCCGGCATCGATGCTAATCAACACTTGGCCGACGGTGACTTCCATGCCTTGTTTAACATGAATCTTGGTCACAACGCCGGAATTCGGCGCGGGAATCGAGCCCACGGCTTTCTGAGTTTCCAACTCCATGAAGGGTTGGTCTTTTTTTATTTCCTGGCCCTCGGCGATAAGGATGCTGACCACCGTGCCGGACTCTACGCCTTCAGCAAGCTGCGGTAGTTTAACGTCCATGGAAAGAGGGTCTAGCTGTTGATCGGACTATTACAGATAAAAGGGGAATGGTTTTTCGGGATCGATGCCAAGCGTTTTGATCGCATCTTCCACCCGATGCGCCGCCAGTAAACCTTTTTGGTAAAGCGCATAAAGTGTCGCCACGGCGACGAGTTCAGCGTCTACTTCAAAAAAGCGACGGAGATTTTCCCGCGTGTCGCTGCGGCCAAAACCATCGGTCCCCAGACTCGTCAACCCGCCGGGCACCCAGGGGGCGATCTGATCGGCAACCATTTTCAGGTAATCCGATACCGCGATAAATACGCCTTCCTCATCTTGTAAAATCGATTCGATATAGGATTTCTTCGGCGGCGCGGTCGGGTGGAGCATGTTCCAGCGTCTGGTCCGAAGCGCATCGCCGCGCAGAAGCTTGTAACTCGTCGCGCTCCAAACATCGGCGGAAACGTCGAACTGTTCGGCCAAAATTTCCTGCGCCCTGAGAGCTTCCTTGAGCAACGGTCCGCTGCCGAAAATATGCGCCTTAAATTTTTTGCCTCGGCTCGCCGGCTTGAGCTTATACAAGCCTTTGAGAATACCGTCCTCCGCGCCGGGCGGCATGGCGGGCATGTTGTAGTTCTCATTGTATAACGTCAGGTAGTAAAAATAATCTTCGCCGTCGGCGTACAGCCGGCGCAAACCATCTTTGATGATGACGGCGATCTCATAAGCAAAGCCGGCGTCGTAGGTCAATAAGGTCGGCACGGTGCTCGCCAACAGGTGGCTGTGCCCGTCCTGATGCTGCAGCCCTTCACCATTGAGCGTCGTGCGACCGGCGGTGGCGCCCAAGAGAAAACCCTTGGTCTTACTGTCCGCCGCCGCCCAGATCAGGTCGCCGATGCGCTGGAAACCGAACATCGAATAATAAAAATAGAAAGGAACCATGCTGATTCCCAGGTTGGCGTACGCGGTGCCGGCGGCGATGAATGACGACATGGCGCCTGCTTCGGTGATGCCCTCTTCGAGAATCTGTCCGTCCTTGGCTTCATTGTAATAAAGCAAAGTTTCGCGATCGACGGGTTCATAAAGCTGACCCTTGGGAGAATAGATCCCGATTTGGCGGAACAGCGAATCCATGCCGAATGTTCGTGCTTCGTCCGGAATGATTGGCACGATGCGCTTGCCGAGATCGTCGTGACGCAAAAGTTTGGTGAGAAGCCGGACGGTCGCCATCGTCGTCGATATGGGATGATCGCCGGTGCCCTTTAAGAATTCTGCGTAATCGTTGTCGTCCGGCAAGTGCAGCGGTGTGGCTCTGACCTTGCGTTCGGGAACGAAGCCGCGCAGCTGCTTTCTGCGTTCGAGCAAATATTGTGTCTCAGGGCTGTCGAGCGGCGGGCGATAAAATGGCGTCTCCACGACTTCTTCGTCGGGAAGCGGAATATCAAAACGGGTGCGAAATTCGCGGAGCTCGCGCTCGTTCAATTTTTTCTGTTGATGGGTGATATTGCGTCCCTCGCCGGCTTCACCCATGCCGTAACCTTTGACCGTCTTGGCGAGAATGACCGTCGGCGAACCTTTGTGCTCGACCGCGGCTTTATACGCAGCGTAAACTTTCATCGGATCATGGCCGCCGCGCAGTAATTTCCGGATCTGATCATCGGTCATGTGATTGACCATTTCCAAAAGCTCGGGATATTTACCGAAGAAATGCTTGCGCGTATAGCTGCCGGGCTCGACGGAATATTTCTGGTAATCACCGTCGACGGCCTCTTCCATGCGTTTGAGCAAAAGTCCCTTTTCGTCGGCTTCCAACAGCGGATCCCAATCTGAACCCCAGATGACCTTGATCACGTTCCAGCCCGCGCCGCGAAATAGTGCCTCGAGCTCCTGAATGATCTTGCCGTTGCCGCGCACCGGTCCGTCTAAGCGTTGCAGGTTGCAGTTGACGACCCAAATGAGATTGTCGAGATTCTCCCGTGCCGCCAGAGTCAGCGCGCCGGACGCTTCCGGCTCATCCATTTCGCCGTCGCCGGCGTAGCACCAAACCCTGGGCCCTTCGCCGGTTAATAAACCGCGGCTCTTGAGATACCGCGCGAAGCGCGCTTGATAGATCGACATGATCGGCGCTAGCCCCATGGAGACCGACGGAAACTGCCAGAAGTCGGACATCAGATAGGGATGAGGATATGAGGATACCCCTCCGACCGCGGATAGCTCTTGGCGAAAATGGTGCAACTTGGGCGCGTTGATGCGCCATTCGATATAGGCGCGCGAGTAGAC
Source organism: Binatia bacterium (assembly GCA_036390135.1). GTDB lineage: Bacteria > Desulfobacterota > Binatia > UBA9968 > UBA9968 > DP-20. The sequence continues at coordinate 4,821 of DASWCL010000111.1, forward strand.
GCCGGGCGATGCGTGACCCTGAAAATAAATCATGTCCGCATAATTATCGCCGTCGCCGCCGCGGAAGAAATGGTTCAAGCCGACTTCGTAAAGAGTCGCGCACGAGGCATAAGTGGAGATATGGCCGCCGATATCCGGGTGAAGGCGGTTGGCTTTGACCACCATCGCCATAGCGTTCCAGCGGACGTAGCTTTTTATGCGTCGCTCGATTTCACGGTTGCCGGGATAAGGCGGCTCTTTTTCGCGGGAGATCGTATTGATATATGGCGTGCTGACCGAATAGGGAATTTTTACTCCCGACTGCCGCAGTCTGCCCGTGAGCTCATCGAGGAGGAGCGTGGCTTGTTCCGATTGTTCGTTCTTTAAAATATATTCAAGGATATACTCTAACGAAGCAATCCATTTGTGCCGTTCGTTCTTGTTGTTTTTGCCGTTCGGACGGTCGTTATCGACCGGCATAACGTCGGCAGCAGTTTTGTTCTCGCGTTCCATTTGATTCATTTTAGCAGACAACAAAATACAAACAAAATCAACTGAAACGGATGAAATACCTTGATCTCGCCTTCGACGATCCCGCTCGCAATCTCGCTTGCGATGAGGCCTTGCTCGAGCTAGCTGAGACGCAGCAGCTTAACGACTCTCTCCTGCGCGTGTGGCAATCCGCTAACTATTTTGTCGTGCTCGGCCATGCCAATTCCATGACCTCGGAAGTCAATGTTGCTACCTGTGAAGCGAATGGAATTTCTATCCTGCGCCGTATGAGTGGCGGCGGTACCGTCATGCAGGGCCCCGGCTGTCTCAATTACTCGCTGATCTTGACGAGCACCGCGCATCGGCCAAGCAGCATCGGCAGCGATTTTCACTACGTTTTGGAACGACATCGCGACTTGATTGCGCAATTATCCGGTGTGGCAGTGCGCATAGACGGTATCAGTGATCTCACCGTTGCGGGGCGCAAATTTTCTGGAAACGCGCAATACCGAAAATCCCGTGCGGTTCTCATCCACGGCACTTTCCTTTTGGGTTTTGATCTATCTTTGGTCGAATGCTATCTGCACGTGCCGGCTAAACAGCCGCCGTACCGCCGCGGCCGGCGACATGCCGCATTTCTTGCCAATCTTGGTCTCGCTTCCGACGTGGTGTGCAATAGTTTGAGAGAAGTTTGGTTCGCCGGGGAAGCTTTTTCGCAAGTTCCGCTAAAGCGAATCGAGGCGCTGGTGCGGGAACGATATGGACAAGAGGCGTGGTCGAAGAAATTCTAGTGCGCCGATCGACTCCGGTGTTCGATTAAACCCGCGGTGAACGCGCCTCCGGCGAGTGGAGGAAATGGCGGCGGTGGTAGGAGTCGAACCTACGACGCCGCGGCTATGAGCCGCGCTGACAGTGACCTTAATCTATCGGAATTGCTCACAGAATTAGTTCTGGAGGCAGATAGTGGAGACAACCAAGAGGCAAAATGTCGTTTAAAAAGGGCAATACGTTCGGCGTTCGTACCTCCAAAACTAATAAACCTGCCGTTAAACATTCTCTTCACACTTTCCGCCGAATGCTCGAAGGCGCGAAGGTAGATGGCAGAACTTCTCTCTACAGGGTTTTGCGAGAAAAAGAGCAGGAATTAATCACTGCGCATGGCGGCGATCCGAGTCCGCAAGAGCGGCTGATCATCGCCGATGCCGTAAAGACTCTGCTCTATGTCGGCACGCTCGATGAATACTTGATGGCGCTCGACGGCGGCATTGTGGGCAAGGGCAAGGTGATCCCTGTCGTTGACACGCGAACCAAGCTTGCCGGCCATCTGAGAGAGGATCTAAGAGCACTTGGCCTTCATCGCAGGGTTAAAGCGCTTTCGCTTCACGACTTGCTCACCCACGATGAAAACGAGAACCCCGACAAGCCCGTCACCAGCAACGGCAAGGCGGATTGATGGAAACCACCGCGTTACGCCTACTTGGGAAAAAACAGATAAATAACGGCGGCAACAACAAGAACCACCAGTATCACCAAAAATTCAGGCTGGTCCATTTCGGCAGATATTTTACACAACCTTGGATCAGGCGTGAAGACTGAACAAACTGACGCATCACCCATGCAGAGCCGGGAACGTGCGCCAGGACTGCGTTAACGACTAGCAGCGGGCATCCTGAACGGTGTCATAACCCGTTTTGTGACTCCATCATCAACCCCTTGCAGGATAGATGGCGAAGGACCAAGGCGCTAAGGACTAAGGCGCTATTGTTGCACCTCATGCCGAATAGACGGCTACGCTTTGAGGCGTGCTCGAACGCTGCTCAACAAAGTCGGCATCATTGAGTTTCACCGGCGTTTGGATCGGGCATGAAGCGAAACGGCATGGACCCGTCAACAGCCGCAACGCATGCCATCGCGAGCGCGACAATCGCGTCGATCTTCTTTGACGTTTTATCCTTGCCGATCCTGACGCCTCGAGATGTCTCAATCCCCACGGTTGAAAGCGCCTGCTGTCGTAGATCCGCCGCCGGATAGAATTGCAACTTTCTGCCGTCAGCAAATCGAATAACACTTGCCCCATGCGCGTCGTATTACCCACGGTCTGCGGAAATTCCCTGATCGGTAATCCCGCCGCTTGTAGCGTCATGATCGATCGGTGCGCTTACCATGGATCCACAACGATCTCGGTGATTCTCTTCACCGGTTCGCCGGGCATACCCCGGCCGCGGGTGTGTCGGCGTCGACTTGGCGACCAAACACGACGCAGCCGCGGTGGTGGCGGTCACGTGGACTGCCGAGGGCGCAATCAAGCTGGTGTCGCACAGGATCTGGCAGCCGTCGCCCGAGAACCCGCTGGATTTGGAAGACACGGTCGAGTGGCATCTCCGCGAGCTGCACAGTCAAGGAATGTGGGCGAACGGGCAGAGAAAGCCGACGGTTGTGCAGTTGCATCGGCCGGGCCATTCCATTTTAGGAAATCGTTCTTCGTGAACGCGTATGAGCGGATCCCCGCTCCTTTCTTCCCGTCATGTTTTTAGAGACAGGTTGTGAACGTTTCACTTACTCTTTTTTCAAGACGCTCCATTGCACGCACGACAAATCGCGGTATTAGAATTGTACGCCCATGGCATAACCATTGCTCGCAAGCGAGTTAGCCCGGTTAATTCTTCTTGAACCAACCCTAGCATTACCATCGGGAAATCTTCTGAGCAGTAGCACCGACCGAGGCGATTCGCGAACGGGCAGGACAGTGCGAGGACAGCGCACCGCAACGCCCGTTGCGTTGGATCCAATTTACGCGGTGAAAGAGGAAACCTGGCGGCACTATGCTTTATCCTCTTGTTTTGAAAATGATGAACAGACGTTTGGCCAAGTTGACGCAGGAATATACCGCAATACGAAAGGGTGATCCCCGTGCGCTGGCAATCGCCGAGGAACTTTCGCAGGTAGGTACCATCCGGGACGAAATCCAAAGGATACACGGAAAGGTTGGACGATCCGGCCAACCGCGAAGGGGCTTACCCTCCGAGCGTCCGACTGTTGAGACGCTCTTGCGACGAATGGATAAGCTTGCGCGCCAGTTTGCCGAGACGCCGAGAGAAAATCCAGTCAGGTCTGAGATCGTCAACGACATTACGAGGCTTAGCTTTCTCGCTGACTCTCTATTCAAATCAAAGAACTCACAATGACGAGATCGTCATCAGGACCGAAGGAAAAGCGCACCGTGAGCGATCGGCCAGGCGATGGACCAAGGCTGACAATCGCGCAACATCAAAACGTGGCAACAAAAAGTAAACGCCTAATTGTCTGTCCATATTACGATAGCAGCGACGTCCGCCCATCTCATCTGATGAATATGATAGACAAAGCGTTGAGCTTACTTTTTTTAGGCCATCCGGCTGCAGATATTGCCGACACCGGTTCTGGAGAATAAATTAAAGCCGTAAAATCGAAGCGCATACGGCATGATACCGGCGTTTATCGCCGATCAGTATTTATTGCAACCGGACTCAGATCGCACCAGCGCCGCCTCCCAACATCAAGACCTTCCATCGAGTCGACAGTTTGACCTGATTCGTATGAGGAAAATTTTATCAGGCAAAGTTGCCGCCCGCATTGTGAGAGTTTGACTCCTAGACGTTAAGCCAACTTCTTCAAATTCCTATCGAGGGTAACGGCACAACGCGTGCTCCGCTGAATATGACAGAACGCGTGCTCAGGTGAATGAAAGGGGGTGAAACCATATGAGAGAGCTTTTTAAACGGTTGCTCGTTGAAGAGGATGGCCAGGGCTTGGTCGAATACACGTTGATCGTTGTTTTGGTCGCTCTGGTTTTTTGGGTTGCCATCAAGAATACGGATATTGGCAACGGCTTAGCCTCCGGTTGGAGCAAGGTTACCGCTTGCGTAGGCACTCCTTCGAGTTGTGACTCCGCCTCGTAATTCAGGACGAAGAGATCGATCTCCATGAATGGATCGCTGCCGGACCCCACGGCAGCGATTTTCTATTCTAACTCAGCAACGCCGTTGTCAGCTGCGATGAAACCGAAGCTCGGAATTTGTTGCTGCATGCCGGTCATTGCCCCGGGCGTGCTCGCTTCAATACACGAAGCGCTTCGTTCTGCAGGCTTGCCGCTGGAACTGTAGTCACGTTTCCTGGATATCCCGCGGCGGGAAGAAAAAAGGAGACAGTGCATGTCAGTTAAAGCTTCTTCGCACTCTCGAATCAAAACAATTAAAGTTATCTGTGACCGTTGCAAACGAATCGTTGAGGGAATTCGAGGCGAAAAGTTTACCGCTGGATTTTATGACATGACAAAGTGGGAAGAGTACCGGCGCGAGAACGAACAGTACGTGTGCGCGTCGTGTATGTTCGCTGATCCTAAATACGTAGAGCGTTACGGCTCTTGCTTCTAGCTTTGGATAAGTGTCACACCCGCGGGTGCGTGACACTAATGAATGCTCTTCAATTTGCGCGCCGAAAGTGGCTATCGTCAAAAATTCGGGTGGTAAGTCGCGATCGGCATTTTCCGCGAAATAGAGCCGGCGAGATGTTTTTGCATACCCGTCTTTGCTGCCGCCCGGCGCTTAAATTGTTTGAAATCTCCCGCCTTGCTGAACCACAGTTTACCGTCAAGGGAGTAGAGTTTTAGTCGGGTGGTTGTGAATAAGAATTTTTTTCACGCGTAGGATGAGCACACGACGAGATTATGGAATTTAGAGCGAGCGCGCAAGTTCCGTCGCCCGAATTGATCAAGTCCGCGGGTGCGTGTTCGCGTGCTTGATGCTGCCTCGCCCGCCACGTATAACATTAGACTCCGAACGCTTCGATTTCGCGAACACCGTGGAGATTTCAGATTGACGAGTTAGAGATAATGCTGCTTAGTTGCATGGGCAGAATACCAACGATTGGTTTTAGTCTGGCGTTATGCATGTCCGTCATGTCAACGGCGTTGGCCCCCTGGCCAATTCCGAGCGGGGTGGCGATGGCGCAGTCGTCAGAGCAGCAGCGCACTCCAAGAACCATCCGCGTTGGGAAAGAATACCCTGTTAAAACAATCTCGGCTGCCGCTAATTTGGCTAAGGACGGAGATACCATCGAAATCGCAGCAGGCGACTATTTAGGAGATACAGCAATCTGGACGCAGACCAAACTAAAAATTCGTGGTATTGAAGGACGCCCTCGGTTGATTGCGGCTGGACAGGCCGCAGAAGGAAAAGGCATTTGGGTCATACGCGGGGGCGATATCGTAATCGAAAACATCGAATTTATCGGGGCGAGAGTACCTCATCGGAACGGTGCTGGGATCAGGCTGGAGCGAGGGAAACTAGCAGTGCGGAGATGCGTCTTTACCGACAACGAAAATGGGATGCTTGTCGGCAATGACCCCTCGACGATTCTGGAAATTGAAGATTCGGAGTTTGGCCACAATGGTGCTGGCGACGGGCAGAGCCACAACCTTTACGTTGGGACGATACAGAGCTTCATCGTACAAGGGAGCTATTTCCATCACGCGCGGGTCGGTCACCTGCTGAAGACGCGCGCTCGAGAAAATTTCATCTACTATAACCGGCTCACCGATGAACCTGGCGGCCGGGCGAGTTACGAGTTGGAATTTCCCGTCGGTGGCTTGGCCTTCGTCGTCGGGAACCTGATTGAGCAGGGCGAAAATACAGAGAACCCGACTATTATCTCTTTCGGTGCTGAAGGCTACAGGTGGTCACGAAACGATCTTTATCTTTCACATAATACGATCGTGAATGATAGAGTTGAAGGCGGCGTTTTCATCGTGGCGCGCCCCGGGTCTGCATATGTAAAGGTCTTAAATAATGTCCTGGTCGGCAAAGGAGACCTCGATCTCAAGACTCGAGCGGACATAGGTCAAAGTTGGAAACTGGATCGGAGCGAGTTCGTGCTTCCGGAAGGATTCGACTTTAGACTGAAACCAGATTCGCAGGCTGCAGGGGCAGCGGATGATCCGGGAGAGGCAATGGGAATTCCGCTTCGCCCAACTAGAGAATACAGTTATCGGGTCGGCACCGAACACCTTCCCCTGACTAGCTCGTTGAATCCTGGCGCGTTTCAGACTAGAACCCGCGAAAGTGATCCTGCCATACCTTGACGATCAGATCGGCGCAGCAGAATCCAAAACCCAAGTTTGAGGGAACCGCCTCACGCCCGCAGGTGCGTGTTGGCGTAAAAGCGCGTACGGCATGACGTCCGGCATTTATCGCTCGACGCGGTAGAATGCAACCATGCGGTTGATAGAAGTCGACCCGACCAGAGTTTCAGGCGGATTATGCAGAATGCGCGGCGTGACTATAACCAAGATTTTTGGTGGAAGCCTGGAGACCCGGCGCCGGAGAGGGCGCCGGATCTCAGCCGAGTAACAGGCCGCTAACCTGCCGGGCGCGGTGTTGACCTCAGTCTACCGTTTGCGTAGGTAGCCAACTAGTCCTAGTAATCCCGTTCCGAGCAATATTAACGAACCAGGTTCTGGAACCGCAGGCACCCACGCATGAGCCTGCTGGGGCCCGAGCAGGCCGACTGGAATAAACGTGGAACCGATCAGGGCAACAACGGCAAGCGCCAAAAACAACATAAACAAATCCTTGCAGATTTTACGCGAAAAGAACACAAAAGATGCCACAATTAATTCCCATTTTTCTGACAAACGCTTTGCTTAAAACTATCAGGAACTTACAAGCGTTTTTTTGCTAGAGTTAGAACGTAAGCAATACTGACATGTCCGCACGCCACTACGGATTCTTTCTTCCAAACACCCGCCGGCCGCACCGGCGCCCGGATTGGATCAAGCCCGCGGATGAGTATTCGCGTGCACCGTCTTTATCTGCCGGATCGCCACCTGCGTGTAAATTTCGGTCGTGATGATCGACGATTGGCCGAGCAGCTTTTGAATCAGTTACGCCCGGTCCGACCTCATGGTCTTGCTAGGTAAATTTTGGAGCCAGGTTTGACTGCAGATCGAACAAGATCTTGAAGCTCGGATACGTTGCTGAGTCGGAAGAGGCCATTATCGATGGCAAGTTTTACTTCTTTGTGTCCTGCTGTGTGTTGAAAAATGCATTCGGTTTCGAGGTCATCAGGATTTAAGGGAGATGGCTTCGTGATCTGCCATCCCTTTTCGATCCTGTCAAGAACGGGTTGAAGTGCCCTGCGTTTATCAATGGCCATAGTCAACCTCCGTGAGAGCGGAATGCTCTTCTAACACGTTGAGCGCAGAAAACAACCGGGCGCCATAGGCGTCACTGCTCCACAAAATTCCACTGCTCGGAGGAAGATCTGCTACCTTCGAACCTTTCGAGTGACTATTATATGCTTCCAAAACTCAATTGAGTTTTCATGGTTGTGCTCTCCCCCAGCAATGTGCGCAGCGCCCGGACGGCTATAGAAGTAAGTGGTGGTGCTACTGTTGCTCGTCCCAAATTTGCTACCAACGGTCCAGCTTTCGCTCCTGATAAGTTTGTAGACTTTAAAGCTGCCGGCAGGTGTCGTCACTTGTTCCATCCCGGCAACATTAACCTCGGCGGACCTCCGTTGGCCAAACTTGGAGCCAGGCGGTCGGGGCGGCCCCACGTTTGTATCTAGTTTGGAGCCGTATGAAAAACAAAACGGATCGCCGGCTTGTCTCCCTCGAAGGCACACTAAACAAGCGGCGCGGCATCAAGAATTCAACGATCTGGCACTACATCGTGGATCTTCGCGCGCTGTTCTTTTGGGCCATGAAAAACCCCGAGCGCAAAAAACCCTTTGTGAGAGTCAATCCGGTATCCGGCGCCAACCTTGATTTAATCCAGAATCGGAAAGTGATGAAACCGCCTCTGAAGCTGAAGGATTTCGAGCGCGCTTTTTCGGTTCTGAATTCCTCCGAACCCACATGGTGGCGGACGCATGAGTGTCTTGGTCTGCGGATGGATGAAGGAAACAGACTGGAAAGAACCGATATCGATTTAGAGAGCGGAATGATTCACGTACCGGGCACCAAGAGCGAAGAGAGCGAGTGTTATTTGCCGATGTCGCCGGCGCTGCAAGACGAGTTGAAAACCTATCTGGCGACACGCACCGACGATTCGCCTTTTCTCTTTCCGGGGAGATCGGTGCAGACTAAGGGCAAAAAGATTTATAGCCGGCGCCGTCTGTTCGAGAAGATAAGGCGGGTTACGGCGTTCAACGGGTACATGGAAGCGAACCCGAACACGGCGCCAATGAAAGCGTGGAAGGAATTAAAGAAGCAAGATTATCCGGGTGGGGTGAAGCTAACAACGAAGGAATTGCGCGACTACTTCGCAACTCAGGTGTCGGCGCAGGTGACGGACCCGAACACGGTCAAGAACTTGATGAGGCATACGAGCCTAAACACGACGAGCCGTTATGCCAGAACGGTCATGGAGCGCATGAAAGCGGCGGTGCGGAACCTTGGCAAACCCTTGGAGGCAAGTCTTGGGGGCAACTCTGGGGGCAAATGCCAGCGTAAAAATACTCAAAGCAACATCATGCGTGAATTGCTCACGAGACTGGTAAGAGTGCGAGACGCCAGAGAAAGTGTTGGTGGCGGTGGTAGGAGTCGAACCTACGACGCCGCGGATATGAGCCGTGAGGACTGGGATGAAAGCTATTGAAAACACAGTAGCTTTTATTTCTGGGGGCGATTCTCGGGGGCTATTGGAGCCTGAAAACCCGCCAAAAGCCGCTCAAGGTGCACCGAAAGGCAATCAAAACCGCCTAAAGCATGGTGTGCATGCTGTAACGAGAGCAGTTAAGGCGCTCGGCACTAACCGGGCGCTCGATAGACGCACCGCAACAGGCAAGGCGCTTGCGCGCGCTGGCGTCAAGATTTGATCGACGATCTTGGCGGCGACGTGAGCACGCAGCAGGACGCCATTATCTCGTTTGCCATCAAAACCAAGCTAATCCTTGATTCTGTCGATGTTTGGCTACTTCAGCAGGCATCGCTGATCGACAAGCGAAAGAGGGCGCTTTTACCGGCTGTCAGAGAGCGACAATCGTTGGGCGATGCACTGGCGCGCTATTTGGCCATGCTCGGCCTTGAGCGCCGGCACAAAGTAAAAACACTCGGCGAGTTGCTTCAACCCGATCGCATTAACGGCAACGGCAAGGCGGATTGATGGAAATCGCCGCGTTAACGCAATCAGACAGCCAAACTGAGGCAATCACCCAAGCCGAGCCCGCAGCGTGCGTTAATCTAGTCGTTACGACTAGCAGCGGGCATTCTCAGCGATGTGGTAACCCATTCTGCAACGCCGATATTGAGCCGTTGAACCGTGGCCATTGGCGAAGGACGAAACGGCGCTTCTGCTCTGATCACTGCAAGTACATTACCACGCTTTGAAACGGGTCAAGGCGATAGTTGCCCGCGTCGGTATTATCGAATTTTACCAGCTGTTGAATGAGGTGTGATGTTGGCGGGGATTCAACCACAGCTTGCAGCTAGGAGATCATATCAACGATGATTAAGATGAATCCGGCGATTAGGAACGCCAAACCAAATAGTGAAACGCCTTGCTTTAGCAAGCTCCGAATCAACAAGAGCATACCAGCCAAGCCGATGCTGTAGCCCGGGATTTTTACGGTCAGTTTGAAATAATGCCCGAAAACTTTCAGGAACCACGCCTGATGAAGACGCCAGTCTTTAGTCGCATACTTAATTTTTTTCAGCTTCATTTGACACCACCGAAGGTGCCAGTGTGTGTGACGATTCTACGGTGGGAAATTTATAGAGGGTGCGTCACGTGTACTAAGAGTGTACAGCTTGCCGATGCTGCTTCAAAGCCCCCACAAAGGGTTGGTGCCAATATAGCCCTAACGAGGACTTCAGTTGCACGCTACATAACCAATGGAAAAGCAAAAGCATGAAACGCAAATCTCGCCCGATCATCGGCCCGGTTGAGTTCATCGATCGAGTCATCAAGCTTGACGAGAAGGGCGAACCCTTCAGTCTGGCGCCGTATCAGCGTCGCGTGCTGGAAATGGCGCTCAGGCGCGATCCTTCCGGCGAGCTTGTGTTTCGCCTGGTTGTGCTCTCGGAGCCCAAGAAAAGCGGCAAGACGTTCATGGCCGCTTGCCTGGCGTTGTGGTGGGCGGTGACCAACCCGCACAGCGAGATCATCATCACGGCTAACGACCTTGAGCAGTCCGTCTCCAGGGTGTTCAAGACGATGACGGCGCTGATCGAGCAAAACGAGGCGTTATCGCGCGAGGCGGATGTTCTCTCAAACTTAATCCGGATGCACAACGGGACGGTGATTGTCCCGATCGCCAGCGACTACAAGGGCGCCGCGGGAAGCCGTCACAGCCTGGTCGTGTATGACGAAATTTGGGGCTTTGAGAGCGAGAAGGCGCGCCGGCTCTACGAGGAATTGACCCCGCCGCCAACGGAGTCCAGCGCCGTGTCGATACCAAGCTCGAGTGTTATGAGGCGGATGAG
>DASWCL010000112.1:0-23293 GCA_036390135.1 Binatia bacterium
AAAGGAATGATTCAGAAAGCGCTGGAGGAGTTTGGTGGCGCGCTGGCGCTCAATCCCGGCGATCAGGAACTGACGCAGCTGGTCGAAGAGCTGCAAACCAAACTACAGTAATTTTCCGCCGTCGGCAGAATAGCCGACCAATAACGGAAATTGCTATTGCGATGCGCCGACCGCGGCGTCGAACAGACCCACGGCGGTCGCCGCTTCTTCCCCGGTGACGATCAAAGGCGGGCAAAAGCGCAGCGTGCTCTCGCCACAGCTCAACAGCAACACCCCTTTTTCAAAGCACTTCTGCATGACGCGATCGCGCAACTTTCCGTCCGGCGCGTGGCTGTCGTCGCTATGCTCGAAGTCGACGCCGATCATCAGCCCCAAACCGCGCACCTCGCCGATCGCCGCATGGCGCGTTTGGAGCGCCGTTAACTGATCCTTGAGCCGCGCGCCGACCTGGGCGGCGTTTTCCACCAGGCCTTCTTCCAAGAGCTCAATCGTCGCCAATGCCGCGGCACACGCCACCGGGTTGCCACCGAAGGTGCTGCCGTGCGTGCCCGGCGTCCAGGTGCTGACCTCGGCGCGCGCGATCATCGCCCCGAGCGGCATGCCGCTGGCGATGCCCTTGGCGACGCAGAGAATATCCGGTTCGATGCCCCAGTGCTCGCTCGCGAACATTTTGCCGGTGCGGCCGAAGCCGGACTGAATCTCGTCGACGACGAGAAGAATGCCATGCTTGCGGCAAAGATCTTGGAGCATCGGCAAGTATTCCGGCGGTGGCACCACGTAGCCCCCTTCGCCTTGAATCGGCTCGACAAAAATTGCCGCCACTTCCTCGGGTCGGACTTCATGTCGAAAGAGTCGTTTTTCGATGACCTGAACGCATTCGATGCCGCAGGAACCGTAGGTCAATTGATACGGACAACGATGGCAAAAGCCGTAGGGCACGTGATGCACGCCGGGAATCAGCGGGCCGAAATAAGCGCGATGGGACGCCCGGCTGGCGGTCAGCGACAAGGCGCCGAGCGTGCGGCCGTGGAAGGCGCCATGAAAGGCAATGATGTGCTGGCGCTTGGTATGATGGCGCGCCAGTTTGATCGCGGCCTCGACGGCCTCGGTGCCCGAGTTGGTGAAAAACACTTTTTTGGATCCGACGCCTGGAGCGAGACGGCTGAGCGTCTCCGCCAGTTCCACCATCGCCTCAAAATAATAATCGCTGCCGCAGATATGGAGAAACTTTCTCGCCTGCTCTTCGATCGCTTTGACCACACGCGGGTGGGAGTGGCCGGTGCTCGCGACGGCGATGCCTGCCATGAAATCGAGAAACAAGTTGCCGTCGACATCTTCGACCGTCATGCCCTGCGCCTGCTTGACGACCAACGGATAAACCCGCCCGTACGCCGGCGCCGTCACTTGGCGATCGCGCTCGACAATGGCTTTCGCCTTCGGTCCCGGCAATGCTGTTTTGATATGGGGTGCTTTCATTCAACAGCCCTCGTCTAGAGTTTGGTGTCTAGCGTCAGGCATTGAGATCCTAAACTCTAGACCCTAGACGCTAGACGCTTAGTTGTTATCAATCTGCGCCTTCTGCAACTTACCGGAATAGTCGACGTAAATCGATTTCCACTCGCTGAAGATGTCGTACACCGTAGTGCCGGCCTCGCGGTGGCCGTTGCCGGTGTCTTTGACACCACCGAACGGCAGGTGAACTTCGGCACCGATGGTTGGACCGTTGATATAAGTAATGCCCGCTTCGATGTCGCGCATGGCGCGAAACGCACGGGCGACGTCTTGCGTGTAGATCGAGCTCGACAGCCCGTAGGGCGTGCTGTTCATCACTTGAACGGCTTCCTCGAAGCTTTGAATTTCAACAATCGACAGCACCGGACCAAAGATTTCTTCCTGCGCGATGCGCATGTTTGGCTTCACCTGATCAAAGATCGTCGGCTGGAAAAAGTAACCCTTGGCGCAAACACCGGCGTCGTGAACGCCACCACCGCTCCGCAAACGCGCGCCCTCCCGCTTGCCGATCTCGATATATCGCAAGACTTTTTCGCGCGCAGCGGCGTTGATCAACGGCCCCATGTCGACGCTTTCATCGAGGCCGTCGCCTATCCTAATTTTTTGCGCGCGCGCCACCAACGCATCAGTCACGGTTTTGGCGACGTCGCGATGCACAATCAGCCGGCTCGTCGCCGTGCACCGCTGGCCGGTGGTGCCAAAGGCGCCCCACAGCGCGCCTTCCACGGCGAGCTGCAGGTCGGCGTCTTCCATCACGATCTGCGCGTTCTTGCCGCCGAGCTCCAATGAAACTCTTTTCAAATTCTGACCGCAAACCGAGGCGATCTCTCGGCCAACCGCGGCGGAACCGGTAAACGAAACAAGCTGCACATCCGGATGGCGCACCAGCGCCGCGCCGACGTCTTCGCCGCGTCCGTGCACCAAGTTCACCACCCCGGAAGGAATACCAGCTTCGATTAAAATCTCGATCAAGCGCTGCGCCGTTTGCGGCGTATCCTCGGCCGGCTTGAGCACCACCGTGTTGCCGCAAAGCAGCGCCGGAAACATCTTCCAGGTGGGGATCGCCATGGGAAAATTCCACGGCGTAATCAACGCGCACACGCCGATCGGCGTGCGCACGGACATGGCGAACTTATTGGGCAACTCCGCCGGGGTGGTTTCGCCGAAAAGCCGCCGGCCTTCGCCGGCGACGTAGAATGCGGTGTCGATTCCCTCCTGCACGTCGCCGCGCGTCTCTTTGAGAATCTTGCCCATCTCCCGGGTCATGCCGCGGGCGATGTCCTCTTTATATTGGCGCAACAATTCACCGACTCGATAGAGAAGCTCGCCCCGTTTCGGCGCCGGCACTAGGCGCCATGCGGCAAAAGCTTGCTTTGCCGCTTGCACCGCAGCGTCGACATCTTCCGCTGTCGAAGCAGGAAACAGCCCGATCACCTCGTCGCGGTTGGCGGGATTGCGGTTTTCAAACGTCGCTCCCGACGTGGCAGCACGCCATTTCCCATCGATAAAATTTTTGTAGAGCTCAGCCATGATACTGCCCTCGCGTCTTCATTTTCGAGTATCCGGTCAGGTCGTTCAAACGCTAGCGCCATTTTAAAGGCCCGCGGATATGAACACAAACACGACGATCGTGCGCCCCGTCGAGGCGCCGCGCCATTCACGATGACAAAAAATCAAGATATGATCGTCATAGTTTTGCATGGACCGGCTCGTGTTCGGTCGCGGATGACTCAAAGATGTCCTTTACAACTAACGCCACCGCTGATATTTAGCGGCGAACATTAGCCCGTATTCGCTGGAGGTTTTGGACCGTCATGGACATGTTGCATGCCTTGGTTTCCGGTTTTCTTCAGTGCTTCAACTTATCGACGTTTAATCTAATGATGGTCGGCATCGCCATCGGCTTTGTCGTCGGCATCCTTCCTGGGCTCGGCGGGCCGACGGCCATGGCGCTCATGCTGCCGTTTGTTTTCAAAATGAGCGCGGTCGAAGCGTTCGCATTCCTGCTCGGCATGACCGCGGTGACGGCGACGACGGGCGATATAACTTCGGTCTTGTTTGGAGTGCCTGGCGAGCCGACCACCGCTTCAACCATTGTGGACGGGCACGCCATGGCTCGTAACGGCGAGACCGGGCGCGCATTGGGCGCGGTGCTCATGAGTTCGCTGGTGGGAGCCATCTTTGCCGGAGTCGCGCTGGGCGCGGCCATACCGATTATCCGGCCACTGGTCCTTTCCTTCGGCTCGCCGGAATTTTTCATGCTCTCCATTCTTGGCATATCTTTCGTTGCCGCCCTGAGCGGCGAAGATGCGCTCAAAGGTCTCGTTGCCGGCGGCATCGGCCTCATGCTCGCGACCATCGGCTTGGATCCGATCTCCGGCATCCAGCGCTATACCTTTGGCCAATTGTTTCTGTGGGACGGTATCGGGCTTGTTCCCATTACCATTGGATTTTATGCGATTCCGGAAACCATCGAACTGGCCGTGCTCGGCACCAGTATCTCCAACAAAGAGGTCGGTGAATTCGGCGGAGTGATGGAAGGCGTCAAAGACACCTTTCGGCACTGGTGGCTGGTCATGCGCTGCAGCGCCTTGGGCACGGTGACCGCGATCATCCCCGGCATGGGTGCTGCGACGACCCAGTGGCTCGCTTACGCGCACGCAGTGCAGAGTTCGCCGAATAAAGAGCGTTTCGGCAAAGGCGACGTTCGCGGCGTGCTGGGTCCCGGCGCGGCGAACAACTCGACGCTCGGCGGCAGCTTGATCACGACGATCGCGTTCGGTGTCCCCGCCAGCGTCATCATGGCGATTTTGCTCGGCGCGTTCATCATCCAGGGAATTGTTCCGGGCCCCGACATGTTGCTGCCGCCGCCGAAAGGCCATTTAGATCTAACGTTTTCTTTTGTTTGGGTCATTATTATTTCGAACATAATCACCGTCGCTATTTGCTTTCTTTTCTTGAAACCCATAGCCAAAGTCACCCAGGTCCGCGGCAGTATCATCATCCCCATCATCCTCGTGTTGATTTATCTCGGCGCGTTTGCCGAAAAAAACGCCTTTGAAGACATGATCATTGTGCTGTTCTTTGGTGCCCTCGGATGGGTGATGGAGAAGCTGCACTGGCCACGTCCTCCGGTGTTATTGGGACTCGTGTTAGGTCCGCTGGCCGAAAACAGACTCTTCTTATCCACCGACAATTATGGTCTGGCGTGGATCCACCGACCGGCGGTGATCGGGATTTTTGCCTTAACCTTGTTCGGCATCTTTTATCCGATGATCAAGAGCCGGCGCGAGGAACGAGAAAAAACCGCAGCCCAAGGCGAAACCCAACAAGCGGCTGAAGACGCCGGCCCGCGACGCATGACCTTTGGTCCGGGCGCGTGGTTTAGTATCGCTGTGATCGCGGTGCTCGCCGTGGCCCTCTGGCAAAGCCGCAACTTCGGCTATCGCGCCGGCCTATTCCCCTGGGTTATCGGCATTCCGACGCTGTTTTTGGCGTTGGGTCAGATCGCCAAGGAGCTTTACGGCAAAAAGAAAAAGAAGGTTGCGGGACTGGAAGAATCGGTCGAAATTCAAAGCGACATTGCGCCCGAGCTGGTCCGGCAGCGAACCTTCTCGATCCTCTTGTGGACCGTTGGCTTCTTCGTGGCGATCTGGCTCCTGGGATTTTCGTACGCAGTGCCGTTGACCATCCTGCTGTATCTCAAGGTCGCCGGCGGAGAAAGTTGGTTAATGACAGCCTCGGTAACCTTCTTTTCCTGGCTGTTTTACTGGAGCTTGTTCGAGAAGATGTTGAACGTCCCGTTTCCCGAAGGCCTGCTAATCGAATTGATTAAAGGCGGACAGTAGTTCTGCCGCAACGGAATTTGCGAGCTTAAACGTGCGGTCACGTTAATTTCGCCGCAATCCCGACCACACTTTCTCCGGCGTGAGCGGCAAACTATAAAGCCGCAGACCGGTCGCTTGGTAGAGCGCGTTGCCGATCGCCGGCGCGACCGGCAATAACCCGCCTTCGCCGGTGCCCTTGGAGCCGAATGGTCCTGGGCCGTTGTGGCTCTCGACGAGGATCGACTCGAACTCTTTTGGCACGTTCACAAACGTCGGCACGCGGTAGTCGACGAGATTCGGGTTCAAGAGCTGCCCGTCTTTGTAAATCATCTCTTCCAATAGGCTGTGCCCGATGGCGTTCATCACGCCGCCTTCGTCTTGGCCTTCGCATAGCACCGGATTGATCGCCTGGCCGACGTCAGCGAGGGAGACGTACTGGGTCAATTTGATTTCACCGGTATCGCGATCCACTTCCACTGCCGCAGCGCCCCAACTGATTTCCCAGAAAGTCGTCGGCGAACCGAGCGCAGCTTTCTTGGATTTGATATCCTGATAAGCGCCGTGGCCGATCAATTCGCCCGCCTTGGAGAGAAACACTTTTCCCATCAATTGGTCGAACGACAGGCGCTGTCCTTTGACGCCGTGAATTTTGCCGCCGCCGAGCTTCAGTCGCGCCGGACTGGTTTTCAAAATGCGTCCGGCATGATGCAGCAACTGTCTTTTCAAATCCTGCGCCGCGCGCTGCACCGACAGTCCCATCACCACCGTCGAGCTGCTGGCATTGGTGTTCACGTCATAGGGTGTGACATCGGTATCGAGCTGCGCCACAGTCACGGCTTCGAACGGCACACCCAACTCCTCGGCGACGACTTGGCTCAGTGCTGTGCGCGCACCCTGGCCGATTTCAACGGTTCCGGTTAGCAGCACGACGCTGCCGTCGGCATTCATCTTCACTGCCGCGGAGGAAACTTTGTAGGTGCCGCCGCCGTCTTTCATGCACACCGCCAGCCCTTTACCGCGATTGGATTTTTTCTTATCGCTCCAGCCGATTTCCTTGGCGGCGCGCACCAGGCCGGCGCGGAGGTCGCAATCCACCGGCGTATCACCGGGCGTGTACGCCTCGCCCTTTTTCAACAAATTTTTCAGCCGGAACTCCAGCGCATCGAGCCCGAGCTTTTTCGCGATGATGTCCATTTGCGACTCGTACGCCCAAGTCACCTGCAGCGTACCGAAACCGCGATAGGCGCCGGCTGGGACGGTATTCGTATAGACCGTAAAGGCGTCCGTGCGCATGTGCGGTAAACGATACGGCCCGAAGCAACGATAACCGGCCTTTTGCGTCACCCGCGGCCCGGCGTCGGCGTAGGCGCCGGTTTCCATGTGAATCCGACACTGGCGCGCCACGAGCTTGCCGTCCTTCATGACGCCGGTCTTGATCATGACGCGGGCGGGATGGCGCGACACCGTTTTAAAACTCTCTTCGACGGTATGAGCCAAACGCACCGGCCGTTTCGCTTTCCAAGAGAGCGCCGCCGCGAGGGGTTCGGTTTTCACGGCGAGTTTGCCGCCGTAGCCGCCGCCGAGGTACGGCACGATCACGCGAATTTTGTTCAGCGGCAGATGAAAGATTTCAGCCAGGTGCTCGCGCAGCGTAAACGGCTCCTGGGTGCCGGCCCAAAGCGTCAGCCGGTCGCCTTCGAAATGAGCAACGGTTGCGTGCGGCTCCATAGAAAAATGCTGCACCCGCGGAAACGTGAAGGTATCTTCGAAGACGTGATCCGCCTGCGCGAATCCCTCCTCGACGTTACCCTTGGAATAGCTGAATCGGTAGCACAGATTGGTGCCGGCGAATTCTTTGGGCGCTTCATAATGCTGTCCCATCAATTCGCCGCCGCTGGCTGCAGCTTCATGTACCAACGGCGCCCCCGGCGCCAGGGCTTCGTCGAGATTCGTTACCGTAGGTAACTCTTCGTAGTCGACTTCGATCAAGGTCAACGCCTGTTCCGCCGTCGCTTCGTCGACCGCGGCCGCGGCGGCCACTGGATCGCCGGCGTAGCGAACCTTATCGACCGCGACGATGGTTTGATCTTTATAGGCGGCGCCGAACATCTTAAGGCGCGCTTGATCCGTGCGCGTGATCACGGCGAAGACGCCGGGAAAACTTTCGGCCTTGCTGGCGTCGACTCGAAGCAAGCGCGCGTGCGCATAGGGACTGCGCAAGACTTTGCCGTGAGCCATTCCCGGCAGCGTGACGTCGACCGTATAGATCGCTTTGCCGGTGACTTTGTCGTCTCCGTCGGAGCGCGCCTCCGCGCGCCCGACGACTTGATATGCGTGTCCCACCTTCATCCGTCAGCCTCGATTGCCATAGTTTCGGTGAATCCAATCCAATGCTTCTTGGCGGCTTTTCAGCTCGCCGCCGAGTTGTTGATCTTCGACTTGCCGCAGGATGTCGGCGAAGATCGGCCCCGGGGTAAACCCTAGAGCGATCAAATCGTTGCCGCGCACCAGCGGCGCCGGGCGAATCGTTTCTTGATCTAGCTCCGCCAGCCGCTCTTTGCAAAAGCGATAGTATTGTAAATCGCCGTTGGATGCCAAAGCGTCGATCCGCGCCAGCTCTAAAAGCTCGTCGATGCCCTCTTCGCGCAAGAATCGCTTCAGCGTGCTCAAGCGCATCTGCGGTGCCTGCACGTGACGCAAATGATTGTGCACCAAATACGCGACCCGTTCCCAGACCGCGCGACCGCGCTTGAGCCGCTTGAGCACTTCCTCGGCCATCGCCGCGCCTTTTTCCGTGTGGCCATAAAAAGTAATGCGCTCACCGTCTTGCCGGAAACAAACCGGCTTCGCCACGTCGTGCAGCAGACAACCGTAAGCGAGAGTTTCAGTCGGTGCTTGAAGATGGCTCAGAAGCAAAAGCGTATGGGCGAACACGTCGCCTTCGGGATGGTAATCCGGACTCTGCCGGGTGCCTTTGAGCGCGACAATTTCCGGCAGCAAGATTTCCAGCAACCCGCTCTGATCCAAAAGCTCAAAGCCGCGGCGCGCGCCGCCCTCGGTGAGAATGCGGGTTATTTCGTCGCCGATGCGTTCCCACGCGATCTGGGTGACCGTGCCGGCCAACGGCTGGATCGCCGCAAAAGTCAGCGGATCAATTTCGAAGTTGAGGCTCGCGGCAAATCTCACCGCGCGAATCATGCGCAGCCGGTCTTCTTCGAAGCGCTCCCGCGGATCGCCGATGGCGCGAATCCTGCGCTGCTCGAGATCTTTGCGGCCGTCGCTCAGATCGATCACGCGATCTTCAACGGGATCGTAAACCATGCCGTTGATCGTAAAATCGCGCCGCCGAATATCCTCTTCAAGAGTGCCATAGCGCACGTGGCTCGGCCGCCGGCCGTCCAAATACGGCCCGTCATGTCGAAACGTGGCGACTTCAAAAGGCTGTGCGTCAATCAGAACTAGAATCACGCCGAACTGCGCGCCCACTGGAATCGTTGCCGGAAAAATGCGTTGAATATCTTCCGGCTTGGCGTTGGTCGTGATGTCGTAGTCTTGCGGCGGCTTGTGGAGCAGCATATCGCGCACGCAGCCGCCGGCGAAGAAGGCTTGGTAACCTTCTTGGCGCAGACGTTGGACGACAAAAAGGGCTTTCTCGTGCGCGGACACCGGCGCATCACACCTCAGTAGAGTCAATTGTCGAAGTGAAACTTGGCGGCGCTCAGAGTCAGAGCGGGTAGGTCGTGCTCGTCGCGGGAATCAGCTCCCGCACCTTTCCCTGCAGTTCCTGAAACGTGAAAGGCTTGACGATGTACCCGTTGCATCCGGCTTCGAGGCAAGTCTTCAGGTCAGAGTCGCGAAACAGCGCCGTCGCGGCTAAAATTGGAATATCCTTCGTCTCGGCATTGGCGCGAAGCTCCCGCGTCGCCTCCCAGCCATCCATGCCGGGCATCATGATATCCATGATGATCAAATGGGGTTTTTCGCTGAGCGCCTTTTCAACGCCGTCTTTGCCGCGTCTCGCCGCGATCGCCATGAAACCCATCAGCTCGATTTGCCAAGTAAGCAACTCACGCATGTCCGCGTGATCTTCGATGATCAAAACTTTTTTCATTGTTCCTGGTTCGTATGAAACTCGCGGGCGGCTCCGGCAATGCCAAACAGCACGAACTATGCCGCAGTGGATCGGCAACTGTCAAGGCGCATCAATACCGGACGCCCCGACAGCCCAACCAGGACGGGCAAAACGCCAATAACCAACTCTCACGCGGCTATTTTTCACCAATTTTCTTTACGTTTCCAACGATTACCGTTACGAGCTTATCAGGCTGCAAATATTGCTTGGCGACGCGCTGAACGTCTTCGCGGCTGACCTTGCGAATGAGATCCGCATACCGGTCAGGATAATCCAAACCGAGCTGAAAATACTCCACCTGCGCGAGGAAACTCGCCACCTTTCGGTTGGTGTCGAAACGAAGCGGGAAACTGCCGATCAGGTAATCTTTGGCGTCGTTCAATTCCTGCTCGGTCACGGCCTGATCGCGCATGCGCCGCATCTCGTCGCCAGCGATGCGGATCGCCTCCATTGCGGTCTCGTTCTTGGTTTGCATGACGAATTCAAAAGTTCCGTAACTTTTTTCCGCGGCAAAATAACTGTAGACGGAATACGCGAGACCGCGTTCGTTGCGAATCGAGTCCATCACGCGCGAAGAAAAACCGCCGCCGCCTAAAATATAATTCATCACCTGAATGGCATAATAGTCGGGATTGCCGCGCGCCACGCCGTTATGGCCAAAAATGATATTGGCCTGGGTGAGATCTTTGTTAATGCGCTGCACCTTGGGCGCGCCAAGCTTCGTCGGAACGAGAGCCGGACCGCTGGCCTCGCCCTTGCTCCAGCTTCGGAACGCCGTGTTAAGCGCCTGGGCAACTTCCTTTTCCGAGACATCGCCGACCACCGCGATGATCGCACGGTTGGGGCGGTAGTATCGCGTGAAAAAATCTTGCAAGCTTTTCCGCTGCAGGCCTTTGACCGAAGCTTCGGTTCCTTCAACCGGCCGACCGTAAGGACTCTGTGGATACAGCGCCGCGGCAAAAGCTTTTCCCGCCACGGCGCCGGGTTCTTCTTCCCTGGCTCTGATGGACGCGATCACCGCCTGCTTTTGACGGTCGATCTCGGTCTCGGGAAACGTCGATTGGGTTAAAACATCCGCCAATAGGTCAAGGCCGGTCGCCAGGTCCTTTTTGAGCACCGTCACGCTCACGCTCGCGGAATCTTGCGCGCAACCCGTCTCTAGACCGGCGCCAATGAAATCAAGGGCATCGCTGATCTGCACGGCACTGCGCCGTTTGGTCCCGTAAATGAGCAGCTTCGAGGTAAGATTGGCTAATCCCGCTTGTTCCGAGCCCTCGTATCGCGAACCGGCGTCGATCAACAATTCGATCGACACCATCGGCAGCGTGCGCTGCTCGGAGGTCAACAAAACCGTGCCGTTGTTCAACACCGTGCGTTTCGGAGTCATTCCCGCCTCGCTGGACATCGCGCCATAAGAAATAGTCAAGAGCACCCACAGGCTCAGGCGAAATATCTTCATTGAACTTTGGTCGGAATCAGCGTGCCGACCGTGCGCCCGTCCGGGTTGAGATATTGGCGCGCCACCCGGCGAATGTCGTCGCGGCTCACTTTTCGAATGCCGTCGAGATAGGTTTCCATCTGCCGCCAACCGCCGGCCGCCTCGTAGGAGCCGACTTTCATTGCCTGCCCGAAAATGGAATCTTGAGCAAAAATGAAAGACGCTTCGATCTGGTTCTTGGCTTTTTGCAATTCGCGCTCGCTGATCAATTCGGTTTTCAGCTTGTTCAGCAAACCGTCGATCTCCCGCTCCACCGCAGCCGGCTGGATACCGGGAAGCAGCTGCGCCGTGAGCGAAAAACCCATGGGATCGATCGACGCGCCGCTGTAGTCGGCATCGACGTTGCGCGCCAACCGTTTCTGGTAAACCAGCTCATGATAGAGCCGGGAGCTGCGCCCGCCGGCAAGCACGACCGACAAGAGATCGAGGGCAAAGTTATCGGGACTTTTAAGATTGGGCGCGTGATAGAACGTGAGAATGAACGGCAACTCGGCCTCTTTTTTAAAAATCAGCCGGCGCTCGCCGCGTTGCTCGGGCTCCGTCGCGTTGACCTTGGGCGGTTCCCCGCCGCGCGGTATTTTACCAAAGGCCGCGCGGATCTTTGCCAGGATCTCCTCGGTAGAAAAATCGCCGACGACGATGATGAAGGCGTTGTTCGGCGCGTAATAGAGCTTGTAAAAATCGACCAGATCTTGCCGGGTCAAGTTTTCAATGTCTTCCATCCAGCCGACCACGGGCCGGCGGTACGGATGAATCGTGAAAGCCACCGCGCTCGTCACCTCGCCGAGCGCCGATGCCGGATTGTCATCGGTGCGCAGGCGGCGCTCTTCTTGAATGACTTTTTTCTCGGGCTGGAAGTAAGCGTCGCCCAGCAGCGCGTTGGCCATTCGGTCGGCTTCGAGATCGAGCTCGATGCCGATTTTTTCCCGGCTCATGGTCGCAAAATAGACGGTGGTATCGGAGGACGTGAACGCATTCGACCTGCCGCCGTTTTTGGCAATGATGCGCGAATATTCCTCCGGACCCGTGCTCGGCGTGCCTTTGAACATCATGTGCTCGAGAAAGTGGGCGAGACCGCTCTTGCCATCTTTCTCGTTGCGCCCACCGACCCGATACCAAACTTGAAAAGTCACCGCCGGACTTTTGTGATCCTCCAGCAGCAGGACCTTAAGACCGTTATCGAGAGTAAATTCTTGAACTTGAGCGGCTTGTGAATTTGCCAGAGTGACACCAAAGAAAAATATTGTCAGAACATAGCCAAACCATCGTTGCGAGAACATGCTTTAAGTTAAAGGATGCCATGTCAAAGTCAAGATAAGCTCGACATTCAACGATGGCACGGAAAAGTCCAGCATGACCGCGTCGCTCACGCCGACGGGACGCGATCGGACCGCTCGTGGACTCAATTCAGAAACAGACGCGCGTAGGTCTCAATGCCCAAGCCGAGCAGCACCAGGGTAAGCCCGCGCAGGAAGTTTTTCAACGCGGGATTTTCCGGTTCACGGCCGATCATTTTGAGTTCCGGCTGATCTTTGTACTCGCGCATCAAGTTCATCGAGCTCTTCAGCCAAATTGCGCCGATCAAACCAATGACAAATCCCACCCCTTCGATATCCACCGCACTAATCCCCAATGCTCGATTTTCTCGGCTCGGCGGGAGGCGGATTTTCGCCGAACAAACCAGTGAGCTCACGCGCATGCTCTTCCCAATGCCGTCCGTCGAACCGACTTATTTTGATCTGTCGGACCGTGCCGGGCTCGAGACAGCGCACATTCACGCTGTAGCCGTCAGGATTGGAGCGCGGCACGTAGAAAGACTTGATACCGCAAATCTGACAAAAGAGATGGCGTGCGATGCCGGTGCCAAACGTGTAGGTCGTCAACGCTTCAGAACCCTGAAGCAGCCGGAAACACGACTTGGGGACAATCAGGTGAAGGAATCCGCTCTTGCTGCAGATCGAGCAGTTACACTCGATGGCTTCGATGTCGGCGGGCGCCGTGACCGCAAATTCTACGCGGCCGCAATGACACCCGCCGCCATGTTCAATCAGGGGTTGGTTTGCTTGCGCCAAGACAGTCGAGGATTAAACTACGCGGCCGTTTCCAGCTGCGCCGTATAGCTGCCGCTGCGCGCCGCGCTATTCATCTTGGCTCGATGATAGAAGATCTTTTGCGCCGCCGCGACGTTGGCGCCTTCGCCCTTCCAAGCTTTCAGCGCCGGATCTTGCAGCGCCCGCGCGTAGGAGAAACTCACCTGCCACGGGTGCGGACCGATTTTATTCATCGCGTTTAAATGCTCGGTGGCGCTCACCGCGCTCTGTCCGCCCGACAGAAAAGCGATACCGGGAACTGCCGCCGGCACGGTGCGCTTGAGACACCGGATCGTACGTTCGGCGACCTCATCGACACCTGCCTGCCTGGGATTATCCTTACCGGAAACAACCATGCTCGGCTTGAGAATCATCCCTTCAAGATGCACGCGCTGCAAAAAAAGCTCCGTGAAAGTGATTTTGAGCGTTTGCTCCGTCACTTCGTGGCAGCGTTCAATGGGGTGATTGCCGTCGAGCAAAACCTCCGGTTCGACGATCGGCACGATGCCGCCCTCCTGGCACAGCGCAGCGTAGCGTGCCAGTGCGTGGGCGTTGGCTTCCAAACAGGTGTAAGTCGGAATGCCGTCACCGATGGTAATGACAGCGCGCCACTTCGCGAACTTCGCACCGAGCTCTCTGTACTCTTTCAATCGACCGCGCAAGCCGTCCAGTCCTTCGGTGACGACTTCGCCGGAAAAACCGGGAATATCCACGGGCCCTTTGTCGACCTTGATGCCCGGCATGATGCCTTTTTTGGCAAGCAATTGAGGAAATGGCGTGCCGTCGCTCGCCGCCGTGCGGATCGTCTCGTCGAAAAGAATTACACCGCTGATCGCTTCTTCGACGCCCCTAGTGGAAAAAAGCATCTCACGGTAGGCGCGCCGATTGCCGTCGTTGGATTCTATTTTGATGCTATCGAATCGCCTTTTGATGGTGCCCATGCTCTCATCGGCAGCCAGAATCCCTTTGCCTTTGGCGACCATCGCTTGAGCGACGGATTCGAGTTCCTGTTTAGACATGGCGTTCATTCCTCCTTATGAGTTGTTGAACGGCTCCATATTTACACTCCGCCCATGCCTTCGCAAGCTTTGTCGGCGACTCCCATTGTCTGACCCAGAGCGCTTTGGTAGGTTATAATTTGTCATGCTGGACCTGCTGATGCACTGGTTCATCAGTGCCGCGAGCCTGATGATCGTTGCCTATCTTTTTCCCGGCATCGAGGTGCGCGGATTCGGCACCGCCTTAATAGCGCCGATCGCCATCGGATTTCTCAACGCGACGATCGGTTTCATTATTAAGATCCTTACCCTTCCGCTCACACTCTTAACCTTCGGAGTTTTTTGGCTGGTGATCAATGCCCTCATGCTGCTGTTGGCCGCGGCGCTGGTACCCGGCTTTATCATTTACGGATTTTGGTCGGCTTTCTTCGGCGCCATCGTGCTCAGCATCGTCAGGACGATTCTAAGCATCCTCATCACATGACGCGGTTTCTCATTATCGACAGTCCGCTGGCCTCAGTCCAGTAGCTCGCATCGTAGAATCTCTCCGGTGGATCGAAGGGCGGCTTGTATACGCCCATTTCTTTGCGCAAGTCTATAACCGTTTGCAATGCCGCCGGATGGATCCGCGCTTTCGGCACCACCTTACGATAAGCATCCTCGGCGGCTGCGCGCTGAAGCTTTTCTTTTTCCATCACCAGCCCGATGGTTTCGTCGCGGTTCTCCGACAACAAGAGCCAGTCCGTGGCCGCCGCCCAGGCGCGAATGAAGCGCACGACAAGCTCACGGTGATCGAGCAACCAGCGTCTCAGCGTCCAACCGCAAGTCAGCGGCCAGCCGGGAACGTAACTTTCAGAATCGGCCAGCAACACGCCACCGGCGGCTAATGCCTTATCCGATGCAGGTGGCGTGAGCATGGCGGCCGCCACACGCCGTTGGAGAAATGCTTCCAGCCGTACCGGCGAGCTGCCGATGATCTCGATGTGGTATTCCGTATCGTCAATGCCGTGGGTGCGGAGAATTTTTTTGCGGATCAGATCGAGATTGGAATCACCGGGATCGCCGGCGAGTATTTTACCGCGCAGGTTCTCGATTGAATCGATACCGGGCTGGCCGATCAGATACGCACTGAGCCCTTCCTCCGCTTGCATGAAGAGCATGTAATCGACGCCGTCCGTCGTTGTCCGCGCGATCATCGTATCGGCGCTGCTCAAAGTAAAATCCCAGCGCCCTTCCGCCATGCCGCGATTATGATCGGGCGCGTAGGTCGTGTGATGAAATTTTACTTCGAGGTTTTCCTTGGCGAAAAATCCCTTGCATTCAGCTATGACATGCGGCGTTCTGCGCTGGTATCCGGTGACACTCAGTACATCCATGAATTCCTCCTGTGCCACGCTCTTTGTAGCGCCGGCTGCTCCGCGTCTCAAGGGCATCGTCTTGGCTTGAGCGGCAAATCGTTGTAGAGAAATCCAATGCTCCCGGACTCCATGACTTCGATGAAATATCTATGAAGCTCAAAGATAAAGTCGCTCTCATCACCGGCGGCAGCAGAGGCATTGGCAGAGCGATCGCGATACACTACGCCCGCGAAGGCGCGAAGCTCGCGGTCTGCGCCCGCACCCGAACTGAGCTGGACCAAACCGTGTCAGAGCTACGCGGCCTCGGAGTCGAAGCGGAAGGCTGGACATGCGACGTCGCCCTCGAAGAGCCGGTCAAACAATACATCGCCAACGTGCAAAGGAAATTCGGCCGAATCGACGTTCTGGTCAACAATGCCGGAGTCATGACCCGCCCGGCGCCGATCACCGAGCTCGACGTAAAGAAGTGGGATTACACCCTCGCGGTGAACCTGCGCGGCCCGTTTCTGGTTACCCAGTCTGTCCTGCCGATCATGATGAAGCAGAAGAGCGGCTCGATCATCAACGTATCGTCCATGATTGGGCGCGGCGCCTACGCCAATTTCATCGCGTATGCGACCTCAAAATGGGGACTCGAGGGATTTACCCAGACGCTTGCCGCGGAAGCGAGGTCGAGTCATGTTAGAGTGAATTCAGTGGAGCCCGGCTACGTCGCCACCAAGCTCACCGGCTATCACGGCAGCAAGCCAGAATCGGTGACGGAAGTGTTTGTTTATCTCGGTTCGGACGAATCAAAGAGTGTGACGGGCAAGATGCTGAGTTCGTCCGGGTGGAAGGCACAGCTCAAATGAGTAGAGAAGACGGATTTCATCCTCACGCAATCCTGCGCCGTCTAATTCATCCCGTCGGAGATGCGGCCTTGAGTTCGATCGCGAGGCTTATTTAATCATCTCGATCTTGGTCAATGTCACCTGCTGCCCGACTCCAGGAGCATTGGCGAGATGATAGGCGCTGTACTGCTCGAAATAGAGATTTTCGGCCGACATCCCATCCACCGGAATGATGACTTGCAGCCCTCTGAAAGCTGCCTGGCTTGCGGTATTGAGCACGGCACCCTGAGCAGCTGTTCCTACGACGATGACCGTTTTGATGCCCTTTTCAGTTAGAATTTTTTCCAAGTCCGTCTTAAAAAATTTATCGGCCGGCGCTTTAACGATCGGTTCTCCCTCGAGGGGCGTCAATTCTTTCGCGATGTCAGCCGGAGTTGCAGCCGTCGTGATGCTGTGCACGACCAATGCGCCTTTGGCCCTGGCCAGCTTCAATAGCGTTTGAACTTTGGGGACCGAAGTCAAGCAGCGCGGCCGCCGCTCGCTGTTGCAGGTTTGTTTTACAAAGTCGAGCACGAGTAGCGCCGAAGTTTTTGAGTCCAGGGTGACAGGCTTCAATTCCGGCGCTTTGGGCGGCTGCACCGTCGTCCATTCGTCGATAATCGTTTGGGCGTTTGCAGGAGCCACTGCAAACGAGATAAAAAGAGCGAAGGTGGCGGAACACAGAATTGTTGGAAGCAACAAGTTTCTTGGCATGATCTACTCCCTTAACGATTAAATTCCCAGCAACTTCATAATCTTGTCTTGATCAAACCCGACCACTGACTGGCCGTCGATGATCGTGACCGGGGTGCTTTGAAATCCCTGGGCGAGCAGCTCCTTCAAAGCCTCTTTATCCGCACGCACGTTTTTTTCCACGAACTCGACTCCTTTTTGAGATAGAAACTCCACCTCTTTATGACAAGGCCCTCAGCCCGGTTGGGTGTAGACGACTACGGATTTCGCCATGATTCAGCCTCCATGGATAGTTGAAGCCTATATAGCATTTACGAAACAAGGGCGCAAAAGTGACTCGTCCCCAGTTGAAGACCGACAACCAGTCACCCTTAGCGAACGCGAAAAGCTTTTTTGGGCCTGTTCGATAGTTTTTCACACCGTAACCTTCAACATCAGCCGACAACCATGATAATCTGATTTTTAGTATGCCGCTCAAACTCCGGCGCCGAATTGATCCGAGATATTGGCTGGCGAGCTTTGTCGTCATCGCGACGATCGCGGCCGCACTGACCGCTTGGACCCTCGAACCCAACCTTGAGGTGCCGAGCCTTGAGGTGCCGAGCGCGACCGACGAGCTGCTGCGGCACGTGAAATTCTTGGCCTCCGCCGAGCTCACCGGGCGCGGCGTCGATACGCCCGGCATCAAACTCGCGGGAGATTACATCGCGGCCGACTTTGCCAAATCGGGGTTGCAGCCCGGCGGCGACAACGGCAGCTTCCGGCAACCCTTCGATGTCGCCGTAGGCGTCACAGTCGTCGAACCGAGCAGCCTCACGCTGGGAAACAGCGCACCGCTGCAACTAAACGAGCAATGGATTCCGCTTGGCCTGTCGACATCCGACAAAGTTGCAGCGGAGGTGGTTTTTGCCGGCTACGGCATCACCGCCAAGGACTACGACTACGATGACTACGCGGGGCTCGACGCCAAAGGAAAGATTGCGTTGGTGCTGCGCTACGAGCCGCCACCGAAAGGCGACAAGAGTCCGTTTAGGAAATTACCCAACTCCTCGACTTACGCCGCGCTTCGGACCAAAGCCAACAACGCCCGCGATCATGGCGCGCTGGGCATGATCCTCGTCGACCTCAATCACGATGACGAGGCGAAAGCCGAATTGTTGTCGACGCAAAATAGCTTATGGCGCGGCGGCAACAGCCTCGTGGCCGCACAAGTGAAGCACCGTGTCATAGAGCAATGGCTCGGCGATCGAGGCGTCTCGCTGGGATCCCTGAAAGAAAAAATCGACGCAACCGGGAAGCCAGCCTCAATGCCGATTTCCGACGGGAGCACCACACTGCAAGTCAATTTGCGGGAAAATCGCCAACGAACAGAAAACATCGTCGGCGTTCTTCCCGGCGCGGATCCATCGCTAAACGATGAAAAAATCGTTATCGGCGCCCACTACGATCACCTCGGGCTCGGCCATTTCGGCGCGCTGGACCGCGAGGCGGAAGGCAAGATTCACCCCGGTGCCGATGATAATGCGTCGGGCGTTGCCGTGCTGCTCGATCTGGCGCGCCGCCTCGCCCAGCTGCCGGCCAAGCCGGCTCGCACGGTCATTTTCGTCGCGTTCTCCGGCGAAGAGCTCGGCCTTTATGGATCGCGCTACTATGTCGAGCATGCGCAGTCGCTCGCGTCGATCAAAGCGATGTTGAATTTAGACATGGTCGGCCGCTTGCGCGAAAACCATTTAACCGTGTTTGGCGCACGGTCGGGCGCCAACTTCAGCAATCTCGTAAGCGCTGACGCCCGCCAACTCGAGCTCGACATCAACGAGTCCGACGACGTCGGCCGCAGCGACCATCTGTCGTTTTACGTGAAGAAGATTCCGGTGCTTCATTTCTTTACTGGCAACCACGGCGACTATCACAGGGCAACCGATACTTGGGAAAAACTGAATATCGAGGGCATGGCGAAAGTCAGCGACTTGGTCATGCTGACAGCCCTCAAAATCGCTGACACTAAGGAACCGATCAGCTTTGTCAGCCTGCCGTCGCACCCGCCCGAAAGCGCAGGGAGGCCACGCGGGGTTCGGACCTATCTGGGCACGATCCCGGATTACGGCGCGGCCGCCGCTGGCGTTCGGCTCGCTGGGGTTTCCAGTGGCAGCCCGGCCGCGCTTGCCGGCCTGCGCGAGGGCGATATTATTGTTCAGCTAGGCGACAGAAAAATCCAAAATATTGAGGATCTTACCGACGCGCTGGGAGAGCACACATCAGGCGACGAAGTCGCCATCATGGTGTTGCGCGCCGGTCAGTCGGTTACGCTCAAGGCAACTTTGAGTCGTCGCGGCTAGTCTGTCATCTCCAACAACTCACGAACACGAGTTTGTGTCCGGCTGGCGCCAACTGCCCGAAATTTAAAAAACGCTCGCAGTTAATGCCGGTGATATGCTAAGATCGATTCAGTGGTGAAGGCTAAGGAGGTTTGCTGTCGATGATCAAGTTGTACACGTTTCCGCCCTCGACCAACTCGCGCAAGGTACGGATTGCACTCTTGGAGAAAGGACTTGAATTCGAGCGGGTTAACATCGACCTTTCCAAACGCGAGCAGAAAAATTCCGACTACCTAAAAATCCATCCCTTCGGTCAGGTTCCTGCGCTGGACGATGAAGGTTTCATCATTTATGACTCGACGGTCATCAACGAATATCTCGAAGATGAATATCCCTATCCATCATTGATGCCCAAGGATTCAGAAGGTCGAGCGCGCGCCCGGCTGATGGAGGATTTTCGCGATACTCATTTTAACCCTTATTTCGTTCATCTGATCCAGGAAATGCGCAAGCCGGAGGGCGAACGGGATGCGCAACGGATCGACAACGCCAGGTCAGAAATCACCAGAGCGTTTGATCGAACCGAGAGCGAGCTCAACGGCAACGAATACTTGGCCGGCCCGTTCAGCCTCGCCGATATCGCTTTCATGTCGAACATCGAATTGTTAGATCGATTCGCCATCCCGGTGGACGGCGATAAATATAAGAACACCGTCGCCTGGATCGCCCGGCTCAAGGCTAGGCCAAGCTTCGCCGCCTCCGCCGCGTAGTTCGGCAGGATGTCCAGGAGTCGCGCTCTCGCCTGGCTCGTCCATCTCTATACCGCCCTCGGTGCCGTCGTCGGTTTTTTTAGCATCCTCGATATCGAGCAAGGCGCTTTCCGCGACACATTCTTTCTCATGGGTCTAGCCGTCGTTATCGACGCCACCGACGGTACCTTGGCGCGCGCCGCCCGGGTTAAAGAACTGATTCCTTGGTTCGACGGCGACCTGCTGGATCAGCTGGTCGATTATCTAAATTACGTGATCGTGCCGTGCTTTTTTCTGCTTCACGGCAAACTCCTGCCGTCCCAAGACGCGTTGTGGCTAGCCGCGCTGCCGTTGCTCGCCAGCGCCTATGGCTTTTGCCAGCGAAGCGCCAAGACCGCCGATTATTTCTTTCTTGGCTTCCCTTCCTACTGGAACATCGTGGTGTTTTATCTATACGTTCTCAAAACTCCCTCATGGGTGAACGCCTTTGTCGTCATCGGCTTATCGGTCCTAGTATTTGTGCCGATCAAATATATTTATCCGAGCCGCAGCCCGCGTTTTCGTGTTCCAATGAATCTCTTAGGCGCGCTCTGGGGCGCGACGATTATTTATGTCATCTATCGATTGCCCGACATCAATCCTGTGCTCGTGTTCGTCTCCCTGCTTTTTCCAGCTTACTATATGGCGCTGTCGCTTTGGCTCGAGTTTCTCCGCATGACAAATCAATCGTCGCCTAGAGGATAAAAAATGCCTAAACAGCTTCGAGACATGATCTGCGTCCACGCATGGAACCTGGTAATCATTCTTCTCGTTCTTTTGTTTCCCCCGTCATCGACCATCGCTCAACCGCACAACGGGAATGGAATTCCGAAATACGTGTTTTTCTTTCTTTCCGACGGCGGCGGCATGGCTCATTTGGAAATTGCCCGACAGTACAACCGCCAGGTTCAGAACGAAGGCTTTGTCATCGTGGATAAAATCATGAAGCAAGGCAGCGTCGGCGTGATGACGACACACGCAGCCGATTCGTTGTCCACCGATTCGGCGGCAGCAGCCACCGCGCTCGCCGGCGGATGTAAGGCTAACCTCGGCGCCCTCGGCATGTGCGCCGATGGCACCCCGACGATCAGCGCCATGGAGTTAGCACGCCGGCGCGGCATGCGCCTCGGGTTGGTCACCAACGCCCCGGTCTACGACGCCAGTCCGGCGGCATTCGTCTGCCACGTGCCCAGCCGGCGCGACTATGCGGCAATCATCGATCGTTATTTGGAATTGGAACCGTACGTCTTAATGGGCGGAGGCAAAGAACAGTTTTTGCCCAAGAGCCAGCCAGGCAGTCGCCGGGCCGATGAAACTGACATGGTTGCCGCCTTCGCCAAGAAAGGTTATCGCCTCGCCGACACGAAAGAGGAGCTTGAGCGGCCGACCTCCGGCAAGCTTCTTGGTCTTTTCGCGCCGAAAGATATGAGTTTCGAATTGGACCGGGACAAAAACCATGAGCCGTCGGTTTACGACATGACCCGGGCGACGATACGACTGCTCCACGATCAGAACCCGCGCGGCTTTTTCGCGTTTATCGAATCGGAAAATATCGACACCGCCTCGCATATCTCGGATATCGCTTCGGTGATTCACGACTACAGGGAATTCGATCGCGCTGTCGGCCTCGCCTACGATTTTTATCGTAAATACCCGCATGACACCTTGATCATCGTCACCTCCGATCATGAAACCGGCGGCTTGGGATTTACTCTGGCGCTTAAAGATTTGACCAGCACCAAGGCCACCAACCAAGTCGCCGGCACGACCGCCGATCTGAAGAAATTGCAATTACTCGATATCTCGCTGCAGAAAGCAGCGCAGATACTCGGCCCTCATCCCAGTGCCGATGCGGTCGACAAGCTCATGCGCGAGCACTTCCCTGGATTCGTCCTGGCGCCCGAATTCAAAGAGGCGATTGTCAAACGCCAGCCGGTTTCCCGCACCCTGTTTTTAGATTTGACCGCCAATACCCTTGGCTTGATGGTGGCGAACAACACACAAGCCTATTGGCAAACCGCCGCGCACACGAACCAGCCTGTCCTCGTCGGCGCGCTCGGTGTCGGCGCCGAACACTTTCGTGGTTACTACGATAACGCCGATTTCGGAAAAATTTTGAAAACTTTGATCGAGGGAAAGCCGACGAAGTAAGCTGATCTCGCCGGCGCCAAGTCGTGATTCACGAGACCTATCTTTACCCCGCCACTGACACGCCGAACAGCCAACCGACGCTATAGGTGATCGCGGAAACCAGCAAACCGATCGCGAGCATCCGCGCGCCGCTCAGCAACGGGCCGCGCGCGGTGAAGATCGACAACACGGCGCCGACTGTGAACAAAGCGCAAAAACTGAGCGCCGCGCTGGCAATCCACGCCTGGGTGCCGGCGGTCAAGAGATACGGAGCGACAGGCACAAAGGCGCCGACGACAAACGCGAAGAATGAGCTCAACGCCGCGGTCCACGGTGAACCCAGTCCTCTCGGATCGAGCCCGAGCTCCTCGCGCGCCAAGGTATCGATGGCGGTTTTCGGATTCTGAATGATGCGCTGCGCCAGCCGCGACGCTTCTTGTTCGGGAATCCCCTTGGCTTGATAGATAAGCGAGAGCTCTTCCTCCTCCTCCTTGGGCGACATTTCCAGCTCTTCTTTCTCGATGGCGATCTGCTGCTCGAAGACTTCCCGTTGCGCGCCGACCGAAACGTATTCACCCGCGGCCATGGAAAAAGAACCGGCCAGCAGACCGGCGACCCCGGCCAAAATGATATACTCGGGCTTCGCCTCCGCCCCTGCAAATCCCATGACGAGACTGAAATTCGAAAGCAGCCCGTCGTTAATGCCGAACACCGCCGCGCGTAGGCCGCCGCCGTACGCCGAAATGTGCCAACGCTCAGTTCCGGCGATCGATTCCTGACCCGAGCTTTTCCCCTCCATTGCCATCAACGTCCGGCTATGCGCTCTTTCCTCCGCTGGCAGGCCGGCCGCCTCAGGCTGGCGCATGTAACCCGCTTCGTCGCGCGCTTCCATGTTGCTGATGATCGGCACGACGCGGCGCGTGCCGAACCGCCGCGCCATCCAACCGAGCAGGCGCACCCGCGCCGACGGTTTATGCGCCGGCACGGCGCCGCCCCCCGCCTGAATCAACCTCGCCCAACGCTGCGCGTGCCGCTCTTCGTTCTGCGCGAGCTTTTCAAAAATCACCGCGCGCTGATCGTCCT
>DASWCL010000113.1:0-4089 GCA_036390135.1 Binatia bacterium
GTGATGTGGTCGGAACACTGTAGCTACAAGAGCTCGCGCTATTATCTCAAGAATCTGCCGACGGAAGGCGCCTCCGTGCTTCAGGGCCCAGGTGAAAATGCCGGCGTCGTCGATATCGGCGGCGGGCTTGCCGTGGCCTTCAAAATGGAAAGCCACAACCATCCGTCGTTTATTGAGCCCTATCAGGGCGCCGCCACCGGCGTCGGCGGCATTCTGCGCGATATTTTCACTATGGGCGCGCGGCCGATTGCGTCGCTCAATTCGCTGCGCTTCGGCAGCATCGATCATCCGCGCACGCGCTATTTGCTCTCCGGCGTGGTTGCCGGTATCGGCGGCTACGGCAACTGCATCGGCGTACCCACGGTGGGCGGCGAATGCTATTTCGACGAGTGCTACAACGGCAATATTCTCGTCAACGCTTTCACCCTCGGCATTGTTAAAAAGAAACATATCTTCACTGGCATCGCCAAAGGCGTCGGCAATCCGGTGATCTACGTCGGCTCCAAGACCGGACGCGACGGCATTCACGGCGCGACGATGGCTTCGGAGTCTTTTTCGGAAGAAAAGGAACAGCGCCGGCCGACGGTGCAAGTTGGTGATCCGTTCACTGAGAAATTGCTTTTAGAAGCCTGCTTGGAGCTGATGGAAAAGGATTTCATTATCGGCATTCAAGACATGGGCGCCGCCGGGCTGACTAGCTCATCGGCCGAGATGGCGGGCCGTGGCGGTTGCGGCGTGGAGTTGAATCTTTCCGCCGTGCCTTTGCGCGAGAAGGGCATGACGCCCTACGAAATTCTTCTCTCCGAGTCGCAGGAGCGGATGTTGTTGGTGGCAAAAAAAGGCACCGAAGACGACATCAAGAAAATTTTCGACAAATGGGATCTCGACGCCGTCGTGATCGGGCGGGTGACGGAGGATCAGCAGTTTCGTGCGCTGTGGCACGGTAAAGAGGTGGCGCAGATGCCGATCCGCGCGCTCACAAAGGAAGCGCCGGCCTATCAACGGCCGGCGTCACGCCCCGCCAATCACGACCAGCTACAACAATTGGATTTGTCCAAGGTGCCGGAGGCGAGCGATCTCACGGCTGCGCTCAAGCAACTGCTGGGATCACCGAATATCGCATCAAAGGAATGGATTTATCGCCAGTACGATCATTTTGTCCGGACCAATACCGTCGTCGCCCCCGGCGCGGACGCGGCGGTGATCCGGGTGAAGGGAACGGAAAAAGGCTTAGCGCTGACCGTTGATGGCAACAGCCGCTATTGCTATTTGGATCCTTACGTCGGCGGTGTGTTGGCGGTTGTCGAAGCGGCGCGCAATCTTGCCTGCGTCGGTGCCCGACCGATCGGGCTGACCGATTGCTTGAATTTCGGCAGCCCGGAAAATCCCGCGGTCATGTGGCAGTTCGGCCAAGTTATTGAAGGCATGCGTTCCGCTTGTCTCGCGCTCAACGTTCCGGTTGTGAGTGGCAACGTGAGTTTCTATAATGAAACTGACGGCGCGCCTATTTATCCGACACCAACCATCGGCATGGTCGGGATTCTGGAAAAGGTTAACCGGGTGGTCACGCCGTGGTTTAAATCTTCCGGCGACATCGTGGTTATGCTCGGACGCACGCGCGAGGAATTGGGTGGCAGCGAATATCTCAAATGGATCCATGGCATGACGCGCGGCACGCCGCCGTGGATTGATTTGAAAATGGAACAAGCCGTACAGCGTTGTTGTCTCGAGGCAATCGACGATGGCATGCTCCGATCCGCCCATGATATCTCGGACGGCGGTTTCGCCGTGGCTCTGGCCGAGTGTTGTATCGGCGGGCCAGAGAAACCGCTTGGGGTTCGGATTCAGGCGCGCGAGATGATTCGCGGCGACGCCTTGTTGTTCAGTGAGTCGCAATCAAGGGTCATCGTTTCGGTCGCGGAGGAAAACGTCCGCAGGCTGGAGGAAATCGCCGCGCGGCACAATGTGCCGATGCAAGCGATCGGCACAGTCGGCGGCACCCGTTTTATCATCCAGCCCTTGGTGCAGTTGCCAGTGGAAGAGCTCAAATCGATTTGGTCGACCGGGCTGATGTCGAGGCTGAGGTAGGGCTTTCAAAAGTTCCATCGTTCAAGGTTCAAAAGCGGAGGTAGCGATAGCGCTTTGACCATGTCGGATAAATTTCACGACGAGTGCGCAGTGATGGGGGTCTACGGCCATCCCGAGGCGTCCAACATGGTCTACCTGGGGCTCTACGCGCTCCAGCACCGCGGTCAGGAATCGTGCGGCATCGTTTCCTCCGACGGCAAAGGCCTGATCTCGCACCGGCAAATGGGCTTGGTCGCCGACGCATTCAAAGAAGACGTAATCAAGCGCCTGGAAGGGAACAGCGCCATCGGTCACAATCGTTATTCCACCACGGGCCAAAGTCATCTAAAAAATGCCCAGCCTTTCGTGGTCGAATATTCGCAAGGCCCGATCGCTATTTCTCACAACGGCAATCTCGTCAACGGCGCGCTGTTGCGCGAGGAGTTGGAACGAACCGGTTCGATCTTTCAGTCAACCACCGACACCGAAGTGATTATCCATCTGATCGCCACTTCCAAGGAAGCGACGCTGATGGGACGGATCGTCGAAGCACTAAGCCGAGCCCGCGGCGCCTATTCGCTGCTATTTTTGACTTTGGATAAGATGATCGCGGCGCGCGATCCTTACGGATTTCGCCCTTTGGTACTGGGCAAGTTTCCCGAGGGAAAAAGCCGCGGTGCCTATGTATTTGCTTCAGAGACCTGCGCGTTGGATCTGATCGAGGCCGAGTTCATTCGCGACGTCGAGCCCGGAGAGATCATCACGATCGGAGCAGACGGATTGGAATCCCTCAAACCTTTTCCGCCGGCGCCGCACGCGAAGTGTATCTTCGAATATATCTATTTCGCCCGCCCTGACAGCAAGCTTTTCGGCCATAACGTTTATCAGGTGCGTAAAGCGCTCGGTCGCCAGCTGGCACGGGAAAGCGGCGTGCCTGCGGATCTCGTCACGCCGGTGCCGGACTCCGGAGTGCCGGCGGCCATCGGCTACGCCGAGGAATCGAAGATCCCGCTGGAGTTCGGATTGATCCGCAATCATTACGTCGGGCGCACCTTCATCGAGCCGCAGCAGACCATTCGCAACTTCGGGGTCAAGATCAAGCTCAATGCGCAGCGCGACGTCTTAGACGGGAAGCGCGTGGTGGTGGTCGATGATTCCATCGTGCGCGGCACCACCAGCCGCAAGATTATTCGCATGCTGCGCGACGCCGGCGCCAAAGAAGTGCACATGCGCATCAGCTCGCCGGCAACGATCAGTCCGTGCTACTACGGTATCGACACGCCGACCCGCACCGAGTTGATCGCGTCGTCAAACTCCGTGGAAGAAATCCGCCGCTACATCGAGGCCGACACCTTGGCTTATTTGAGCAACGACGGCATGTATGCTTACTTCAACGGCGAGAAACAGGGCTTCTGCGATGCCTGTTTCACCGGCAACTATCCCGTCCATTTCGAGGACGAAGGCCACACCAAACAGCTTCACCTGTTCGAGGCGCTGAGCCGTTGAGCTTTTGTCACAGCGCTACGCGCTAGCCCCTGTCAGCTCCCCATAGTTTTGCAATCCCAATGTCCTCGTTCCCGCTTCCAACTCATGAATCATGCCCAGCACTTTTCGGCAGAGCGGCGTCGGAATTTTTAGCTTTTCACCCTCGCGAACGACATAGGCAAGCGTAAAGTCGACTTCGGTCTTGATTCGCTTTTGAATCTGTCGCAGCGGTCCCTTGCGATCCTCGGTCTTCCACGATTTGGCGAAGGCATTGACCGCGGCGAGCCGTTTTTCGAAAGAGATGCTCGGATGAAAATCCGGCGGATTGTATTCCGCGAGGGGAATAAAGCGGGCGCCGACCGCGTTGCCGATGGCGACAACCTCGGCGAAAAATTGCGTGAGATTGCGCCGGGCTGCTTCATCGGCGCAGGTAGTCACGAGCGAAGCGTCGGCAAGCGACCCGTAATACCCTAAGCAAGTGTAGGTCAGCTTGCTCCAGAGAACGCCGAGGATATTGTCGGTCATCTCGGTTTCCAT
>DASWCL010000114.1:0-7981 GCA_036390135.1 Binatia bacterium
CTCAGAGCGGCATTGTTTCTTTTAGAGAGTAACCGATAACGCACGAGGGCTGTGAAATAGCGCAGCCGTCGTGTCGTAATCGATCCGTCTAATGCTTATGGCCTCGTGCCTATTGTGGTTTTTTTCCTTCCGGGTTCCTAATGGCTTTTCACAATTTCGGTGCTCTGTAGGGCGCGTCGATGTGATCCATGCTGAGCAGCGTAATTATGTCTCACGCGAGTCAGCGACGAAGGATAATGTTATGAGGATTGACTAACGAATTAATTTCGCCGGCGAGTTTCTCGGAGTCCAATATGCTCTCAGTGCGTGAAAACGACTCGGCGCACTGCGCTGGCTCTTTATGTCAGCGCTAGTTGTACGGATTCGGGCTCAAAGAAACGCGACGCATGAGCGGCGTCCAGCGCGGGAGAGAAAAGAAAACCTTGCCCAAATTCACATCCGAGATCTTTCAGAATGTTGAGCTGATTGGATACTTCGACACCTTCGGCAACGACCTGCATGCCGAGAATTTGTGCCAGAGCGACGATCGTGCGGACGATTTCATAGGGACGTTTTTTGCCGTGGTCGTTGCTTGCGTTGATTGCCAGTCGCCGCACGAAGGAACGATCGATCTTTAAGACATCGATCGGAAACCGGTGCAGATAATTGAGCGACGAAAAACCCTTGCCGAAGTCATCCAGACAAAGCTTAATCTTCCGCTTTTTGATCTGCGCTAAAGTGTGCGCCGCGACGCGGGTGTTTTCCACCAGGGCGCTTTCAGTAATTTCCAGGCGCAGATACTGCGGCTCCAATCCGGTTTCGTGAAGGATTTCGTCGAGTTCGTCGATCAGACTGCCGTGGGAGACCTGCTTGCTCGACACGTTGACGCTAATGAAACAGCTATCCTGTAACGGAAAGCGTTCGCGCCAATCGCGCATCTGCACACAGGCTTGCTTAAACACCGATCGGCTCAGTTGGCCGACCATTCCGGTTTCTTCGGCAAGCGGGATAAACTGCGCTGGAGAAATCGTGCCGCGTCCGTTGTGGTGCCAGCGCGCCAAAGCTTCAAAGCCCGCGAGCTTGCCCGTCTCTAGTGAAATGATCGGCTGGTAGTGGAGTTGAATATCCTTTCGTTCGATGGCGCGCTTCATGTCGATCTCCAAGCGCATCCTGTCCAGCGCGCGGGCATGCATCCTGGCATCGAAAATCTGATAGCCCGAGCGCCGCGTCTTGGCTTGGTACATGGCCATGTCCGCGTCTCGCAGCAAGTCTTCGGGGCTTTCTTCACCAGTAAGGCTCAGCGCAATACCGATGCTCGCCGTGATCGATACTTCGTTGTCGTCTAACATCAAGGGATCGGCGAGGCGTTCCAGCGCCCGTTCGGCCACGCGCACTGCGTCCTCGGGACCGCGCACCTGCTCGAGCAGAAGGGCGAATTCGTCGCCGCCGAGCCGGGCCACGGTGTCCTCCTCCCGAGTGCATTCGACCAGACGGTGCGCCATTTCGATCAACAATTTGTCGCCGGCGCTGTGTCCCAAGCTGTCGTTGATCACTTTGAACCTGTCCAGGTCTAAAAACAGCAAGGCGAAAGGATGATGGCCGTGCCGTTTGGCCGCGGCGTTGAGCCGAAGCAGATTGTCGAGAAACAAAGTGCGATTGGGAAGGCCGGTCAGGCCATCGTGAAAGGCGCTGCGCTTGAGCTCGGCTTCAACTCGTTTGCGTTCGGTGATGTCGACCATGGAAACCAGGAAGCCGGTACCGGCCGGTGTATGGATCGGGGTTACGCCGATTTCTAGCGGAAGCTCGGTCGCGTCTTTGCGCAGACCATAGAACTCTTGCGCGCGCCCCATCCATTTGATCTGCGATGTCACCAGGGAAGTCTCTTTGTGGCTCGGAACTATACTGCGAAATCTTTCGGGCAACAGAAATTCAAACGGGCGCCCCAATAACTCCTCGCGACCGAACCCGAACAACTGCTCTACGTGCGGGTTTAAAAACGCGATGCGCCCGTCTTGATTCAAAATCACGATGCCGTTCGGCGCTGACTCCACCGCGACTCGAAATTGTTCCTGCGCCCAAGTGCGCTCGTTGATTTCCATCTGGAGCGCGTCGAACAGTCGAGCGACCTCTTCGCTCCCTTCGCGCACCTGAATCTCCAACTCGTCATGGGCCCGTTGCAAAGTCTCGCGGATCTGCATGTCTCCGGTAATGTCGCGCAGAAAACACGTGAACAGGACATCACTTTTGGTGCGGAGCTCGCTGAAGGTGACTTGGACGGGCAGGATTTTGCCATTCTCCCACTTGGCTATCGCCGTCTGGGAATGCCCCGCGGAAATAGCTAATTGTTGCCCGTTGGGCCCGGTAATAAATTCCTCAAGTTTGCCGCGAAGGATTTTCTCGGCCCTGTAGCCTAGCAGGTCTTCGGCGGCCGGATTGACCGACTCGATACGCCGGGCTTTGTCGATCGTCAAAATGCCAATCGGTGCGCCCGCCAGAAGGGATTGATTTCGAATCTGGCTTTCCAAAAGCAAAATGACTCGCTGATAAAAGGTGTCGTCAGTTTTGTTCTTGTCTGAAACGTTGCGTACCAGCATCCAGATCCGCTGGGCCTTTCCATGCTTGTCGGTTTGCAGCCACTTTTTGATGGCCACGGGAAAAACCGTTCCATCTTTTCTCAACAACTCGATCTCGTATTCGTCAGCAATTCCGTGCTCGATGACTTCCTTCCGGGTGGACTCTTCTTTGGCATGCCATTCTGTCGATACGAGACTTACAAACGGGCGTTCCTTGAAGTCTTCCTCATCGCCGAGCAAGAGGCGGGCGAGCGCCGGATTGCAGTCGATGATGTGTCCGGCAAGATCAGTTTCGACGATGCTGAGGGTTGCGGAATCAAAAAGTGACTGATAGTGGGACGGTCTGGCAACGACTCCGTTTTTGCTGGGGTTCCGTGAGGCGACTAAACCGGTCGAGAGTAGCTTGCTCCCGCCTTTCGCTTTTTTCATTCACCACCTATTTCCACATGAATTTGATAGCGCGTCTGGGAAGAAGCGTTTTATTCATGAGATCGTTCCTTGTGTGCGCCGTCGAGCGTTGGTTGGTGAGCATGTTTCAGATGGAGCGTCGTCACAGATTCGTTATGCGAGAAGCCCGTAAGACGCGCCGGATCAAATGATCAATTTTGTCAGGGCCCTGAACTACCAGTCGAATCTTGGACAGGAGTCAACTTTGACAAAATCGCTATTTCCGGTCAGATTAACGAACTTCTTGTCACGCAAATTGGATTAACAGAACACCTGTCCAACAAATCCCCACGCTTCAGGTATCAAATAGCAACCCTGGTGCCAGTACGGTAGGACAGGTGACAGTGGACGGTAACCGTCGAGGCGGAAAATTGACTGTGGCTATGTGTTGCAGGAAAAGATGGAACGCGGCTGAAAAAGTTTAGAAAGCCTTCTCGGCGGCATGATTCCTTTTGTATAGTAAATAGGCTGTGCGACGCCGCCTTTTCGGTTTTTCCCGTGTCAGTGCCTATGGCGATTTTTGCCGCTCGGCTTTTCTTATGACAGCCCACAATTTCGGTGCCGTGTACGGCATGTCGATGTGGTCGATTCCCAGCGGCGCGAGCGCGTCCATGACGGCATTGGCCACCGACGGCGGTGCGCCGTTGGTGCCGCACTCGCCGACGCCTTTAACGCCCAGCGGATTGAACGGATTCGGCGTGATCGTTTCGCCGAGGACCATCGGCGGCATGTCGGCGGCGCGCATGATCGCGTAATTCATGAACGTGCCGGTTCGCACTTGACCGTCGTCGCCGTAGAGCATCTGCTCGCGTTGCGCTTCGCCGAGGCCTTGCGCGACGCCGCCGTGAATCTGGCCTTCGACAATCATCGGGTTAATAACGACGCCGCAGTCATCGACAAGAACCAACTTTTCGATGGTCAATTTGCCCGTATCGCGATCTATACTGACAAACGCGACGTGAGTGCCGAAACCCCAGGCTTCCCGCTTCGGATCGAAAAACGCGGTTTCCTGCAGGCCGATTTCCATGCCTTTGGGAACTCGACCGCCGTAGGCGGCTGTGGCGATCTGGCGCCAGGTGATCTTTTTGTCGGGTACGCCCTTGACGGCGAAACCGCCGTCGGTTTGCGTCATGTCTTCGGGCGCCGCTTCGACGAGATGGGCCGCGATGCGTTTGCCTTTCTCGATCACCCGCTCGGCCGCGACTGCGAGCGCACCGCCGCCGACAACGGCGCTGCGGCTGCCAAACGTGCCGGTGCCTTGCTGGCTGACATGCGTGTCCCCGTGGAGGATCGTCACATGATCCATGGACGTCTTCATTAGCTCAGCGGCGATTTGCGCCCATGAAGTTTCATGGCCTTGACCATGTGAGCTCGAGCCGGTGAGTACGGTGATCTCGCCTGTGCGCTCGACGCGCACCGTACCGCTCTCGAAGCCGGCGCCGCCGCTGGGCTCGACGAAAGTGGAAAAGCCGACGCCGACCAACTCGCCGCGCTGGCGCCGTTCATCGCACTGGCGCAGCAGATCGTCATAGTTGGACATCTTCAGCGCTTCGCGCAGTGGCTTTTCGTAATCGCCGGAATCGTACTCCACGCCGGTGCCGGTGGTGTAGGGGAATTGGTCGGGCTGAATGAAATTTTTCCGGCGGATTTCCAAACGATCCATACCCAAAACCGCTGCGGCTTTGTCGAGCAACCGCTCGATGTTCAATACCGACTCCGGCCGGCCCGCGCCGCGATAGGGGCCCGTCGGGCAAGTGTTGGTGAATACTGAGACAATCTCGACCCGGCAGTCTTTGATCTGATAGCTGCCGCACGCCATGCCGAGCATGCGCTGCGGCGGTCCCGCCGTGCTCGAATGGAGATAGGCGCCGAGGTTAGCGACGACTTGGACTTTTAAGCCCAAAATTTTGCCGTCCTTTCGAAGCGCCATTTCGGAAGTCATCGCCTGATCGCGGCCTTGAATCGTCGTGATGAAGTCTTCGCTGCGTGTCGCGACCCATTTGATCGGTTTGCGTAATTTGAGTGCGAGATAGCAGGCGACAATATCTTCCCGGTAAACCGGTCCTTTGCTGCCGAAGCCACCGCCGACGTCGGGGGCGATCAAATGAATTTTATGCTCGGGAAAACCGAGCACGTTGGCGATCTCGGCGCGGGCGCGATGCGGCCCCTGGGTGGAAAGCCAGACGCTTAGGTTTTTGCCAAACGGATCCGGGCTGGCGACGATACCGCGGGGTTCCATGGCCAACGCCACCTGGCGTGGGCTGGCGATGTGCATAGTGAAAACATGATCTGCATCGGCAAACGCTTTATCGATGTCGCCGCCATTTTTCGTCATCGTGTAGCAGACGTTGCTGTCGATCTCTTCGCGCGCAAGCGGCGCGCCTGGTTTGAGCGCCTCTTCCGCGTTCGAAACGCTAGGCAACGCTTCATATTCGACTTCAACAGCCTCGGCCGCGTCCTCGGCTTGCGCTCGCGTGGTCGCCACCACCGCCGCGACGGGAACACCGGCGCAGTGCACGGCGCCGCGGGCGAGCACCGGGTGTGGCGGAATCTTCATGTTCGGCAGCATCTGGGACGACGTGAGATTGAGCTTTTCGCTGATGTCGTTGCCCGTGATCACGGTTGCGACGCCGGGCAGGGTTTTAGCCTTGCTGGTGTCGATGGAGAGAATTTTCGCGTGCGGATAGGGACTGCGCTGAAATGCCAAATGCAGCATGCCGGGAAGGTTGATGTCATCGACATAGCAACCCTTGCCGGTGATAAGCGGCGGGTCTTCGACCCGTTTCAGCGATGCACC
Organism: Binatia bacterium; assembly: GCA_036390135.1. GTDB lineage: Bacteria > Desulfobacterota > Binatia > UBA9968 > UBA9968 > DP-20. The sequence goes on from DASWCL010000114.1 coordinate 5,797, forward strand.
GATGAGTCCATTCGATGTGTGTTCGGTTGTCATGATTAACCTCTCACCGTGATCGTGTTCGTGGTTCGTGCTCGTTTTCCGAACACGTGTCACGAACACGATCACGGTTCTTAGCTTTTTGCTCGTTCCACCGCCGCTTCGATCGCCATGCGTGCATAGACCGTCGCCACGTGAAGTTTGTATTCGGCGCTAGCGTAGGAATCTTCCACCGGGTCCGTTTCTTCCGCTGCTTTCGCTGCAGCTGAAGCGACGATCTGCGGCGTCAACGGTTTGCCCTGCAATTCGATCTCTGTGGCAATCGCACGGATCGGACCGCTACCCAATCCGCCGATCGCGACGCGCGCGCCAGTGCAACTCCCGGAGGCTTGTCTCGTGAGCAGTGCGCCGGCGCTCACCACGACGTAGCCCGAGGCGGGATGCGGTAATTTCGCATAGGCAGTGCCGGTTCCTGAAGACGGAATCGGAACGCGGATCTCAGTTAGAATTTCATTCGGACTCATCGCCGTGGTGTAAAAATCTGTGAAAAAATCATCGGCTGCGATCGTGCGATTGCCAGTGGACGATTGGACGACAAACGACGCATTGAGCGCCGTCAAGATCACCGGAAAATCCGCCGCCGGATCGGCATGAGCGATACTGCCGCCGATGGTGCCGCGATTACGCACCTGCAGATCGCCGATCACCGACGCCGCATCGGCCAAACCGCAAACATGCTTGCGCACAAGCTCCGAGGCAGCCACATCAGCGTGAACCGTGAGTGCACCGATGACGAGATGATTTTCGTCAACGCGCACGCCGCGCAGGCCGGGCACTGTGGCGAGATCGATCAAAGTCCGTGGCGACTGCAGGCGCAGTTTCATCGCCGGAATGAGACTGTGGCCGCCGGCGAGAAGTTTTCCTTCTTCGCCGTGTTTCGCCATTAATTTGAGCGCCTCTTCCACCGAGCGCGCGGCGACGTATCCAAAGCTAGCGGGAAACATGGATGCCTCCGGCTTGAGTAAGGGGAAAGGAGTAAGGGGTGAAGGGTGATTTCGGATAATTTCTTGGCAGTTTAGTCGTCATGGCTGCTTCCTCATCTTTTCGGCTGCCCATTTAATCGATTCGACGATGTTGATGTAGCCGGTGCAGCGGCAGAGATTGCCTTCCAGAGCATGTTTGATCTCGTCGTCGCTTGGGTTTGGATTGGTTTCCAACAGGTGTACCGCGGTCATGATCATGCCCGGCGTGCAGTAACCGCATTGCAGTCCATGCTTTTCGTGAAATCCTTGTTGGACTGGATGAAAAGGGTCGTCGTCCGCGAGACCTTCGATGGTTTTCACTTCGGCACCGTTCGCTTGTACGGCGAGGATCGTGCAGGATTTCACCGCGCGGCCATTCAAATGCACCGTGCAGGCCCCGCACTGACTCGTGTCGCAGCCGACGTGGGTGCCCGTTAGATTCAAATGCTCTCTTAAAAAGTAAACCAGCAGCGTCCGCGGTTCGACAACGGCATCGTGCTTTATTCCGTTGACGTTAACAGTGATTGGCACCGCTGCGTATTCTGCTTCAGCAGTCATGCTTAAAACTCCTTGGAATTGTTTGGATGGATCTCTAACGAGTTTATCGCGAGATCGCCGCCTCCTGGTTACTAGTCAGGAGACATCAATTTCTACACCTGATTATCAGCGGGCTCAACACTTGGTTTGTCGGTTAGACGCGAGTTCCGTGCTAGCTTGACAGCTCGTGCGTGGCGCTATAATCACCCTAGGAAAGCTCTCCGGGCCAAAGGAGACGTGAGATGAACATACAATCGCTTATCGATCCTGAAGGCGGTCTGGTGGATCGACGAATATTCGCTGACCGGGAGATCTACGAGCTGGAGCGCGAGCGGGTGTTTGCGCGCTGCTGGCTTTATCTCGGCCACGAATGCGAAATTCCCAAACCGGGCGATTTCGTTACCCGCTACATGGGCGAGGAGCCGGTCATTTTAGGTCGTGATCAGAACGGCAAACTGCGCGCGCATTTGAATCTCTGCCGCCACCGCGGCAATCGCGTCTGCCGCGCCGACCGCGGCAATACGAAACTTTTTACCTGCTCGTATCATGGTTGGTCGTACACGAGTGACGGCAAGCTTGCTTTGGTGCCCATGGTCGACGCGTTCAAGGGACTCGACCGCGAAAAGTGGGGCTTGATTCCGGTCGCCCAG
>DASWCL010000115.1:0-7056 GCA_036390135.1 Binatia bacterium
TGCGCAGCTCCTTGATAGAAAAAACCAAACGCGTCACCGCACCGCGTTCGCCGATGCCGATCCGTCCAACGGCGTTGAGGTCACGCATCAGACGCCGTTTGTTTACGGTCGGTGCGATGGCTGAAGAGAGGATGGTGACTGTTTGGCGAGGCTTCATTCAGCGTCATCTTACCAGTTTCCCGCGTGGCTGAAAATCTGTTTCCAATCCGCCGGCTTTGTTGGAAACCTCATACCGCTATGTTATAGCCAGCGTATTCCGTCCATCTGAAAGGTATTGCTCATGAGCGAAGTTGCAAAAAAAGTCGCCGAGATGCTGCTCTCGACCGAGTCGATCGCGGTTTACAAAGACAAACCCTTTGTCTTTGTCTCCGGTCGCATCTCGCCAGTCTACATCGATTGCCGCAAGCTTCTATCATTCGCCGCGGAGCGCGAATACATCGTCACAGCGCTGGCGAAAAAAGCGGAGAACGAGATCGGCCTGGATAAAATTGACGTGGTTGCCGGCGGTGAAACCGCGGGCATTCCGTATGCCTCGTTCGTATCGCACTTGATCAGAAAGCCAATGATCTATATTCGGAAGCAGCCCAAAGGTTATGGCGGTACCAAGCAGATCGAAGGGATTCTGGAGCCGGGTAAGCGCGTCATGCTGGTCGAGGATCTGATTACGGACGGCTTGAGCAAGCTACGTTTCAATATCGGTATCCGGGGCGCGGGCGCCAAGATGACGCATTGTTTGTGCGTCTTTGATTACGCTTCAGATCGCTTGAACCAACACGAAGGAAAAATTAATTTAGCCAAAAACGATATCGAGCTGCACGTGCTCGCCAATTGGGACGATGTCTTGGACGCTGGCTTGAGCAAGAGTTATTTTAGCGAGGAGTCGAGCAATCAGATTGTCGAGTTCCTCAACGATCCCGAAAACTGGGGTCGCAAAATGAAATTTGTGTAGATGCGTGTGGCGCGGCGGTCACCCTATCGGCTAGCAGGGGCACGGCACGCAGTGCCCTTGCTGTTTCTGGCGCCGGGTTCTTCCATGATTGAGCGAGGTGACGATGAAGACTTTGATTCGTAATGCTCTGATCGTCACGATGAACGAACAGAACGAGGTAATCGAGAAGGGTACCATCGCCATCGACGGCAATCGAATCGCTTACATCGGGCCCGCGGAGTCGCCGCCGTCAGGCCAATTCGACCGGACGATAGAAGGCGACCGATTAATTGCCATGCCGGGCATGATTAACGCTCACTGCCACTCGCCGGCCAATCTCGTGCGCGGCATGATGCCGAGCAAGCCGTTGGAGATTTGGCGCGCTTATTACCGAGCATCGCTGCGTGGCATGCGCGACGAGGATTTTTACGCCAGCGCGCTCCTGGGCGGCATGGAGATGCTCAAGAACGGTGCGACCATGGTGCTCGATCATTTTTTTGGCAATCAAGCCTGCCGCTTTATGGGTGCAGGCGCGGCGATTCAAGCGATGCGCGATCTCGGTTTGCGCCACGTGGTTTCCCTGACCTTGGCCGATAAAAATTACGAAGAAACGATTCCACTCGGCGATTCGGCAGCAGCGCTTGGTAGCGAGGTCAAGCGCATGAGCGCAAGCGAAGCCAAAGCGACGCAAGCCTGGATCGACGAGTGCGATGCCTTCATCGAAACTTTTCACGCCCCCGAAAAATTAACCACCGCTTGCCCCGGCCCGTCGGCGGTACAGCGGTGCACGGACGAGTTACTAACGCAATCGGCGGCGCTGGCACGGAAGCGCAATCTGCCCATGCACATCCACCTCGCCGAGACCAAAGCGCAAGCGGTGATGGGTCGGCAGATTTACCGCACGTCGCTGCTCAAGCACTTGGATGCAATCGGCGTCTTGGATGCGAATCTGTCGCTGGCCCATTCGATCTGGATCGATGATGATGACGTTGAATTGTTCGCCCGGCGCGGCGCGACACCCGTGCATAATCCGGCGAGTAATCTCCGTATCGGCAGCGGCCTCGCGCCAGTCAGGCAATTTCTTGCCGCCGGCGTGAACGTCGGATTGGGCACGGACGGCTCGGCATCCAACGACGGACAGAACATGTTTGATGCAGGTCGGTTAGCCGCGCTGATTCATAATCAGGCTGGGACGGATTTTAACGGTTGGGTTACACCGGTGCAGGCGCTCGCCATGGCCACGCGCAACGGTGCCAGGGCGTTTGGCCTCGACGCAGGGGTGCTGGCGGTGGGCAAGCTTGCCGACATTGTCTTGTTGCGGCGGGATACGCCGGCGTTCACACCGCTCAACGACGTGCTTGCCCAGCTGGTGTTTTGCGAGAACGGCAGCTCGGTCGAGTCAGTGCTGGTCAACGGCGAAGTTGTGGTTCAAGGCGGCCGGCTCGTAAAAATTGATGAAAACGAAGTGCTCCGGCTCGCCGAGCGAGCGCGACTAAGACTCGATCCAACGATTCAAAGAGAACTGGCCGCGGCACGCACAACGGAGCCGGCCTTGAGCGAAATGTACTTTCGAGTTTTTGCGCAGCAAAAAGTATAATCCAAGCAAACGCGGAGCGAGCGATTCAATGCAGATGTTTCTCGTCCGTCGACTGGCGCCATCTGGCGAGATTGTCTTCCCCGCAAAGCTCCGGTGTGTCGTAGCCACGAATCGTCGGTTCCGAGACCGCCGGTGGGAAAATGTTTTCCTCATCGACTAGATGCGGCGTTTGAACTGGCTGTGAAGCGGCTTGCTTATGCGAACTTCTGATTGTGGTTACGAGTACCAATGCGAGCAGCGCCAAGCCTATCGACGAAGCGAAAACTGTTCCCGCCAATAAAATGATTTGATCCATACGAATATTTCCGGGCGGCGTAATTGAGCCTATATCGTACCGGTCAGGTCATCGTCAAGCCGTGCTCTCATCTGGGAGCTTTGGCCAAAGTGTCGACCTCTGAAGCGTGCTCGTAAGCGTATGCACCCGCAGCACAGTGGCTTCTTGATCGTCAAGAGCCAATGCGACTATTTCTGCGAATACCCGGAAGTCTTCAATCCTAAGTTCTTTTGCCATGTTTTACCTCGAACGCGTATCCTTAGGCGATCCATACTTGAATGCCACTTCAGCCTCAACGCATATCCGTTGTCAATTCACTTTGCCAGAAGGTAAAATAATCAGTCGATGGCTCGATGTTTCAGTTCGATCGGTATGGATGATCTCCAAAGACCCATTGGTAACGAGATTTTCGCGTAGTCTCCCCATGAATCGGAAAAAACTCTTCTCAAACTAGCCATCGATGCAGCCAATGGTAATTATTTTCTCGCTCGCGATTGTTCTCAACGCTGCCCTCCTGTTTTCGATTCAGCCGATGGTTGCCAAAATGATCTTGCCGTGGCTCGGAGGAAGCCCTGCAGTTTGGAATACGAGCCTTGTGTTTTATCAAGCCTGCCTCTTGGCAGGTTATGGCTACGCCCATCTTGGCAGCCAATGGCTCGGAGCGCGCCGGCACGCCCTAGTTCATTTGATTCTCCTGGTAGTCGCGCTCTTACTGTTGCCGATAAAGCTTCCGATCCCTTGGTTCGCGGCGCCCTCTCGTACCCCCGCTATCCTCATGCTCGCAGTTTTGACCGTGACGATCGGCTTTCCGTTCTTTGTATTGTCTGGAGGCGCGCCGCTCCTGCAAAAATGGTTCGCTCACAGTCAACCTGGCGCGGCGCGTGACCCGTATTTTTTATACGCGGCGAGCAACACGGGCAGCATCGCCGGTCTACTCGCTTACCCGTTGCTGTTGGAACCAAAGCTTACTTTGAGTCAGCAGAATTATCTTTGGTTTTGCGGATATTGGATACTGATCGTTCTGTTCTCGGTTTGCATAATTTATGTTTTGCGCCCTCGCGGTGCTGAAGAAGCGCCGGGGACGTCGCCCTTCGGGGACGAACAGGCAAGGTTGCTTGCGCGTGGGAGTGTTAATTTTGCGCGACGTCTGCGTTGGGTTGTGTGGTCCTTTGTTCCGTCGAGCTTGCTCATGGGAGTTACCTCCTATGTCACGACCGATATTGCTTCGATGCCGCTTCTCTGGGTCTTACCGCTCTCGGCGTACCTCCTCTCTTTCGTTATAGCGTTCGCGCGTGTTTCCTGGGCGACGAGCCCCTTCTTGATACGCCGACAGGCAATCTTTCTTCTCGGTTCGGCGATAACCGTTTTTATGCACGCGACCGAGCCGCTATGGATCGTTCTCCCTTTACACCTGATCTCGTTTTTCGTGACCGCGCTGATTTGCCATGGGCAACTTGCGCAGGACAGGCCCGACCCATCGAAGCTGACGGATTATTACTTTTGGATATCACTGGGCGGAGTATTAGGCGGCGCCTTTAACGCGTTGATTGCGCCTCTCATCTTCAAAGTCATATTGGAATATCCCCTGGCTATTGCGGCTGCCGCGTTTCTCCGTCCTTACGTGGGAGAAAAGGTTGCGACTAAGGTGCAACGGCGATTGGATTGGATACTGCCGCCTGCGTTGGTGTGTTTGGTGGTCGTGGTCACTCTCGCGACCAAGCAGAATCACGGCCTTTCGCCATTCAGCGAGCGTCTGCTGCTCTGGGCGAGTTCTGGAGTGATCTGTCTGAGCTTTGCTTACCGGCCCGTCCGTTTCGGTATTGGTCTGTTGGCGCTAACGATGGTTTCGCTGTGGTATCCGAGCGAACTGGGTAACGTTTTGTACGCGGACCGGAGTTTTTTTGGCGCCTACTTGGTGACGTTGGATCAACCGAGGAAAAAGCACGTACTATTCCAAGGAACGACGATTCACGGCGTGCAAAGCATAGAGCCGCAAATGCAGCAAATGCCGATGGCATATTATTATCGAACCGGTCCGGCCGGTCAGGTTCTTCTCGCACCGTCAACAATTCAATCCAGCAATAAGGTCGCGGTCGTCGGATTAGGGGGCGGCGCCTTGACATGTCACGGGACCCCGGCCCGGACATTTACATTTTACGAAATCGATCCCTTGGTGGAAAAGATCGCTAGAAATGTGAATCTGTTTACTTATTTGCGCGATTGCCCAGCGCACGTTGAAGTGGTGATCGGCGACGCCAGGGTTTCCTTGATAAAAGCTCCGGATCGCCGCTACGACATTTTTATTCTGGACGCTTTCAGCTCGGATGTGATTCCGGCTCATTTGCTAACGCGTGAAGCCATCGAGTTATATCTTACCAAAACCGCTGCCAACGGTTTGCTCTTGTTTCACATCTCGAACCGATATCTGGATCTGGCACCCGTCTTAGCCCGTCTCGCGACTGATCTGAAACTCGTCGCTTTAATTCAGAATGATACTCACATCAGTTCCCTGGAGGCGGAGGAAGGCAAATTATCATCCCGCTGGGTTATTTTGGCGCGCGGCGAGAAGGCCGTCGAACCATTTCTTAAAGACGAGCGCTGGCATCGTTTGGATGGGCAATCGGGCGGTGAATTGTGGACCGACGAGTTTTCTAATATCGTCAAAGTAATTTCCTGGCGATAACCAGCGCTCATCTATTCTTTCTTTACCTTTTTCAACCAGTGCTTTGCGTTCTGTGAATTCGCCGGTGAATCCGTTGTGCCGCGCGGTTGCCAGGTATTTTCCACTCGCGGGCTGTTCAATTTGCTAAAGATTTGCCCAGCAGACTAGCGGATATTCACAGTGCGCGGCGATGGCGCGGGGTAACTGTTAGCAACGGGTGGATTGTGATGAATGAACGTTCGAAGAATGGGCGGAAAACGCTTTTGCTGGCAACGATATTCGGTCGACCGAAATTAATTCAGCGCAAATTTCCCGTGTGACCGAGCGAGTAGCGTCCCGGTTGCGGCCAGACGGTGAGACCGTGGGGCTCGGTTTTCACAGCAATACTTTTGACGGTTCCGTTCGTCGTGTCGATGACATAAACGGAGTTGTCGTAGCGGCCGGAGAGCCAAAGTTGTTTGCCGTCGATGCTGATATTGCCCATATCCGGGCTGCCGCCGCCGGGAATCGGCCAAGTCGCTTCTACTTTGCGGGTTGCGAAGTCGATCACGCTGACGCTGCCTTTGCCTTTCGGTGGGCCATAGACGCGGGCGACGCCGCGATTGGCGACGTAAAGTTTGGCTCCGTCACGACTTGGGTATAAACCGTGAGTGCCGATGCCGGTTTTGATGTGGCCAATTTCCGTGAACTTGTCGCCGTCGACTAGGAATACGCCGTCAGCCTTCATGTCGGCGACGTAAAAAACCTTGCCGTCGGGCGAAATGCGCACGTCTTGCGGCATGCCGCCTTTCGAGAACTTAAGATATCCGGCGACTTTTTTCTCGACAAGATCGATTTTGACCACGCTCTTGGCATACTCACAGGTGAAAATCGCGTAACGCCCGTCGATGGAAAAATCGGCGTGGTTGATGCCGCGGCAATTAGGAGTCTCGATCGAATATTTGAGCGCCATGGTGTGGGGATCGCGAAAGTCTAGTCGCTTATGCGCTTCGGCGACGACGATAGCGGCGCTGCCGTCCGGCGTAAAATACATATTATAAGGATCGTCCACGGGGATATTTTTGCCGGGCTTGCCGGTAAGCGGGTCGATCGGCGTGACGCTGCCGTCTGTTCGCCCCTCGGCATTGTTATTAACCCAGAGAGTCTTTAAGTCCCATGACGGCACCACATGCTGCGGGTTGATGCCGACCTTGAACTTGTCGACAACTTTCAGCGTCGCGGGGTCGATGACCCAAACATCATTGGAGGTGCGATTAGGCACGTAGACGCGATGCAGATGTTTCGCGACGACCGGGCTTAAGTTGTCCGAGCGGGTTTCGCTGTAGAGATTGTTGGGATCGATGACCGGCGGCATGCCCGGGACGGTTTGAATCGTTCTTGCACTTGTCTCTGCGGCGATCGTCGTCGTTGGAAAACAAAAAAACAATGCCAGAATCGCTGGCACTAACGCCGATACACAAGCCTGACGATGCCGCATTAATTTGACCTCCACGCAGTTAGAAATCACCGGCCAAACCATCAAGCTCGGCCAGCAGCTGAATGGTAAACGAAAATTTTTTGGATTTCGAGGATCGCGTGGCTACGCGGCGCTTTTT
>DASWCL010000116.1:0-3847 GCA_036390135.1 Binatia bacterium
TACGACAAGGATCCGACCGGTTTTTATTTCATTCCGACCTATCATCCGCAGTCGAAAAACTTTTATATTCGCGCGGCGATCGAAGATCCGCGGCCGATCCTTGGTCATGAAGGAATTCCAGGACATTTTCTGCAGCTCTCGATCGCGAATCATTTGAACGATGAAATTCGACGTCAACATCAGGACGGTGTTTTTGTCGAAGGCTGGGCGCTTTACGGTGAAGAAATGCTGATGCGCACCGGGCTTTATCCAAATAATTCGCCGGCGCAGGGACAAATCTTGCGGCTCTCGCGCTACCGGGGCGCGCGCATCGGCGTGGACGTGAACCTGCACACCGGCCGATGGAGTTTCGAGCAAGCGGTCAAATATTTCATGGAAGCCGGCGGTCTTGATCATGAGGCGGCGACTGGTGAAGCAGCGGGCGCGGCCTCAAGTCCGCACCAAAAAATCAGCTACATCGTCGGCAAATGGCAGATCATGAATCTACTCGGGCGATATCGCGACAAAGCAGGGGAAAACTTTCGGCTCGGCCAATTTCATGACGATTTGATCAAGAACGGCAGCTTGCCGATATCGATCATCGAGTGGCTTCTGCTGGATGATCCGACGGCGATAAACAAAGTGATAAGTGAAAAGTGATTAGTGACGAGCCGTTAAAGCGTTGAAGGGTTAAACCGTTGAGGCGTAATCGTGAAATCGTGACGAAGTTATACCGCTTCAACTCTTTAACGTTTCAACGCTTCAACGTTCTGGTCGCCTCTGCGTTACTGCTCGTCTCTTGTGCCGGCGGTCGCCACTTTCGCGTCCCGGCGGAGGGGCCGCCAAGCGACGCTCCGCATTACGTCGACCTTCTTTCTGAAAAGCAGGTGGCGACGCTGCACTTTCCACCGGGATCGTATTCTTTTTATGCGGTCGACGATGCTGGATACTACTATCGCGCGCCGCGCCGGATCGTCGAACATACGGGCGGAAGTTCTATACTGCACAACGGCGGAATCTTCATGAACAAACGCGATCCGAAAAAACTTCGCGGCTACATCTACTTGGCCGGCGCTCTCACTCACGTAGGAGATTTGTCGCGAGTCCGACACGAGCTTCGGGATTGATGTAGAAGCGGCATCTTGCCGCTCTATTCAAAACTACTCCTTTCTGTTCAGTGTTGGGTTAAAGCTGCATACACCGACAGCGGGGTAAGGAGGCTCAGGAAGCACACTCGGTGATGCGTAACGATAGAGGGTGCGCTATGTCTAAGGCTAGGCGCCGCGCTTAACTGCTGCTGAGTTCTGCCTAAATAGGTACGCCGCTGGGTTAGCTCCGGGACTGGAAGCCGCGTCTGCTTACGCGCTCCGGTTCAATTGTTTGCGGTCAATTGCCAGATGGCTGCTTCCAATTTCTGGAAATTGACCGGCTTGGTTAGATGACCTTCGAACCCGGCCATCCGGGATCTGAGCACATCCTCCTCCATGCCAAAACCGGAGAGAGCGAGGGCCGGCGTTTGGCAGTCCTTGCGCACTTCTTCCATCAACTCAAATCCTGTACCGTCAGGCAATCCAATGTCACAGAGGAGGAGGTTGAACCGTTCGTGTTTCACGGCTGTGAGCGCTGAAGCCATAGAGTCCGCCGTCTCGACGTCGTATCCCTGGTTTTCCAGCAATCGGACCAACGCGCGCGAGGTATCGCCGTGATCTTCGACCAGCAAAATTTTGACTTGCCTCGCTCTCCTGCGTCCCGGTCGCCGCCTACCACTTTTCGTGGCCGAAGGAACAGGCTCCACCGTTGGGAATACAAGAGTAAATACGGAGCCTTTGCCCAGGCCTTCACTTCGGGCAGACAATCGGCCGCCTAAAAGCTCAGCCAGAGCTGCTGAGATCGCCATGCCCAAGCCTAACCCGCCATAGCGGCGACTAATCGATTGCTCTCCCTGCTCGAATGGTGTGAAGAGCCGACTTAATGTTTCGGAGGTCATTCCGATCCCGCTGTCGGCGACGGTGATCGTTAGATTTTGATTTTCGTCATTCGAAGTAGTCATGCTGATGATTCCGCCACTTTCGTTAAATTTTGCGGCGTTTCTCGTAATGTTCCAAAGGATTTGCTGCAAGCGGCCGGCGTCGGTGTGCACGCAATGCCTCTCGGCCTTCAATCGCATTGAAAGTGTCAGTTGTTTGCTCTGAAATTCATTGTGACACATTCCGACCAGGAACTGCAGGAGTTCGTGCACGTCGGTATCCTCCGGCGTGAATGACAACATCCCTTTGGCGATTCGCGTCAAATCGAGTAGATCATCGATAATTCGTGCCTCTAACTCGACGCTTCGCCGGAGCATCTGGACATCAGATTTGATGGAACGAGGAAGCTCGTCACTTGCTTCCCAGAGATTGAGCGTGGCCAGCACTGGGGTAAGCGGTGTTCTTAGCTCGTGCGAAAGCACCGCGAGAAAGCGATCCTTGGCTTTACTCGCGGTTTCTGCCGCCTCTTTGGATTCTTTAAGCTTCTTTTCTGCCGCTTTGTGCTCGGAAAAATCACGAAACACGAGGACGACGCCGCACAACGTGCCGTCTGCTTGCCTGATGGGTGCCCCGCTGTCATCAATTGGCACTTCACTGCCATCCCTTCGAACTAGAAGACTGTGATTGGCCGAGCTTACAGTCGCGCCGCTTTTTATCACTTTGGTTACCGGGCTTTCCACCGGTTCATGAGAAAACTCGCTCACGATCGTGAATACTTCTGTCGTCGGGCGGAGGCGGGCCTCTTCGAACTTCCATCCGGTTACCTTCTCAGCGACCGCGTTCATGAAAGTGATGCGGCCGTCAGCATCGGTTACAATCACGCAGTCACCGATGCTTGAGAGTGTAATCGCCAGGAGATCTTTCTGTCGCTGCGCTTCAACTCGCGCCGCGTCAGTCGCCCCAAGCGCCAATTCTCGTTGGCGCACCGCCTTCTTGATTCGCCGATAGCCCCACAAGATAAAGAGAAGATTTAGTAATCCGCCGACAGTGAAAACACGGGTGCGTGTTCTCGTCACCTCGTCGGTAAATGCTGTCTCGGCTCGCAGGGCCGTCTCTTCTCGCTCTTGTAGCTGTGAGATTTCCGCCCGAAGCCTATCCATTGTCTGCTCCCCTATCCCCAGCCCCACGGCCGAAGCGGCCGCTTCAAATCCTTCGCGTCGGCGCAACCTCAGCCTTTTTTCCAAGCCGTCCAATTTCGAGCGAGAGAGCTTTTCGATTTTTGCAAACTCCGGTGGCGTTAGCACACTTTTCAGATGTTCCAGTTCCGATGGGAAGCGATTGCGCGCGGCGTAGTATGGCTTCAGATAACGCTCGTCACCACTAATGATAAAGCCGCGCTGGCCTGTTTCTGCGTCCTTCAGGGTGGAAAGGAACTGAGCTAATTCCAAAAGCGACTTGCGATGAGCGGCGCTCGCGGCACGCACATGCAAGGCGCGCGCGCCAAACCAGTACATGGCTGCGGTGGACGCGATCACGACCAGTGCCATGATTGTGAAGATGCGGGCGGACCCGTTTGAGCGCGTTGGCATACTACTCTCGAGACAGAAAAAGCACATTTTGTACTGAGGTTCAGACGGTTGAGTGTGGTAATTGTGAAACTTCCAGAAGTTTCCACCAGCTGGCACTTACCCAGCATCACCGGCTGTTCGCCGGAATAATTTTTGCTCGTTTCTTTCGAAGTATGGGGACTGGTCAGGGGGATTCCGCGGCAATCGACCTCCACCTGCTCAAATACGAAACACTCGAGCGACTGAAACGAGCGATCGATTACAGGCAGCAGCGATTATTAGAGTCGGCGAAGCAGGAATGGGAGCACAGACTCGCCGGCCGGATCCGAGCGA
>DASWCL010000117.1:0-4213 GCA_036390135.1 Binatia bacterium
CATCTCTATTACGTCGAGTTGATCATCCATACGCTGCCGTGGTTCGTCGTCATGTCGATTCAGATCGGCGCTGAAGGAACCTTCGGTCCGGCGGCCGCAGCGATCGGTAACGGCTTGATGAAGAATTACAAGATGAATCCAGATGACGTTCGCTTTTTCACCGTACACTCGGAGGCGGATGAAGATCATAGCAGCCTTGCCGAAGAAATCGCGGTCCGCTATCTCCACTCGCCGTCCCTGCAGGAGCAGACGTACAAAGCAACTTTTCGGCGCCTGGAATTGTTGTATGACATTTGGTCGATCGACGGATTCTAGGAATTACCGGAAACAGCGATGCCGAAGCTCACTTTAGGATTCATCTCCGCCTTCAACGAGCGGGTCGAACCGCTGATGAACGGAACGATCAAGGCGGAAGGGATCGAGTTGATTCCGACCTATTCCCATCCGGCGGAAACGTTCTGGCGCCAGCTCAAGTTCGGTGAGTTCGAGATCGCCGAGATGTCGATGTCGTCTTTTCTGATCGCCAAATCCCAGGGCACTGACATGATTGCCCTGCCGGTCTTCCCCAGCCGCCGTTTGTTTCAAACCGAGCTTTCCTACCACGTTGATTCCGGCATCACCAAACCAGAAGATCTCGCCGCTAAAAGACTCGGCGTAGCCGAATATCAGCAAACCGCGGCGCTGTGGATTCGCGGCATCTTGGAACACGACTTCGGCGTGTCCCAGTATAAAATTCACTGGTACATGGAGCGCAGCGAGGAGATGAGCCATGGCAGCGCCACCGGTTTCAAACCGCCGGAAGGCATCTCTTTCAATCGCATCGCGCCTAACAAGAGCTTGGTTTCAACGTTGCTCGATAATGAATTGGACGTCGCCCATGTCGCCAGCCCTTTTGTCCTGCAGGCGAATGCGCTCGATCGTTCGAGCCGCATCGCCGGCAAGGGCGACTGGAGCAAGATCCGGCCGCTGTTTCCCGACCGCATAGCCGAAGGCGCGCGCTTCTACAAAAAACACGGCTTTCTTCCGGTTAATCATGCCTACATCATCCGCGGCGATGTTTATAAAAAATATCCCTGGGTTGCGTTCAATCTTTACACCGGCTTTGTCAAAGCCAAGGCGCTGGCGCGCGAAAAATTGCTGGAGCGTATTCCGAGCGCCCTGTTCTTCGGCCAGGAATATCTTTCCATGACGAGCGAAACGATCGGCGACGATCCGTTTCCCTTCGGGATCAAAGCCAATCGAGCGATGCTCGACACGATCATCGGAATTTCCTACGAGCAAGGACTCACGCCGCGAAAAATGAAAATCGAGGAACTCTTCGCCGAGCAAACTCTCGGCTTGTGACAGATCTATAAGCGCACGGCACGCCGCACCTCGACGAATGAAAGACAGATCGGCGCCTGACCAAAAGGAGCGATGCGATGTCGGAACTAATTTTGAGTTTCATTTCCAATTTCAATGAGCGGGTCGAGCCGCTGATGAACGGCACGATCAAAGCCGATGGTATAGAGCTCATCCCGACTTACTCTCATCCGTCGGAAACTTTTTGGCGCCAGCTCAAGTTTCAAGAGTTCCACGTCGCGGAAATGTCCATGTCCTCTTATCTGATTGCGCGCTCGCGCGGTGTCGATATGATCGCCATTCCGGTTTTCCCGAGCCGGCGTTTTTTTCACGCCGATCAGTCCTATCACGTCGACTCGGGAATTAAGCAGCCCGGCGATCTTGTCGGCAAACGCATCGGCGTCGGAGAGTATCAGCAAACCGCAGCGCTCTGGGCGCGCGGCGTATTAGAACATGACTTTGGCGTGTCCCAGTACAAAGTCCATTGGTATATGGAGCGCAGCGAGGAGTTGAGCCACGGCGGCGCCACCGGGTTTGCGCCGCCGCCGGGCATATCGTTTCATCGCATCCCGCCGGACAAAAGTTTGGCAACCATGCTGGTGAATCACGAGATCGACGTCGCGCCCATCGCCAGCCACCTTACACGGGCGTTCAATATCATCGATCGCTCGACACACATTCGCGCCAGCGAAGGCGACTGGAGCAAAGTGAAGCCGTTGTTTCCGGATCAGATTGCGGAAGCGAAGCGATTTTTTACCGAACATGGCTTCGTTCCGGTCAATCATGCGTATATTATCCGCGGCGATGTTTACCGGGAGCACCCATGGGTAGCGGTAAAATTATACGACGCCTTCGTCAAGGCGAAAGCGATTGCGGCGGAAACTCTGCTGGAGCGCATTCCCGCTGCGCTGTTTTTCGGCCCGGAATATTTTGCCAAGACGCAGGACGTATTGGGCGACGACCCGTTTCCCTACGGCGTCAAGGCAAACACGGCGTTGCTCGACACGCTGATCGCATACTCGCACGAGCAAGGACTGACGCCGCGCAAAATGAAGGTCGAGGAATTGTTCGCCAAAGAAACGCTCGATTCATAATAGCGCGCCTGCTAATCCCGCGTAACGGCGCGCTGTGCCGTCACGCCGGCAAGCACGGAACACTTCGAAGGAGCAAAAGCACATGCCCAAGCTAAAACTGAGCTTCATTTCTGCATTCAACGAACGAGTCGACCCGCTGATGAAAGGCATCGTTCAACCCGAGGGTATCGAGATCGTACCGACCTATTCCCATCCCTCGGAAACTTTTTGGCGCCAGCTAAAATTCCAAGAATTCGAAGTCGGTGAAATGTCGATGTCGTCCTATCTCATCGCGCGCGAGCGTGGCTTCGACATCATCGCTTTGCCGGTCTTCCCGAGCCGCCGCCTCTTTCACACCGAGCTGTCTTACCATACGGACTCCGGCATCCAGAAGCCGGAGGACCTCGTCGGCAAACGATTCGGCATAGGCGAATACCAGCAAACCGCGGCGCTCTGGCAGCGCGGCATACTCGAACATGATTTCGGCGTGTCACAGTATAAAGTTCACTGGTACATGGAGCGCACCGAAGAGTTGAGCCACGGCGGCCAGACGGGATTTACGCCGCCTGCGGGGATATCCTTCCAGCGAATTTCCACTGACAAGAGCCTGGCGTCCATGCTCGTGAACAACGAATTGGATGTCGCCGCTATCAACAGCCCGTGGAAAAATATGCCTAATGTCATCGGCCGGTCACACCGCATTCCCGGCGCCGACGGCGAGTGGAGCAAGGTCAAATTGCTCTTTACCGACCGCTTTGCCGAAGGAAAACGGTTCTTTCAAAAGTGGGGATTTCTGCCGGTCAACCACACCTACACGATTCGCGGTGACATTTATAAGAAATACCCGTGGGCCGCGTTCAATCTCTACACCGCGTTCGTAAAGGCCAAGGCGCACTTCAACGCCAAACTCGTCGACAGCATTCCATCGGCGCTCTTCTTCGGCAAAGAATATTTGACGATGACACAAGATATGTTCGGCAACGATCCATATCCTTACGGCGTCAAAGCCAACCGGAAAATGCTCGAGACGATTATCGCGTTCTCCCATGAGCAGGGATTGATCTCGAAGAAGCCGACAATCGAAGAGCTGTTCGCTCAGAGCACTCTGGATCTGTAGGAGAAAAAGAAAACGGAATGATGGAGTCTTGGAGTGTTGGAGTAATGGGTCGGACAAAAACTCAGACTGTGGGATTACTGCGGCACTGGAGTATTTTACCCATCACTCCATCACTCCACTACTCCAGTCTGAAACGAATATTCTTCACGCTGTTCGTCGCGTCGACAATTGCCTCCCTGAGCTGTGTCCAAGTCGCCACCGCCAAACCGATCACGCTCGCCTATCAGACTCCCACGTTGGGCAGCAACTTGCCGATTTTTGTGGCCACGGAGCTTGGCCTATTCGCCGCGGAGAATCTGGACGTGAAAACGGTCTTCATCCAGGGCGGTCCGACGGCCATGGCGGCGCTAATCGGCGGCGACGTGGATTACATCAAAGTTGCCGGAGTTCCCGCGGCGCGGGCGATCGCACAAGGAACGCCGCTGGTCATCGCGGCAGGCTTCCAGCCTTATATCGATTACACGTTGATCGGGTCCAAGAAAATCACCAGCCTGAACGACCTTCGCGGTAAAATAGTGGGAGTAACGGGAGCGGGCGGCATCGCGGAGTTCGCCACGGTCGAAGGTTTGGCGCGCAAAGGATTCGTGCGCGATCGAGATTATAAGATCCTCTACGGCGCCGGCAATAGTCCGGCTCGGGCGCAAGCGCTCGATGTTGGTAGAATTCAGGCGGCGCCTTTTTC
>DASWCL010000118.1:0-3134 GCA_036390135.1 Binatia bacterium
GATGAGATCCTTCACGCTTTTGATATTGGGCTGGACCCAGACTTCCAAAACGGTGGACGGCATGCACTCGCCAAAAACCGTAAAATCGGTCACGCCTTTGGCGATGGCGTCGAAAATCACCCCGGCCGGGCCGGTGGCGACTTCCACGCTCCTCGAGCGCAATGAGGCCACAGCCTGGGAGCTGCTGTTAATCTGCTGCAACGTTACGTCGAGGCCGTATTTCTCGAAGATGCCAAATTCCTTGGCTGCGAACAGATTGATATATTGTCCGCCTGAAGCGCTGTAACTCACGGTCATCTTGGCGACTGATTTCTGAGCGACGGCTCGGCTGGCGCCAAACGTCATGCCGCTTAGAAATACGACAAGCCAGAGCGCGGCGCGAAATATTTTCATCGGTCACCTCAAACGGGATTTTGCCTTGGCAGAGTTTTTTATTCTCACTCGGCCGCTCTGTCAATGATTATGGGAAATCGGGGGACCGACAGGCCCCTTAAGGTCGCGAACTAAGAATGAATTTGCTCGCTAAAAACTTGGAAAGACTTCCTTCGACATCAACTCCAGGGTTCGGCGCACGTCCGGCATCGACACGCCCCCGAAATTGACCATAGAGATCACGTGGGTCACGCCGGCGTTTTCATATTCCCGTAAGATCGAGCACGCATCTTCGGGAGTCCCGAATATACCGAGCTTTTCTTTTTTTACCGTGTCGAGATTCAGCGTGCGCGCTCCCGGACGGCGATACTTTATTAGATAGTCCACGACGCGTTGAAAGCAGGGGCGCGCGGACGCAACTGCGTTTTCTTCGCTGCGATCGAGGTAAACATGCAGGGCGACGATGATGTCCGGCTTTTCCTTGTGTCCGGCGCGGAAATACGAGTTTTTGAAGAGATCGTTTTTTTCCTTGACCTCGAGGAGAGAAGTGGAACGCGCAAAGGGAATCCCCATGATCGAAAAGCCCATTTCCCCCGTTTTGATCAAGGTCTCGTCGCTGGACGCGGCAACCCAAATCGGCGGCAGCGGCTTCTGCATCGGCTTCACGAACACGGTGCCGTGATCGAGCTTAAAATGTTTACCTTGGTGGGTGAATTCGTCCTCGGTCCACGCCTTTAAAATAACCTCGAACGACTCCCAGTATCTTTCCCGCGCTTCTTCCATTGACATGCCGAAGGTCTGGTATTCGTTCGGCGAAAAGCCGCTGCCAATAGCGAAGTTCAGCCGGCCGCCGCAAAGGTTGTCGGCCAGTCCATATTCCTCGGCGACGATCAGCGGATGGTGAAACGGCAGAACGCTTATCGCCGGCCCCAGCCGTATTTTCTTAGTGCGCTGCCCGAGAGCGGCGATGATCATCGGCGGCGAAACGCAGGTGCCGTACCAATAAAAATGATGCTCTCCCACCCAGAAAGAATCGAAGCCCAATTCTTCCGCCCACTGCGCCATCGTGAGGACTTCTTCGTAATACTTCTGATTGGAACGGTCGAGGTCGGGATGGTTGTCGCCAAAAACGAAGATTCCGAACTTCATACAGCCACGCTCCGTCAATACGACTGTTTAGCTTAGAGCCGATCAGTACTTATCCTAAGATAGGCAAAATATCTATTGATGGATATTGGTTCCCCAGGTACTTCGGTAGAGATCGTCGAGATCGTCGTAATGGGCGGCGACGTCGGCGAGATTCGGTGCCGTATTCGCAGGCGTGATCACGGACAATTGCCTCGCCTTGCCCTCACGTAAGAGATCAGTGGCAACGGATAAGGGCGATCATTATTTTCTCCCGTAAAGTTTATCGACGAAGCCGCTTTTCTTCATTTCGTCGACGAAGCGTAAATCGACGAAGTCTTCCGGTTTGGCTTTGCCGGCACGCGGGTCCGTCAGCGCTTGCACTGCCAGAGTCTGTTTCAAACCTTCGAGTGTCGGGTAAGTGTCTTCGACGAGAAATTCGTAATTGGCCGCGTACGCGCCTTCCAAGACGGCGCGATCGAGGCCGCGGGTGTATTTCTGCATGACTTTGATCGCCGCTTCCTTTTGCGTTTTGAAAAAGTGCCCCGCTTCCGCGAGGGCGAAGACGACGCGGCGGACCTCATCGGGATTCTCTCTGATTTTCTTCCGGGTCGCCACGGTGCAGTTAAACTGGAACGGCACTTTGAGCTTGGCCATGTCGATGATCACTTTAAGTCCGTTTTTTTCGCCCTGGAGTTTTTCCCCTTCGCTAACGATGGTGAAATCGGCTTGGCCGTTGATCGTGGCGTTGAGCCGCGGCGGGGCGCCGCCGAGAGTTACGGCTTTGATGTCTTTGTAAGCGATGCCGACTTTCGCCAATGCCAAGCGCAGGGCGAAGTCCGCGGAAGTGCCGGGAATGTGCACGGCCGCAATTTTGCCGCGCAGGTCTTCCGGCGATTTGATGTTCGCGTTGCCAACAATGAAGTACGGCAGCGTGTTCATCTGGCTCTGAACAATCGCCACATCGCCGCCGGCGAGTTTGGCGTTGATCACGGCCGGGCCTACCGCTCCGCTGTATCCGAGATCGCCGGCGATCAAGCTCTGAATGCCGCGCACGCTGCCGTCGATAAAAATCGTGTCGAGATCGAGGCTGTGCTTCTTGAAGATGCCGGCCTCTTTGGCGATCCAATAGACGACCGATGAATTGCTCGAGTCCGAAATGTAGGCGATGTAGCTCTTCGCGTTCGCTGTGGGCGCCGAAGCAAGCGTTGCAGCAATCAGCGCCAAGAACAAAGGTGCGAGACGGTTCTTCATTGCGGCAGCCTCCTCAGTTTTCCTACGACCGATTACCCGACCATTGCTTAGCTCATCTCGTAGAACGGAACAAGATAGCTGCGCGCCGATTGAGCGAGGACTTATTTGAGTTTTGACCACTGTTTCCAAGTCAGCACCAGACCCGAGGCACACATGACTGCCGCAGTGACGTACATCCATCCGTAACCTACCAGATCGACGACGAGTTCGTTCAGCAAGGCGCCGGTTCCGTTGCTCAGCGGAAATGAAACCGAAAAGCTCGCCATCGCGCGGCCGCGCCGTTCGGCCGGAGCCTGTTCCATGGCCAATGCGAGAATGCGCGCGCCGCCGATGGCAGATCCCAAATACCACAGCGCGCCTGCCCCGATGATGCCCGCGAGATT
>DASWCL010000119.1:0-24317 GCA_036390135.1 Binatia bacterium
GGCGCGAAAAGGGCCCAAGCCGCGCGTGAATTCTTGACGACGCTTGGCATCGCAGGCGACCGGCTTTCGACCATCAGCTACGGCGAAGAAATTCCGGTTTGCCGAGAGCATGAAGAATCGTGCTGGAAACAAAACCGGCGAGCGCGCTTTGTCATCGTACAGGGGCGCTCTACTTCATAGTTTTGGAGATCGACCGTGATGCGCGCGATTCCTATCGTCAAGTTACTCCCGTGTTTGCTCCTCGTCGCTACCGGCGCGTTATCATCCTGCGTTAACCCACAACAAGTCGACTTGCTCGAAAGGGAGCAGCGCCGACTACGTACGGATATGAATACTTTGCATTCCGACGTCGACGGCTTTCGTTCAACCTTGGCCGATACGCGGGCAAACATTCAACAGATCCAGCGCGATCTCAGCGCGATTAAGGAGCGAATCGATGAGACTCGCGTTCAAGTAGGTCGGCAAATTGGCCAAACCAGCAAGGAAGGGGACAGCCGAGTAAAAAATCTCGAAGACCGATTAGCGAAACTGGAAGAAGACGCGAAGGCTCAAGCCGAGCTTCTAAAAAGCCGCGAAGCCGATCTTAAGCAGCTCCGCGACTCGGTTCAACAAGCGGCGCAAAAGCCCGAGAACGACATCAGTGGCAGCGTTGATCTGTCCCTTGCCGAGTCGGAAAGCGTGCGCAAGGATTTTGACAATGCCTGGCGCTTGTTCGAGAAAAAAGATTACCGCGCCGCGATCGGCCGATTCAGAGACTTCATCAAGCGAAATCCAAAAAGCAAGTTGGCTCCGAGCGCGCAATACTCGATCGGTGAAAGCCTCTTCGCGCTCAAAGAGTTTGATAAAGCGATCGTTGAATATGATGAGGTGCGAAGAAAGTATGCGCAAAGTGACAAAGTTGCGGGAGCGCTCCTCAGGGAAGGGTCCGCCTTTGCGGAGCTGGGGGAGAAGCTTAACGCGCGTTTGGTTTTGCAAGAGTTGATCGAGAGATTCCCGCAATCTCCCGAAGCGGCGAGAGCAAAGCAGCGACTGAAGGCACTCGAGTCATAAGTCCCAGCTCTCGCGCACTTTTGAATTCTGCTTTTATCCCTGGCACAGATTGAGTCGATGCCGGTGCTGCAATTTTACCGGCAGCGTCGCTTAACGTATGCAGATTTTTCGCCACATCGGTGACCCCGCTCTAGCGCTGGAAAAATCGGTGGTGACCCTGGGAAATTTCGATGGAATACATCTGGGGCACCAGACTTTGATCAACGGCGCGGTCACAGATGCCAAGCAGCTCGGCGTCCCTTCCGTGGTTTTGACTTTCGAGCCGCACCCGCTGAAAATCCTTGCGCCGGAGCGCGCGCCCCGGATGCTGCTTACCCACAAGGACAAAATGCAGATCTTGCAAAATCTCGGCGTTGACGTCGTGATCGTCCAGCATTTCGATTTAGCGTTTGCCAAGCTGGGCGCTGAGCAGTTCGTCCGCGAGTTCGTGGTCGATCGTCTCAAAGCGAGAAAGATCTGGGTTGGCCGGGATCTGCGCTTCGGCCAAGGCAGAAAAGGACAGGTCGAGGATCTCCTTCGTTGGGGGCCCGAACTCGGCTTTGACGTGGCGGCCGTCGACCCCATTCTAGTCAACGGCGCCAGAGTTAGCAGCTCCCGAGTACGTCAATCGATCCATGATGGCCGCGTGAACGAGGCCCAGGCGATGCTCGGGCGCTATCATTTCGTGTCGGGCCGGGTTACCGCCGGTCATCGCCGGGGAAAGGACCTCGGTTTTCCCACGGCCAATATTGCCACGCGTACGGAAGTCCTGCCAATGGACGGAATTTATGCCACGCTATTTCAACTCGGCGAAAAAAACTTGCAAAGTGTCAGCAGCGTGGGAGTTAATCCAACTTTCGGCGAAGGACCCAGAACCGTGGAAAGTTTCATCCTGAATTTCAAGCGGGATATTTATGGCGAAGCTGTAAAGCTTTCCTTCGTGCAGAGAATCCGTGAGGAGAGGAAATTTTCCTCCGTCGAGGAATTGGTCGGGCAGATTCACGAGGACGTTAAATGCGCCGAAACCATTTTCCGCGAGTTACACGTAAACTCGTAAGCGATAAGTCGTTGCGATGACTGCTGAGCAACTGTTTGTGGATCAAGGGTCGGCTGGCACGCGTCTGGATTTATTCTTGGTGCGATATTTTCATCCCGCAGCTCGGTCGGGCGCTGACCTCAGCCGCTCGAACATCCAAAGGTTGATTGCCGAAGGGCAGATTACTTTGAACGGCGGTGCGACGAAACCGAGCGCGCGGCTTAAACTCGACGATCGCATAGACGTGCGCCCGTTGCCGCCGCGGGACACAACGCTTCACGCCGAAGCGCTGCCTCTCAATATCCTCTACGAAGACACGGACTGCATCGTGATTAATAAAGCTCCGGGAATGGTTGTTCATCCCGCCGCGGGTCGATCCCGTGGTACACTCGTCAACGCGCTTTTGCACCATTGTCCCCGTTTAGAAGGTATCGGCGGCGAGCGACGACCGGGCATCGTTCATCGTCTGGACAAAGACACTTCAGGAGTGATGATTGTGGCGAAGAATATGTCGGCCTTTCATCAGTTGGTGGCCCAGTTTAAAAACCGGACGGTCGAGAAAGAATACCTTGCTCTGGTTTGGGGTGCGATGAAATCGAACAAGGGTATCATTGACCGACCGATCGGCCGTCACCGCTCGGACCGAAAACGGATGTCGAGCTTGCAGATGGTCAATCGAGCGAGGGAGGCGATTACGGAGTGGCGCGTGGAAGAACGCTTTGCTTTCAGCGGGAAATCCCTGGCGTCGAGCGCCGTCACCTTGTTGCGCCTACATCCTCGAACAGGACGAACCCACCAGCTTCGGGTGCACCTCGCTGACGCGGGATATCCATTGGTCGGCGATCGAGTTTACGGACACAAGCCGAAAGCTGGCGGAACAAGACTGCCGACTCATTCGGTCATCGAGCAATTTTCGCGGCAGGCTCTCCACGCCGAAAAATTGGCCATCGAACTCATGGGCGCTACCGGTCGCAGGGAATTTATTGCACCGCTGCCGGAGGATTTCGCCAATCTGTTGCGGCACCTACGGACAGACGAGTTGCACATTGCGTTGGTTGATGGGGATTGTCGGTTTGGAAAGCGTCGGGGGTTGACAAGCAGCCCCCTTTAAAATATCATTCTTTCTAGGACGATTCATTTCAAAATTTCTTTGAGTCATTTCCCCACGCGAACAACGATTTCACCCGGCGATAAGCGTTCAGAAGTTGATTTTTTTATTAATGGATAAAGAGATTCGGTCTGCGTCGTAGATCCTGTCGCATTGACGTGCCTGTGCCTGAAGCCGCGCCTGAACGTTTCCTTGTTCGGTTGGCGGGACCGAGACTTCGCTCCGCGGGCGTCGCAGTGTAGTAGCGGCGTGATTTGACAGATTCACCAAAACAACTGTGCCCAATGCTATTGCCCCCAGGCACCGCTCTCATGTGATGAAAGGAGATTTATAGTTTATGGTTCGTGGTAGAATTCGAGCCGCCGAGCCGGAGGCCCTTGAAGATAACGGGTTGAATCTAAAAGCCCTCAAAGAGAAAAAGATCGGTGATCTTGCATTGATCGGCAAGAATTTCAACATCGAGGGCGCTGCAAATATGCGCAAGCAGGAACTCATATTTGCCATCCTGCAAGCGCAAACCGAGCAGAATGGCCACATCTATGGCGAAGGAGTTTTAGAAACCCTGCCGGATGGTTTCGGTTTTTTGCGTGCCCCTGATTACAACTATCTGCCGGGTCCTGATGATATTTATGTTTCGCCGAGTCAGATTCGACGCTTCAATTTGCGCACCGGGGATATTATTTCTGGCCACATTCGGCCGCCCAAGGAAGGGGAACGTTACTTCGCGCTCCTTAAAGTCGAAACAATTAATTTTGAGGATCCGGAGAAGGCTCGGGATAAGATTCTCTTCGATAACCTGACGCCGCTTTATCCCAATGAGAGGTTGCTTCTTGAGTGCCAGCCGGACGATTACACGACGCGCATCGTCGACTTATTGACACCGATCGGCAAAGGGCAACGCGGTCTCATCGTGGCGGCCCCTCGGACGGGTAAAACGATGATGCTGCAGCACATCGCCAAAGCGATCGCCTACAATCACAAGGAAGTCATTCTGATTGTATTGTTGATTGACGAGCGGCCGGAAGAGGTAACCGACATGCAGCGTTCGGTGGATGGAGAAGTGGTCAGCTCGACATTTGACGAGCCCGCCACCCGGCACGTGCAAGTTGCTGAGATGGTTATTGAAAAGGCAAAGCGCTTGGTTGAGCACGGCAAGGACGTGGTTATCTTGCTCGACAGCATCACCCGGTTGGCGCGCGCTTATAACACGGTAGTGCCTCCCAGTGGAAAAATCCTTTCCGGCGGCGTGGACTCCAATGCTTTACACAAACCGAAGAAATTCTTCGGCGCAGCGCGCAATATCGAAGACGGCGGCAGTCTCACCATTATTGCAACGGCGCTCATCGATACCGGCAGCCGGATGGACGAAGTCATCTTTGAGGAATTCAAAGGCACTGGCAACATGGAAGTTCATCTGGATCGGCGCTTGATGGACAAGCGGGTTTTCCCAGCCATCGATATCAATAAGTCGGGAACGCGCAAGGAAGAGCTGTTGATCGCGCGCGAGGATCTCAACCGCATCTGGATTTTACGCAAGGTGTTATCGCAGTTGAGCGTGGTCGAGGCCATGGAATTTCTGCTTGATAAAATGCGTGGCACCAAGACCAACAAGGAATTTCTCGAGTCCATGAGCCAATAAATATCCGCATTTTCCGCTCAAACTTGCGTCATCCGCCAAACTCTGTTAAACCGCAAGGTTATCAACGCCTTTAACGTATTTTAGCCGCGGGCGGTGTCGAGGCAGCGCGCCAACGTTGAGCTGCCCGCTTCAGTTAAAATTCACACCCTTTCCGATCCTCATCGTGGTGCCCTTCGGGGTGCGATGGGGAAATGACGAAGGGGGCGGATCAAACCAAAGGAGAGAGACGCATGAGCGATATTTCGATGAAACAGTTACTCGAGGCAGGTGTCCACTTTGGGCACCAAACGAGCCGTTGGAATCCGAAGATGAAGCCTTACATTTTCGGCGCGCGCAACGGCATTCATATTATCGATCTCCAGCAAACCGTAACGATGTTTAAGGATTTGGAAGCCGTGGTGCGAGATTTGGCCGCGTCGGGCGGGCACGTGCTTTTCGTCGGGACGAAAAAACAGGCGCAAGACGCCATCAGAGAAGAGGCGGAGCGCTGTAATATGTACTATGTGCATAATCGCTGGCTCGGCGGCACCCTGACCAACTTCTCGACGATCCGCCAAAGCATCGAGCGCCTGCGCAAAATTGAGGAGATGGAAAACGATCCAAAAATCGTCGATGCCTTGACAAAAAAAGAAATGCTCGGGCTTAAGCGCGAGAGAGCCAAGCTGGAGCAATCGCTCGGCGGCATCAAGTCGATGCGCAAGCTGCCCGACGCTATTTTTGTCATCGACCCCAAACAAGAAGAAATCGCGGTCAAAGAAGCGCGCAAGCTGGGTATCCCGGTCATTTCCGTCATTGACACCAATTGCGATCCCGACATGGTCGATTACAAAGTGCCGGGTAATGACGACGCGATTCGCGCGATCCGGTTGTTTTGCTCGGCCATCGCGGAAGCCATTAATCAAGGCAAGATGCTTTATGAACAATCTCTGGTGAAGAGTAAGGAAGAAGATAAAGCTGCAGCCGAGTCGGCGAGCGCGGCGGGTGAGAGTTCTGCCGCGGCAGGGGTTTAACTTCGATGGAAGTAACCGCGGGCGCTGTGAAAGAGCTTCGGGAAAAAACCGGAGCGGGCATGATGGACTGCAAGAAGGCTCTCGGCGAGGCCGGCGGAGACTTGCAAAAGGCGATCGACTACCTGCGCCAGAAAGGCTTGGCCGCAGCCGCAAAAAAGGCCGATCGAGTGGCGGCGGATGGCGCCGTCGCTGCCTATGTGCATCCCGGCGGTAAAATAGGCGTGCTCGTGGAAGTCAATTGTGAGACTGACTTCGTCGCGCGCACGGCAGAATTCCAAATGTTATTGAAAGATATCGCGATGCAGGTCGCGGCGGCAAACCCCCGCTACGTGCGCCGTGAGCAAGTCCCGGCGGCGGAGTTCGAAAAGGAAAAATCGATTTATCGTCAGCAAGCGGTGGAAGCAGGAAAGGCCGAGAAGTTTGTCGACAAAATCGTCGAAGGAAAAATCGAGCGCTTTTACTCCGAAGCCTGTTTGCTGGAACAAGCGTTCATCAAGGATCCGGACAAGACGGTGACGGACATTGTCAATGAGGCCATTGCGCGGCTCGGCGAGAAAATTCAGATTAGGCGATTCGCGCGTTACCATCTCGGCGAAGCCATTTCGACAGAGTAACCGTGCACCGTAAATGGCATGGATAACAGCGCTCCGAAGTACAAACGCATCATTCTCAAAGTGACCGGCGAAGTGTTCGCCGGTCCTCTCGATTTTGGTATCGACGGCAACACGGTGAAGGCGTTCGCGCAAGAAATCAAGGAAGTCAAAGAGCTCGGTTGCGAGCTCGCCTTGGTCATCGGCGGCGGAAATATTTTCCGCGGCGCGATCGCGAGTGAGATCGGCATGGACCGGGCTAGCGCGGATACCATGGGAATGCTGGCGACCGTGATCAATAGTCTCGCGCTGCAAGATGCTTTGGAAAAGTTGGGGGTTTCAACCCGCGTGCTCTCGGCCATCGAAATGAGGCAAGTCGCCGAACCCTACATTCGGCGTCGCGCCACTCGTCATTTGGAAAAGGGGAGAATTGTTATTTTCGCCGGCGGCACGGGCAACCCCTATTTCACCACCGACACCACTGCCAGCCTGCGGGCGATGGAAGTCGGCGCCGAGGTGATTCTCAAGGCGACCAAGGTCGATGGCGTCTACGATGCTGACCCGTTCAAGACCGAGGGCGCTCGGAAGTTTGATGAGCTCAGTTATATCGAAGTGTTAAACCGCAAGCTCAAGGTGATGGATTCCGCGGCAATTTCTCTCTGCATGGATAACAATTTGCCGATTATCGTGTTCAATCTCATGGAAAAGGGCAACATCAAGCGAGTCGTTTCCGGTGAGTCGATCGGCACTCTGGTCAGCGGAGGAAAGCGATGAATGAAAACGTATTTACACAAATGCAAAAAGAAATGGATGGTTCCGTGGGCGCTCTGCGTAAGGAGTTGTCCAAGCTGCGCACGGGACGGGCATCGACCTCACTGCTTGAGCATATTATGGTCGAATATTATGGCGCCACGACTCCCTTGATTCAGCTCGCGACGCTAAGCGCGCCGGAGCCGCGGCTGCTGGTGATTCAACCCTTTGACCGGAGCGCGATGGGTGAAATTGAAAAGGCGATTCTCAAGTCCGATCTCGGTCTGACGCCGAGCAACGACGGCAAGGTAGTCCGAATTCCGATTCCGCAGCTAACCGAGGAGCGGCGCAAGGAATTGGTAAAGCACGTCAAGAAGATCGCCGAAGAGTATCGAGTGTCCATCCGTAACCACCGGCGGGTCGCTATTGAGCAGCTGAAAGAGGCGGAGAAAAATAAAGAAATTACCGCGGACGACCATAAGCACGGCCAGGATCGCGTGCAAAAGATCACCGATGAGTTCATCGGCCGAGTCGACAAGATCGTTAAAGCCAAAGAAGAAGAGGTGATGGCCGTTTAAACTGCGTTCGCTTAGTGTCACGTTCCTCAATCTCTCCGGTGATTTAATATCGATTCTCCCCGGCATCGTTTGGTTACCCCTTCTATGAAATCGCATCGATCCAGGCAGCGATGGAGCTAGACGGCTTAGATAAGAACCGTTTGCCTCAACATGTCGCCATCATCATGGACGGCAACGGCCGTTGGGCGAAATTGCGCGGCAAAAGCCGGATCGAAGGCCATCGCCGCGGCAAAACTTCAGTTCGTGTGATCGTGGAGATGAGCCGCAAAATCGGCATTCGTTATTTGTCCCTCTACGCATTTTCCACGGAAAACTGGTTTCGGCCGCATGATGAGATCGACGCGCTCATGGGGCTGCTGGAGCATTATTTGGCGGCCGAGCAGATTAAGATGATGCGCTACGGCATTCGCCTCCTCGCGGTAGGAGACAGATCGCGATTGCCCGACAATGTCCGCAACATTTTAGAAAAGGTGATCGAACTGACGCGCGGCAATCGACGCATGACCGTGATTTTGGCGCTGAGTTACAGTGGCCGCGACGAGATCGTGAGGATGGTCAAGGAGCTGGCTTGCCAAGCGCGCGAGCGCGAGTTGGATCCAGCAGAGATCGATGAGCAGACCGTGGCGGCGTGCTTGGATACGAACGGAGTTCCAGATCCCGATCTCTTGATCCGAACCAGCGGCGAAATGCGCATCAGTAATTTTTACCTCTGGCAGATCGCTTACAGCGAGTTATACGTGACGACAACATTGTGGCCGGATTTCCGCGAGCGGGAATATCTCCAAGCTCTGCTCGATTACCAGCGGCGAGGGCGGAGATTCGGCCGTACTGACGAACAGCTCACGGATCTCGTCACCGAGTCGGTGGGGGCTGGTGGACGCCAATCTTAGCTCAAGACTAACAACGGCGGTATTCGCCATACCGCTACTGGTGTCCTTAGTGGGTTGGAGCCCGCCGTGGGTTTTCGCCGCAGTCTTTTTTATCGTGATGATTGGAGCGTTGCACGAATATTTCGCGATGGCGTTCCCGCGCGATCAAAGAAATCAGTGGGTGGGAGTCGTTTTCGGGGTCTGTGTGTCAGGCGCGATTTTTCTCAATGATGATTTCGATGCGCTGGCTTGGCTAAGCACCGTCGTTCTGCTTGGCTTCTCGCTGTTTCTCTTTTTGCCTGGCGAATTGATGGAACGATTGCATCGACTGCTGTTTACATTATTAGGTGGCCTTTACGTGGGGTTCCTTTTCCCGCATTGGGTGATGTTGTTTCGGTACCGCAATGGACGCGCCTGGGTGTTTTGGGTGCTCTGGATCATTATGATCGGTGATACGGTCGCATATTTTGTCGGCCAGCGATTCGGCACGCGAAAGTTGGCTTCCGAATTGAGTCCCGCAAAGACGGTCGAGGGGGCGTGGGGCTACTTGATCGGGGCGGTCATTGCCGGTTTTGTCGGAGCGATAATTTTCCTGCATGAGATTAGCGTAGTGGAAGTTTTTTTCCTTTCCCTGACGCTCGGTATTTTGGGACAGATCGGGGATCTGTTTGAATCATGGCTCAAGCGGGTGTTTGTGGTCAAAGACTCGGGAAATTTGTTGCCAGGACATGGCGGGTTACTTGACCGGCTTGATAGCCTGATCTTTCCGGCGGTGTTTACGACCACGTATCTCAAGGTATTTCATCCGTGAAAACCATCGCTCTCCTCGGTTCCACGGGGTCCATTGGGGTCAGCACGCTGGCCCTGGTGCGCGAATTTCCCGATCGGTTCAAGGTTCACGGCATGGTGGCGGGACGAAATTTGGCTTTGCTTGCGAAACAAGTTCGCGAGTTTTCCCCTCGCTGTGTTGCGATTCAGCACGAACAAGATGTGCCTCGGCTGCGCGCGCTGCTCGGGAAACGCAAAGTGGAAATCCTCCACGGCGAATCGGGCGCGTCCCTTGTGGCGTCGGCAGCGGAAGTGGACGTCGTGCTGGCGGCCATCGTCGGCGGCGCCGGGCTGATGCCGTGTCTCACCGGCTTGCTTGCCGGAAAAGAGATCGCGCTGGCGAATAAAGAAGCGCTAGTCATGGCCGGGGACCTTTTTGTCAAAGCCGCCAAGCAAAAGGGGGTTCGTCTGCTACCGGTGGACAGCGAGCATAGCGCGATCTTTCAGTGCCTACAGGGCAGTCACCGCGCAGAAGTCGATAAGATTATTCTCACCGCTTCCGGGGGGCCGTTTCTCAAGGCGCCATTGCATCGATTGGACAAGGTCAGCGTTGAGCAGGCGTTGAAGCATCCTAACTGGAAAATGGGGCAAAAGATCACCATCGATTCGGCCACGATGATGAACAAAGGGCTCGAAGTAATCGAGGCACGCTGGGAATTTGATATGGAGCCGAGCGGTATCGAGGTTGTGATTCATCCGCAAAGCGTGGTTCACTCCATGGTGCGTTATCAAGATGGCTCGATCCTTGCCCAACTCGGCATCGCCGACATGCGCATCCCTATTGCCTACGCGTTGGCGTATCCGCACCGCCTCAAAGGCAGCTGGCGTCCGCTGGATCTCACCCGACACGGCCAGTTAAACTTTTTGCCGGTCGAAAAGAAGCGTTATCCCGCATTGTCGCTGGCTTATACTGCGCTGCGCGAGGGGGGAACGATGCCCGCGGTGCTGAATGCGGCCAATGAGGTCGCCGTCGACGCGTTTTTGAATCAGCGCATAGGATTTCGCGAAATTCATCGTATAATTAATAAGACCATGCAGAAACATAGCAACCGGTGCGCAAAAGAAGTCGGGGACGTTTTGGAAGTGGATCGTTGGGCGAGGGAAAAGACTGCTTCGCTCATTCATCAATAGTCAGCGCCGAAGGAGATTTGGATGGAAAATGTAGTTTATTCAATTGGGGCCGCCGTCATTGGACTCGGTTTGCTGATCGTGTTCCACGAGTTTGGCCATTTCCTGCTGGCTAAGCTATCGGGTGTGGGAGTCTTGACGTTTTCAGTCGGTTTCGGTCCCAAACTGTGGGTCAGAAAAAAGGGTGAAACCGAATACGCTTTAAGCGCTTTTCCGCTCGGCGGCTACGTCAAGATGGTGGGCGAAGATCCCGATGAAGAAGTGCGCCAGGAAGATATCGAAAAATCCTTTGCCCATAAAAGTCTGCTCAAACGGATCGCGATCGTCGTCGCTGGACCCGGATTCAATCTGCTGCTTGCGATGTTTTTGTTGATGGTGGTTTTTACTTTCTACGGTGTTCCGGTCATGTCGACGCAAGTGAGCGGCGTGGAAAAAGGCTCGCCGGCGGAGCAAGCCGGCATCATCAAAGGAGATCGGATTCAAGCCATCGACGGGAAGCCGGTCAAGGAGTGGGAAGAGCTTTCGCGGGCGATCAAATCGAGCGGCGGCAAAGTGCTCAATCTGCAGGTTAGCCGTGGTGCGGACACCGTTAATGTGAAGGTGCAGCCGACTCAGAAAGAAGGCCGCACAGTTTTCGGCGAACGCAAAGACGATTGGATTATCGGCATCGGCAGTCAAGTTTCCATTGAGAAGGGAAACCCGAGCTTAGCGGTGGGGCGGGCGGTTTATCAAACCTACGACTACGCGAAGCTGACACTGATGGGATTATTTAAAATGGTGACAGGTGACGTTTCGCCACGCAACATCGGCGGTCCTATCCTGATTGCCCAAATGGCGGGGCAACAAGCTCAAGAAGGGCTCGGTAGCTTTCTCGCCTTCTTGGCGGTGCTGAGCATCAATCTCGGCGTACTCAATTTGTTGCCGGTTCCAGTGCTCGACGGTGGTCATTTGCTGTTCTTTTTAGTCGAGGCGGTGATTCGTAAACCCGTCGCCATCAAGTATCGTGAAATGGCTCAACAGGTCGGCATCTGTCTACTGGCGCTTCTCATGATTTACGCGTTTTACAACGACATTGTCAGATTTTTCGAGAAACAGGTCGGCGGATGAGAATTCTCGGGATCGACAGCGCCACCTCCTCAGCCAGTGTGGCACTCGTTGACGATGAAAATTTGCTCGGCGAAGAAATTCGGGATAACCGAGCAGAGGGCAAAAATGGCGCGGCGCGGAGCGCGAAAGGCAATCACGCCGAGATCATTTTGCCGCTTATTCAATCCGTTCTTTCCAGGGCTCAGATGGATGCCGCTGATCTGTCCGGCATCGGTGTGTCGATCGGTCCGGGCTCGTTCACCGGGCTTCGCATTGGACTGGCGACGGTCAAAGGCATCGCTTACGATTGGGGACTTCCCGTCGTCGGTATTTCAACCTTGGAAGCGAACGCGGCAAGAGTGACAGGTTTCAACGGATTAGTTTGTTCAATGCTCGATGCGCGCAAGGGCGAAGTCTACGTGAGCTTGTTCCGCAGCAGCGCTGAAAAGTTTACGCGCCTCACGACCGAGGTGGTTACGTCGATCAATTCGGCGATCGATCTGGTGCAAAATTATTATGGCGCAGCTGAGGGCGCTTCGTTGGCGATTGTTGGCGACGGCGCCCAAGCCTATGAAGAACTACTGTTCAACTCCTTCGGAGTGAAAGTGCTCCTATCCGCCGGCAACGATTATCCGACGGTTGCATCGCAGGTGGCGCGGTTTGCCCGCCAGCGGATCATGACTCGAACACTTGATGATGTTGGCACGTTGGTGCCCGTTTACCTGCGCCGACCGGAGGCCGAAAGTAAAAAAATAATTAATCTAACTTGTTGAAAATCTTAGCGGAAACTTCGTTGACAAAGATAATAGCCTAAGTTAGATTGACTTCCGCCGAAAAATTTTCTGATCTAAAAAGGAGGCCGCCGTATGGAAATGAAAGATGAACACGCGATTGTCTCCCTGCTGGACAAGGATCCAGAACTGAAGAAATTTTATGATGAACACCGGGAGCTCGAAAAGAAGCTCGCGGAGTTTCAACACAAGCATTATCTGACGCCGGAAGAAGAAGTGGAGATGAAAAAAATCCAAAAACTGAAGCTCGTCGGCAAAGACCGCATGATGGAAATCCTCGGGAGGCATCGCCAAGCCGGCGCGCTTCAGTAGGGAGCTTTGAGAATGAAATTGACCGGAGCGGAAATATTTTGTGAGTCGCTCAGACGCGAGGGAGTCAAAACCATTTTTGGTTTGCCCGGCGGAGTGGTTTTAAAAATATTCGACGTCCTCTGCCAGCAAAAAGATCTCGATCTGGTATTAACCCGCCACGAACAGGGCGCAGCTCACATGGCTGAAGGATACGCGAAGGCAACGGGCAAAGCCGGAGTTGTTTTGGTCACGTCTGGGCCGGGTATGACCAACATCGTCACCGGCTTGGCCGATGCGTATATGGATTCCGTTCCGTTGGTTGCATTTACGGGGCAAGTTTCTACCGATCTCATCGGCAACGATGCATTTCAGGAAGCCGATAACGTCGGTATCAGTCGCCCGTGCACAAAGCACAACGTTCTCGTGAAAGACGTGAATGATCTGGCCCAGACGATCAAGGAAGCTTTTTATATCGCGACGAGCGGCAGGCCGGGTCCGGTATTGGTGGATATTCCCAAAGACGTGAGCATGGCAAAGGCCGAATTCAAATATCCGGACAAGGTTAACTTGCGGGGCTACAATCCGACGGTCGGCGGCAACAAAAACCAAATCAAGCAGGCCGCCGACGAGATCATGAAGGCCAAAAAGGCGATAATCTACGTCGGCGGTGGCGCGGTTTTTTCCGATGCTGCCGATGAAATCCGCGAGTTAGCTGAGATCACGCAAATCCCGGTCACAATGACCCTGATGGGATTGGGGAGTTTTCCCGGAACTCATTCCCTGTCGCTCGGCATGCTCGGCATGCATGGCGGCTACTGGACCAACATGGCGATGCACTACTCCGATCTGTTAATCGCGGTCGGAGCGCGCTTTGATGACCGGGTCACCGGCAAGCTTTCGGAATTTTGCCCCGAGGCTCGCGTTATTCACATCGACATCGATCCCACGTCGATCAAAAAAACCTTCCACGCGCACATTCCCATCGTCGGCGACGTGAAAGCCGTTTTGCGCCAGCTCAACGTGATTCTTCGTTCATTGGACGGCAACCCAGCGCAGATCAAGGCGCTCAGAGCGCCGTGGATTCAGCAAATCGACGAATGGAAAAAAGCCCATCCGCTCACCTATAAGCAAGACGATAAAGTCATCAAGCCGCAATTCGTGATCGAGAAACTCTACAAGCTGACCAAACACGAAGCGATCGTCGCGACCGACGTCGGTCAGCATCAGATGTTCGCCGCCCAATACTTCAAAGGAAACCGACCGCGGACGTGGTTGACGTCGGGAGGACTCGGCACCATGGGGTTTGGTTTTCCCGCGGCCATTGGTGCACAGGTGGCGTTTCCCGATCGGCAAGTGATCTGCATCACCAGCGAAGGCAGCTTCCAGATGAATCTACAGGAATTGGTTGTCGCCGCCGAGCGTAAGCTGCCGGTGAAAATAGTTTTGCTCAACAACGGTGTGCACGGCATGGTGCGGCAATGGCAAGATCTCTTCTATGAAGGCCGTTATTCGGCGAGCATCCTGGGTACGATGCCCGACTTCGTGAAACTTGCCGATGCCTACGGCATCGTCGGGCTGCGCGCGGTCAAGCCCAACGAAGTGGAGTCCGTTCTGAAAGAGGGTTTAAAGCACAAGGGGCCGGTGTTGATGGATATTCATACTGACCCCTATGAAAATTGCTACCCGATGATTCCCGCCGGCGGAGCACAGCATGAAATGATGCTTGAAGACCCGCCCGAGCTCAAGATGGCGAAAAAAGGCGGAGCACACAAGAGAAAGGTTGATGAGGGGGAGGGCGTTCTTCCTGCCTGATGATTTTCGCGGATGGAACATATCATATCGGTTCTCGTCGAAAACAAGTTTGGCGTTCTCGCCAGAGTTGCGGGCCTATTCAGTGCCCGAGGCTACAACATCGAAAGTTTGTCCGTTGCGCCGACGTTGGATCCGTCGGCCTCGATGATCACCATCGTCACCGTAGGCGACGATCCAATCATCGAGCAGATCATGAAGCAACTCAACAAGGTTGTTGAGGTGCTGAAAGTCGTCGATCTGACGGAGACGCATTTCCTCGATCGGGAAACGGCTCTCATCAAAGTCCACACCAAACCCGAACATCGTGACGAAGCGATTCGGCTGGCGGATATTTTTCGCGCCAAGATTGTCGATTCCTCACCGAACACGTACACCATCGAAATCACCGGCGACGTCGATAAGGTCGAAGCGATGATCAACATGCTCAAGCCACTGGGGATTAAGGATCTGGTGCGCACCGGTCGTATTGCTATTTCCCGCGAAACCACGCGCACGGCATCGCCACGCCGCGAGCCGGCTTTGTTAAAAACGTAGCGTTGGCAATCGGCCCAATCCTTCGGCGGTCCATCAAAGATCCCGGAACGTTCAACTTGCATCTATCCTATCGCGTTGTGGTCGAGGACGGCGTCCGGCGCCCCGGCAGAGGATCCTTCGTCCTGATGGGTGTTGTTCAAGCGTCGACTTCGGCACTGCTGCACCATTTCAGTCAATTACAGGCGACATCAGATTCCATCGGCCAGTGCTATGATTTAGCTTGACCTTCATGAAATTTATGCAAAACTATTTGTCAGCATAACTCTCTCCCGCGGAAAAAATGCGGAATGTGGCGCTCTTTGCGTTAAGTTTGTTGATCATCGTCGGATGCTCATCCCAGCGGCCGACCCCTTGATAGCCTTGTTCCTCTAATAAGTCCTTGAGTTACAGATACTTGGGTTGACTTGTTAGCGCTCGACCGGCATATTAGACTCTTCCCAATTCGACAGGAGAAATTTGATGCAAGTTTATTACGATCGAGACGCTGATTTGAGCGTCCTCAAGGGAAAAAAGGTCGCGGTGCTCGGCTATGGTAGCCAAGGTCATGCGCATGCGAATAATCTGCGCGACTCCGGCGTTGAAGTGATGGTCGGCCTAAAGAGCGGCAGCAGTTCGTGGTCCAAGGCTGAGAACGCCGGCCTCAAGGTCGCGGAGACGGCAGAAGCCACCGCTGCGGCCGACATCGTGATGATTTTATTGCCCGACGAGCTGCAAGGTGATGCCTACGAGAAGGAAATCAAGCCGGGACTTAAGAACGGCAATTACTTGGCGTTTGGTCATGGTTTCAATATTCACTTCAAGCGAATAGTGCCGCCCGCCGGCGTCAATGTCTTCATGATCGCTCCCAAAGGGCCCGGGCATTTGGTGCGCAGCGAATATCAAAAAGGCCGCGGTGTGCCATGTTTATTGGCGGTGCATCAAGATCCGTCGGGAAATACAAAAAATATTGGCTTGGCTTATGGCAGCGCGATCGGCGGCGCGCGAGCCGCCGTGATCGAGACGACGTTTAAAGACGAAACTGAAACCGACCTTTTCGGCGAGCAATCGGTTTTGTGCGGCGGTCTTTGCGCGCTGATTCAGGCCGGTTATGAAACCTTGGTCAATGCAGGTTATCCGCCGGAGATGGCGTACTTTGAATGCGTCCATGAAGTTAAGCTGATCGTCGATTTGATCTACGAAGGTGGCTTGACCAACATGCGCTATTCGATCAGCAACACGGCGGAGTACGGTGACTTGACGCGCGGCAAACGGGTGATCGGGCCCGAGGTGCGCGAGGCGATGCAGCAGATTCTCAAAGACATCCAATCCGGCAAATTCGCCGACGAGTGGATCAACGAATACAAATGCGGTAGTCCGCATTTCACCGAGCTGCGCAAAGAAGCCGCCAATCATCCGCTCGAAAAAGTCGGCGATGGCTTGCGCGCCATGATGCCATGGCTGGCGCAGAATCGTCTCGTGGATAAGAGCCGGAACTAAGCGTCGCCATCTGAACGAGACAGGCTGTGAAAGCGAATGAAAATCGCTCGGGAAGGTTATCCACTCATTGTGACGGCGGCAGTCGTAACTATTTTGCCGTTCGCCCTTGGTTGGGTGGGGATTGGCGTTATACTTGGAGTATGTACAATAGCGATCGCCGGTTTTTTTCGCGATCCGGAGCGAACGATTCCAACGGGCGACGGGCTGATCGTGTCTCCCGCTGACGGCAAAGTGGTGAGCATCGTCGATATTAAAGGCGATCCGAGATTTACCGAGGCTACGGCGCGGGTGAGTATTTTTCTCTCGCCCCTCGACGTTCATATCAATCGGAGTCCGGTTACGGGCAAGATCGAACAGGCAAACTACCAGCGGGGAAAATTCCTCGCCGCCTACAAAGACGAAGCGTCCGCGCGTAACGAACAGAACACCTTGAAGCTCGTCGATGAGCGGGGTCGTAGGCTCGGAGTTGTGCAAGTCGCGGGCGTCGTGGCGCGCCGGATCATTTGTCGGGTTCAGCGCGGCGACAGCGTGAAACGCGGCGACCGGTTTGGCTTGATCATGTTTGGATCGCGCACGGACGCATACTTGCCGCGCGGTTGCCGCATCGAAGTCACCGAAGGACAACGAGTGAAGGGCGGGGAAACGATCTTGGGGAGATTTGTATGAGCGTTATGAATGCTCCGGAACCCAACCCATTGCAGGAGAACGGCAAAGTTCGCCTATTGCGACGGCGCGGTAAACAGCGGGTGTCGCTGCGGCATCGCATGCCCAAGGATAAGCTGCGCCGGGGAGTTTATCTTATCCCGAGCTTGTTCACTGCGGGCAATCTGATGTGCGGGTTTTTCTCCATCATTGCTACTTTTCGCGGCGATTACGTTAACGCCGCACTGCTCATCCTGTTGGCGAATGTATTCGACGGGATCGACGGTTACGCTGCCCGGCTAACCAGAACCACCAGCCAATTCGGGGTGGAGTTCGATTCTTTGGCGGATGTCGTGTCCTTCGGTGTCGCGCCCGCGGTTTTGGTTTACCTTTGGGCATTGGTGCCGTGGGACACCTGGGGGTGGCTGGCGGCGTGCACCTACGTTGTTTGCGGAGCGCTGCGATTGTCCCGTTTTAACGTTCAGGCGCTCGGCGTATCGAAGAGTCATTTTGTCGGCCTGCCGATCCCAGCCGCGGCGCAAATGATCACTTCGACGGTGATTCTTTATTACTACTTGGGCGGAGAAGGGTCGCCGAGTCGGCACTTGACGCTGTTGTTGGTGATTTACGGTTTGGCCGCTTTGATGGTCAGCAATATTCCATATTTCAGCTTGAAAAATAACGATGTCAGAAAGCGCCATCCGATCTGGATGTTGGTTTCCGGGTTTATTTTGATTACACTGATTATCGCCGAGCGGCATCTTATGTTCTTCACGATTGTCTTACTGTATACGTTATCCGGACCTCTGTTATGGTGCTTCACGACCTCCAAGCACCGGCGGGAGAGGAGACGGGAGGCGGCGCAAGCGGTGCCGTGAGATCCTGGCTCTAGTCAAAAAATAGTTTGATACTCCCGTTGGCCCTGCCACGGGAGTTTTTGTTTCTGGGCCGAGCCAACGGATCAACCCTCGAGGAGATTATAAAATGGCAAAGGTCGACAACCCCAACGTAGTCCAGATTTTTGACACCACGCTGCGCGACGGCGAGCAATCGCCGGGCGCGAGCATGACCGCAGAACAAAAAGTCATTATCGCTCGCCAATTGGAGAAACTCGGCGTCGATGTGATCGAAGCCGGCTTCGCGGCATCGTCGGACGGCGATTTCGAATCCGTGCGCCGCGTTTGTAAAGAAGTCACGCGCCCGCGCGTCGTCAGTCTCGCGCGGGCCCAGGAGGGCGATATCGAGCGTGCGTTGAAAGCGGTGGAGCATGCGACCCATCCGGGCATTCACACTTTCATCGCCACTTCCGACATTCACTTGAAGCACAAGCTTAAGCTGAGCCGGGAGCAGGTTCTCGAAGCTGCGATCAAGGCGGTCAGCCAGGCCAAGAAATTTACCGACTATATCGAGTTCTCCGCGGAGGACGCGTCGCGCAGCGATCCGGAGTTTTTGATCCAGATATTTCGCGAAGTGATTCGCGCCGGTGCCAAGGTGATCAACG
The DNA here is from genome assembly GCA_036390135.1 of Binatia bacterium. Taxonomy (GTDB): domain Bacteria; phylum Desulfobacterota; class Binatia; order UBA9968; family UBA9968; genus DP-20. Next base: position 18,699 of record DASWCL010000119.1, read on the forward strand.
TTCCCGATACGACGGGTTACGCAATTCCTTCGGAGTTCGGCGCCTTGATGGCGAACCTGATCGAACGCACGGCGGGCGGCGATCGGGTGATCTGGAGCGCCCATTGCCACAACGATCTCGGCCTCGCGGTGGCGAACTCGCTGGCCGCGGTGCACAACGGCGCCCGGCAAATCGAATGCACGATCAACGGCATCGGCGAGCGCGCCGGCAATACCTCACTGGAAGAAGTCGTAATGGCGCTGCGGACCCGTAAAAACTATCTCGATCTCGACACCAACATTACCAGCGAACAACTTTATCCGACTTCCCGTTTGGTCTCCCAGGTCACGGGCATCCCGATTCCGATCAACAAACCGGTGGTCGGCGACAACGCCTTTGCCCACGAGGCGGGCATCCATCAAGACGGCGTGCTCAAGCACAAACAGACCTACGAAATCATGACGCCGGAATCGATTGGCATTCCCGGCAACCGGTTGGTCATGGGCAAGCACTCCGGACGGCACGCCTTCGACGAGCGGCTCAAACATTTGGGCTTCAATCTGAGCAAAGAGGACATGAACCGGGCGTTTGTTCGATTCAAGGATCTCGCCGACAGAAAGAAAAACGTTTACGACGAAGATATCGAAGCGATCGTCGCCGAAGAAGTGCTGCGCGTGCCCGGGCGGCCGGATAAATTCGAACTGCTCTATATGAACGTCAACTCGAGCACCGACGGCATCCCGACCGCGACCGTCAAGATGCGCGTCGATGGCGGCGAGAAAATGGATCACGCCTCGGGTGACGGCGTGGTGGACGCTTGTTACAAGGTGATCACCAAGATCAGCGGTTCGCAGTGTCAGCTGGTGCGCTATTCGGTCAACGCCATCACTGGCGGCACCGATGCCCAGGGCGAAGTGTCTTGTTTGCTCGACGACGACGGGATGCGGATTTCGGGCCAAGGTGCGCATACCGACATTATAATGGCGAGCGCGCTGGCGTATATTAACGCGCTCAACAAAATAGAAGAGCGGAAACACTATCGGCAGGTGGTGGAGAAAGAGGGACCATGAACTACAAGATTGCGGTTTTACCTGGAGACCGCATCGGCCCCGAAGTGATGGGTGAGGGAACCGCGGTACTCAATCAAGTGGCGAAACTCTACGGCTTTGGCATCGAGCTGGAGCAGGGAATCGTCGGTGGCGCATCGCTCGACGCTCACGGCAAGCCGCTCATCGACCCGGTGCTCAACTTAGCAAGCAGAGTGACGCGGTTTTGCTCGGCGCGATGGGCGGACCGAAATGGGACGGTGATGTTGGTTTCCGGTTTGATTTTGATTACACTGATCATCGCCGAACGGCATATTATGTTTTTCACGATTGTCTTACTGTACACGTTATCCGGTCCCTTATTATGGTGCTTAACTAAGTTAAAGCACCGGCGGGAGCAGAGACGGGAGGCCGCGAGAGCGTTGCCGTGATATCCTGGCTCTAGTTAAATGTAAACGAAACTCCCGTTGGCCATGCCGCGGGAGTTTTCATTTCTAGGCAGGGCTGGCGGATAACGGCAGAGGAGACATGAAGATGAATTCAATGAATCAAGACAATGTCGTGCAAATTTTCGATACGACGCTGCGCGACGGCGAGCAATCGCCTGGGGCGAGCATGACCGTCGAGCAAAAAGTTGTGATCGCGCGCCAGCTCGAGAAACTCGGCGTCGACGTCATCGAAGCCGGCTTTGCCGCTTCCTCCGAAGGAGATTTTGAATCGGTGCGTCGAGTCGCCCGGGAACTGAGCCGGCCCCGGGTGGTAAGTCTGGCGCGCGCCCTAGAGGGCGATATCAGTCGCGCTTTGAAAGCGGTGGAAGAGGCGAAAAACCCCGGCATCCATATTGTTATCGCGACCTCGGATATTCATCTCAAGCATAAATTGCGCATGAGCCGCGAGCAGGTGATGGAAGCGGCTGTCAAAGCAGTGAGCTTCGCCAAGCAGTTTACCGATTACGTCGAGTTCTCCGCCGAAGATGCTTCGCGCAGCGATCCGGAATTCTTGATCCAGATATTTCGCGAAGTGATCCGTGCCGGCGCCAAAACGATCAATGTCCCGGATACCACGGGCTATGCGATCCCCGCGGAGTTCGGTGCCTTGATCGCCAACTTGATCGAACGCACCGCTGGCGGTGATCGAGTTATCTGGAGCGCCCATTGCCATAACGATCTCGGCTTGGCGGTGGCGAACTCCCTTGCCGCGGTTCACAACGGCGCGCGGCAGATCGAATGCACCATCAACGGCATCGGCGAGCGCGCCGGCAACACTTCTTTGGAAGAAGTGGTAATGGCGCTGCGCACGCGCAAGAATTATCTCGATCTCGACACGAACATTACCAGCGAGCAGCTTTATCCGACTTCCCGCTTGGTCTCCCAGGTTACAGGCATTCCGATTCCAATCAATAAACCGGTGGTCGGCGACAACGCCTTCGCGCATGAAGCCGGCATCCACCAGGACGGCGTGCTCAAATACACACAAACCTACGAGATCATGACGCCGGAGTCGATCGGTATCCCGGGCAACCGTCTGGTGATGGGCAAGCACTCCGGGCGCCATGCTTTCGATGAGCGCTTGAAGCATCTGGGTTTCAACTTGAGCAAGGAAGACATGAACCGGGCGTTTTTGCGCTTCAAAGAGCTTGCCGACAAAAAGAAGAACGTTTACGACGAGGACATCGAAGTGATCGTTGCCGAAGAGATTCTCCGTGTGCCAGGCAGGCCCGATAAATTCGAATTGCTGTATATGAATGTCAACTCGAGCTCCGACGGCATTCCCTCAGCGACCGTAAAGATGCGTGTCGATGACGCGGAAGTTACCGACCATGCCTCGGGCGACGGCGTCGTCGACGCATGCTATAAGGTGATCACCAAGGTCACGAGGTCGGAATCCCAGCTCGTGCGCTACTCGGTCAACGCGATCACCGGCGGCACCGATGCGCAAGGCGAAGCGTCCTGCGTGCTCGAAGACGACGGCATCCGCGTGTCGGGGCAGGGGGCGCACACCGACATCATCATGGCGAGCGCGCTGGCGTACATCAACGCGCTCAACAAATTGACAGGAAGGAAACGCTATCGGCAGGTGGTGGAGAAAGAGGGTCCATGAACTACAAAATTGCAGTTTTACCAGGAGACGGCATTGGCCCCGAGGTGATGGGCGAAGGCACGCAGGTGCTCGAACAAGTCGCGAAGCTTTACGGCTTCGGGGTGGAGCTGGAGTACGGGATTGTCGGCGGCGCGTCGATCGACGCGCACGGCAAGCCGCTCACCGATCCGGTGCTCAATTTAACCAAAGAGAGCGACGCGGTGTTGCTCGGCGCCATGGGCGGACCCAAGTGGGACGGCCTCGATTACTCGATTCGGCCTGAAAGAGCGCTCTTGGGCTTGCGCCAGGAGCTTGGCTTATTCGCCAACCTTCGGCCGGTAAAATTGTTTTCCGCGCTCGCGTCGGCCTCGACGCTAAAGCGTGAAGTGGTCGAGGGCACGGATTTGCTCGTGGTACGCGAGCTCACCGGCGGCATCTATTTTGGCCAGCCCAAAGGTATCACCAAACTGCCGGACGGCACCGAGCGCGGTGTCAACACGGAAGTGTATACGACACCGGAGATCGAGCGCATCGCTCACGTCGGCTTTCAAGCCGCGCTCAAGCGGCGCAAGAAAGTCACGTCCGTCGATAAAGCTAACGTGCTCGAGGTGACAGAACTTTGGCGCAGGGTGGTGACCCGGATTCACAAGGACGAAGGCTACGCCGGAGTAGAGCTCGAGCATATCCTGGTGGACAATTGCGCCATGCAGTTGATTCGCAATCCCAAACAGTTCGACGTCCTCGTCACGACCAACATGTTCGGCGATATTCTCAGCGACGAGGCGGCGATGCTCACCGGCTCCATTGGCATGCTGCCGTCGGCCAGTCTGGGCGGCAAAGTCGGCATGTACGAACCGGTGCACGGCACGGCGCCGGATATTATGGGGCAAGATAAGGCAAACCCGCTGGCGACGATTTTGAGCGTGGCGATGATGTTGCGTCATTCCTTCGATCAAGGCGCGGCCGCCGATCGGATCGAGAAAGTTGTCGAAGATGTGCTGAACGAAGGTTATCGGACTGCGGACATTCAAGAGCCCGGCTGCAAGCTCGTCGGCTGCAAGCAAATGGGCAAGTTGGTGCGCGATAAGATAGACAAGGCGAAGGGATAATTGGTCGTGAAGAAAGAAAAATACAACGTCGCCGTCGTCGGTGCCACGGGTCTGGTCGGCGAACAGATGCGCGAAGTTTTGGAAGAGCGCGAGTTTCCGGTCGGCGAGCTCCGGCTCCTGGCTTCCGAGCGATCCGCGGGACAATTACTTCCATTCCAAGGCAAGCAGATTCGCGTTGGCCTGCTGCAGGAGGATTCATTCGATAATATCGACATCGGATTGTTTTCCGCCGGCGGCAGCGTCAGCGCCAAATTCGCGCCGCTCGCCGTCGCCGCGGGCGCCGTGGTAGTCGACAATACGTCCACTTTTCGGATGGAGCCGGACATTCCGCTGGTCGTTCCCGAAGTGAACGCAAAAGAGATTGCCAACTATAAAAATCGCGGCATCGTCGCCAACCCCAATTGTTCTACGATACAAATGGTCGTAGCGCTGAAGCCGATCCACGATGCCGCGCGCATCAAACGGCTTGTGGTGTCGACCTATCAGTCCGTTTCCGGGGCCGGACGCAAGGCGATGGAGGAACTGAGTGAGCAAGTATCGGCGCTTTTCAACGGCAAGGAAATCGAAAAAAACAAGTTTCCGCATCAGATCGCTTTCAATTGTATCCCGCACATCGACGCCTTCTTGGAAAACGGCTACACCAAAGAAGAGATCAAGATGATCGAGGAGACGCGGAAAATTCTCGGCGAGCCGAATCTGCCGGTCACGGCGACCACCGTGCGCGTGCCGGTTTTTTGCAGCCACTCGGAGTCCATTAACGTCGAAACCGTGGTGAAACTTTCGGCGACGGAAGCCAAACAAATTCTTCGCGAAGCGCCAGGCGTCATTCTGGCCGACGCCCCGGAAGAAAACAATTATCCGATGGCGATCGATGCAACCGGTAAAGACGCTACTTACGTCGGCAGAGTTCGCGAGGACCATTCGGTCGCCAACGGTCTTAATCTTTGGGTCGTGTCGGACAACCTGCGCAAAGGCGCCGCACTTAATGCCGTCCAGATCGCCGAGATTTTAATTCGCGATTACATTTAGCTTGCCGGCTGATGACGAATGTGATCATGGGAACGATGACCGACGACCGGATTGCTGAACGCTAAATCCGCAACCCAAGACGCGAAACCATTCTTGTGTGAACATCAAGATCACCGTCGAATATGACGGCACCCACTACCACGGCTGGCAGATTCAGTCCCGCGGCGAGACGATTCAAGCTGTTTTGGAGAAAGCGGTTTCGACCTTTCTCAAAACGCCCACGCGTATCACCGGCTCCGGGCGCACCGATGCCGGTGTGCATGCGCTTGGGCAGGTGGCCAATTTCTTCTCAGCCGATATAGATAACCCGCACCGAATCCGCCGCGCGCTCAACGCGCTCACGCCCGACAACATTGCGATCAGGGAAGTAGAGATTG
>DASWCL010000120.1:0-31827 GCA_036390135.1 Binatia bacterium
CCAAGTCGTGTCCGAAGAACTTTCCGTGCCCATGGATCAAATCGGCGTGGCGCAGCTCGATACCGACGTGACGCCCTACGATATCTCCACCAGCGCGAGCAGCTCGATGGTGGTTATGGGAACAGCGGTTTTACGAGCGGCTGAGGACGTCAAGAAGCAACTTCTGCAGTGCGCGGCAAAGGTTCTCAAGCAGAAGGCAGACAATCTCAGATTACACAACGGTCATGTCGTCCTTGGCGAGCGTCCGGTTATTTCATTCAGTAAAGTGATCGTTGATTTCTTTGGCAGCAAGGCTGGAGAAATTATCGGCAAGGGCCTGTACAAAGACAAGCGCAACGCCAAGGCGGTCTTGGGCTCGACCACGACCTTCTGGGAAGTCGGTTGGGGCGGCGTCGAAGTCGAGGTCGACCCTGACACGGGCGTCATTCATCTGCTCAAATACGTTTCCGCCTGCGATACCGGCAAAGCGATCAACCCCGAGCAGTGTATCGGCCAGGACGAGGGCGCGGTGATGTTCGGCATCGGCCACACACTGATGGAAGAAATGATCTACGAAGACGGTCAACTGCTAAACGGCAATCTAGTGGACTATACGGTACCGAGATTCAACGACGTGCCGGACAAGTTCGACACAATTCTAATCGAGAACGGCAACGGTCCGGGTCCGTTCGGCTCGAAGGGCATCGGCGAAGGCGGCTTGCTCCCGGTCGCCTCCGCGGTTGCCAATGCCGTGTCACGCGCGGTCGGCGTGCGCATTCAAGAACTGCCTCTGACGCCGCCTAAGATTTGGCGCGCGTTACAGCGGAAACCCTCATCTGATGATAAACTTTAAGTAATCTAATGTGACACCTGAGCTCACCTGCAGCTAAAGTTATAGCTCAAGGACCGCGCCACACTCTTTACACTTGGTTAATTCCGGATCCGACTTGAGCGAATTCGTCGCCTTGGCAACTGCATCGCCCGGGTCGTCGAAGCGAACTTCGGTCTGATAGAGATGGTGACCGCATTTTTCGCAGGGCCAGATAAACCTGTCTATTTCCTCTTTGCCGCGCTGCCGTTCTACCACGTAAGTCCATGAGCCCTCCGCGCGCCGCGGCGAGTGCGGCGTGTTCTTGGGCAGCAGAAAAATATCGCCGGCTTGGAGTACGGCGAGCTCGCGCTTGTTGTCTTTGATGTAGTGAAGATTGAGATCGCCTTCGAGTTGATAAAAAATCTCGTCGCCGGGATTGATGTGAAAATCCTTGCGCCGGTTGGGGCCACGGGTAACAAACGCGATGAAATCCGAATCCTGCCAGATCACACGACGCTGACCCCAGTCGCCGCGGTTCTCATCGATCCATTTTCTGAGATTGAAACCTTTTAAGTGTGGAAACATACGACCTCCATCCGACACGGTCACTATAGAATTGCCCCGGGACGCGAATCAAGATAAATCATTTCATGTGTGGTCGATTCAGGAAAAGCGACTGAAGTTAACATCGGGGCGAATCGGCTTGATATCCGATACGCACGGCCTGCTTCGACCGGAGGCCATCGCGGCATTGAAAGGCTCAGAGCTGATCATCCATGTTGGCGATATCGGCAAGCCGGAGATCCTCACATCGCTCAAATTGATTGCGCCGGTGCTCGCGATCCGCGGCAACAATGACCGCGAGGCTTGGGCAAAGGAAATCCCTGACATTTTGAGCCTCCGATTAAACGGGGTTGGTTTGTATGTGATCCACAACGTCCACGATCTCGAAATTAACCCTGTTGACGAAGGCTTTCATGCGGTAACCAGCGGCCACTCTCACAAGCCGGGGATCTCAAATCGCGGCGGTGTAATGTTTCTCAATCCGGGCAGCGCAGGCCCGCGGCGTTTTAAGTTACCGGTGGCGGTGGCTCGGCTCCGGATTCTACGTCGAAAAGTGCATGCGACGATCATTGAGTTGAAAATTTAACATTAACTTTATTGACTTTATTTCAGTCAGGGGGTATTGGTTTGTCATTAACCTTTTAATTCGATCCTGCGAGGTCGAAAAAGGCGTCATGACAGAATCCATTCAACAAATTACATTCGCTCGAAGACCCTCCCGGTAACCCGGGAGGGTCTTTTTTTATGGCTGAAACAAAGCAAGTTCTTTTGGAACAGGCCGATCTCGCCAGGACCCTCGGTCGAATGGCGCACGAGATCATCGAGAAAAGCGCCAACCCGAGAGAATTGGTTCTGATCGGCATTCGTTCACGGGGCGTGCATTTGGCGCGCCGCCTGGCGCGAAAGATCGACGAGATCGGCAAGTTTGCGCCACCGGTCGCTGTGATCGACGTGACGGGATACCGGGACGATCGAGCTCAAGGGCAGCTACTGCCGCCCGTCGGCGCTTTTGAGATTCAAGCAGCGGTCGACGACAAAACCGTGGTTCTCATTGACGACGTGATTTTTCGCGGTCGCACGATTCGGGCAGCCATGGAAGCTGTGGAGCGGCTCGGCCGGCCCAAGCGAATTCTCGTTGCCGTCTTGATCGACCGCGGTTCCCGCGAGCTGCCGATCCGTGCCGACATTATCGGCAAGAACGTCGACGCCGGTGACGGTCAGAGGGTCAATGTCATGCTCGAAGAGTCGGATGGAATCGATCAGGTAACTCTCGCCGATTGGCAAGGAAAAAGTGCGGTTTAGGCCGGCACACCCAACGTGATGCGTAATTTAATATCGATAGCGGATCTAACCAACGAAGAGATCGAAGAGATCTTTTTGTTGGCGGATAGCGCGGATCAATTGCGCGCCTCCAAGGTTGCCAGCGGGCAGATCATGGCTACGCTTTTCTACGAGCCGAGCACGCGAACTCGGTTGTCGTTCGAATCGGCGATGCAGCGTTTGGGTGGTACGGTGATCAGCTGTTCGGATATGAAAGCATCGTCAACCGCCAAGGGTGAAACGGTTGCCGATACCGCCAAGGTGGTTTCGAGCTATGCCGATGTCTTGGTCGTGCGTCATAATTGGGACGGCGCCGTGCAGGCGATGGCCGAACATGCCGATGTGCCGATCATCAATGCCGGCGACGGCGGCCACGAACATCCGAGCCAAACACTGTGCGACCTTTACACGTTGCGCAAAGAAAAGGGCGAGCTCAAAGGGCTGACGGTGGTCATCTGCGGCGATCTAAAAAACGGCCGGACGATTCATTCGCTGGTATTCGCGCTGGCGCGTTTCGGCGCTCACGTCGTCACTTTGGCCGCAAGCGGCATGGAACTGCCGCAGTATGTGATCGAGCGCTTGGAGCGCGAGTACGGTTACCACCTGGCGCCAGTGGCGTCGAACGATCTAAGTGCGGTGGTAAAGGAAACGGACGCGCTCTATTTGACGCCCAAGCAGCCGCATCAGCTCGCGCTTTTCACCCAAGTCGATCAGGTGATTCAAGCCCGTCTGAACAGCATGGCGACCGGGTTGCGCTACGATGCGTTCTACATGACCCGCAAACAAAAAGAGCGCATAAAAGAGGGCACGAGCGGCAACAGTTATCCCACGATCGGCGCCGATTTTCTCCGCGAAGAGCGTTTTCAGAACACCGTGGTGATGCATCCGTTGCCGCGGGTCGACGAGCTGTCCCCGGAGCTCGACAAGGACCGCCGTGGGATTTATTTCAAGCAGGCGGCTTACGGTGTACCCATACGCATGGCGCTGCTCAAATTTCTCTTTGATCGGCGGGAAAAGAAATCGAGCGCGGCAAAGACTCCGGCGTTGGCTTATGAAAGCTCCGAAGCCGTCGGTCCCCAGTGCCATAATCCGAACTGTGTGACACTGAAAGAGCCAGTGTCCACCCGCAGGCGCTTCGCGCTTTTTTCCGCGGGTGAAGTCGGCGCCATGATTCTCGGCTGCGTGTACTGCGATCATCGCTTCAAGGTGCAATACGTCGGCAACACCAAATTGAAACGCTATTGTCCGTACGACGCTACGGTCGCAGCGACACTCGATGATTGGTTAAAGAAAGGCGAGCTGGCAATCTTCGACTCGATCAAACAAGCCGAGGAGCTTGGCTATGAGCCGTTCAAGAGCGGACCGCAGCGCGTCTTGATGACCGAAGCGGAAATCAACTACGCGCTCGTCCAAATAAGCGGGGAGATTTTGCGAGACTGCCGGAATCCAGATCGATTGTTGGTCTTGGGCGTGCGCAGTGTCGGCGCGCAGTTGGCACGCCGACTCGCGGCAGAAATCGAAAAACAGCTCCAGCGCAGGCCAGAGCTCGGTGAAATCGAAATTTACGGCGGGGGCGAAGAGTTGCGCAGGATAGCTCCGGGCGATCCCGACGCCGGACCGCTAAACTTGAAAGACCGCGAGGTAATTCTCGTCGATGACGTCATCTATACCGGCAGAACGGTGAAGAGCGCGCTGAGTATTATCTTTCGCTCGGGTCGTCCTCAGTCGGTGCGCCTGGCGGTATTAATCGATCGTGGTCATCGCGAAGTGCCGGTGCGGCCCAATTACGTCGGCAAAAATATCCCCAGCTCGGAAAATGATCGGGTGCGGGTGAAGCTGCGGGGGCTCGAGCAGGAAGTACGCGATCAGGTGGTGATGTATTCGATCCTTAGTCCAGTTGCGAGTGCCCAGTCGTCGGCAATAGGCGACGGAAAGACGGCGGTTACGTAATTCCATGAAAGCCATCTTGGCTTTAGCGGATGGGCGAATCTTTGAAGGCAGCGCCTTTGGCGCCGAAGGCGAAGCGATCGGCGAAGTCGTGTTCAACACCAGCATGACGGGATACCAGGAGATCATTACCGATCCCTCCTATGAAGGTCAGATTGTGGCGATGACTTATCCGGAGATCGGCAACGTTGGCGTCAATGCCGAGGACGTCGAGTCGCGCCGCCCGTTCATGAAGGGCTTCATCGTCAAAGACTACACACCGCAGCCGAGCAGTTGGCGCGCCGCCGAGCCGCTACATGAATACATGAAAGCAAACGGCATCGTCGGCATACAAGGCATCGACACGCGCTCCTTGGTTCGCCACTTGCGCGATCATGGATCGCAAGAAGGCATCATCTCGACCTTGAGCAGTAATGCCGATGAGCTTATCGCGAAAGCAAAAAATTCTCGCGGCTTGGTGGGAATAGATCTCGTTCAACAGGTATCTTGCCGCGAAGCGTATGATTGGAATCAGGGAATGTGGCAGCTCGACGAAGGTTACAAGCAGCGTGAGGCTTCAGAGACGGCGCCGAAGCGCAAAAGCAAGGGAACCTTCGGCGCGCCGGTATATTTTGTCGTCGCTTATGATTACGGCATCAAGTACAACATTCTGCGCAATCTAGCCGAGGCAGGCTGCCGGGTCACAGTCGTTCCGGCTGCGGCGCCGGCGGACGACGTGCTGGCGATGAATCCGGACGGCATCTTCCTCTCCAACGGTCCGGGCGATCCCGACGCAGTGCCATACGCGAAGCAAAACGTGCAAAAGTTGATCGGCAAGAAACCGATCTTCGGTATCTGCCTCGGCCATCAGATCATGGGGCTCGCCCTCGGCGGCAAGACTTACAAGCTCAAGTTCGGACACCACGGCGGCAACCAGCCGGTGATGGATTTAACGACGCGCAAAGTTGAGATCACCGCTCAAAATCACGGCTTCGCCGTCGACGCGGATTCGCTCACTGACGCCGTGGAAGTGACGCATCTAAACTTGAACGACAATACCGTTGAAGGTTTGGTGCACCGGGAGCTGCCGGTCTTTTCGGTGCAGTATCATCCCGAGTCGTCGCCCGGACCGCACGATGCAAACTACCTGTTTAAACGATTTACCGACATGATGGCCAAACATAGAGGCAGGTAGCGACCCGTGCCGAAACGAACCGATATTGAATCGATTCTGCTGATCGGTGCCGGGCCAATCATTATCGGCCAAGCCTGCGAATTCGACTATTCCGGGACCCAAGCGCTGAAAGCTCTTAAAGAAGAGGGCTACAGAGTCATTCTCGTCAACTCCAATCCCGCGACCATCATGACCGACCCCGGTTTCGCCGCTCGCACATATATCGAGCCAATCACAACAGATATCGTCGAAAAGATCATTGCCAAGGAAAAACCCGACGCGATTCTACCCACGTTGGGCGGCCAAACGGCGCTCAATCTCGCCATCGATCTCGCCGATCGGGGAATTCTGGAACGCTACGGCGTCGAAATGATTGGCGCCAAAATCGATTCAATTAAAAAAGCCGAGGATCGTGATCTCTTCAAAGAAGCCATGCGGCGTATCGGTCTCGACCTGCCGCGCAGCGGCTACGCGCGCAGCATGCGCGACGCCATGCGCATTCAAAAACGCTTGAGCTTCCCGGTCATCATCCGTGCCTCGCGCACGCTCGGCGGCAGCGGCGGCAACTTCGCGTATAGTCCGGAGGAGTTCAAGGAAGTCGTGCAAGCGGGCTTGAGCATCTCCCCTGTGCACGAAGTTTTGATCGAAGAATCGGTGCTCGGCTGGAAAGAATTCGAGCTCGAAGTCATGCGCGATCACCAGGATAACGTGGTGATCATTTGTTCCATCGAAAACTTTGATCCGATGGGGGTTCATACGGGCGACTCCATCACCGTCGCACCCGCACAAACTCTGACGGACAAAGAGTATCAGATTATGCGCGACGCGGCGCTGCGCGTGATTCGCGAAATCGGCGTCGATACCGGCGGATCGAATATCCAATTCGCGGTTAATCCGAAAGACGGCCGGATGGTGGTCATCGAAATGAACCCGCGGGTTTCGCGGAGCTCGGCGCTCGCCAGCAAAGCCACTGGGTTTCCGATTGCTAAGATCGCTGCCAAGCTGGCCGTGGGTTTCACGCTCGACGAAATTCGCAACGATATCACCCGGGAAACACCGGCGAGCTTTGAGCCGACCATCGATTATGTGGTGGTGAAACTGCCGCGGTTCACGTTCGAAAAGTTTCCCCAGGCGAAAGATCTTTTGACGCCGCAAATGAAATCGGTGGGCGAAGCGATGGCCATCGGCCGGACGTTCAAGGAATCGCTGCAAAAGGCGATGCGCTCGCTGGAAACCGGTTCCTTCGGTTTCGAGCCGAAAGTCGATCTATCTGAAGCGCGGCGAGCAGAATCCCTTCGGATCGTTCACGAGAAGCTCCAACAGCCCAATGCGCTACGCCTTTGGTATTTGGGCGATGCCTATCGGCTCGGCATGACCACCGACGAAATATTTCAGCTATCGGCCATCGATCCCTGGTTTCTCGAAAAGATTCGCCAGATCATCGCCACCGAAAATGATATCGCGCGCGGCACGGGATCGCTGGCTCAATTAGACGCGAAATTGTTGCGCCAATGGAAACAGATGGGATTTGCCGATATGCGCATCGGCAAGCTGCTCGGCGCCAGCGAAGCGGAGGTTCGCGGCGCTCGAATAGCCAAGGGGGTGGAGGCGGTGTTCAATTCGGTCGACACCTGCGCTGCAGAATTTCAAGCATTCACGCCTTATCTGTATTCTACCTACGAAGGCGAGGATGAATCGAAGCCGACGACGCGCAAGAAGATCATGATCTTAGGAGGCGGGCCAAATCGCATCGGCCAGGGAATCGAATTCGACTATTGCTGCGTGCACGCCGCGTTCGCGCTCAGAGAAGCCGATTATGAGACGATCATGGTCAATTGCAATCCGGAAACCGTCAGCACGGATTACGACACGTCGGACAAACTATTTTTTGAACCGCTGACGATGGAAGAGGTGATGAACATCATCGACCGGGAAAAGCCCGACGGTGTGATTGTCCAGTTCGGCGGCCAAACCCCGCTCAAGCTCGCGCTGCCCCTCGAACGTGCCGGCGTACCGATCATCGGCACTTCGCCGGATAGCATCGATCTCGCCGAAGATCGCGAGCGTTTCGCCGAGTTGATCAAGCAGCTAAAGATCAAGCAGCCGGACAACGGCATCGCGCGCTCGTATGACGAAGCCTTCAAGATCGCCGAGCGGCTCGGCTACCCGGTTTTAGTGCGGCCATCCTACGTGCTCGGCGGACGGGCCATGCAGATCGTCTATGACGACGAGGCGCTGAAGGACTATATGACCCACGCCGTGTCCGCGTCGCCCGAGCACCCGGTGCTGATCGACAAGTTTCTCGACGATGCGATCGAGGTCGACGTCGATGCCCTCGGCGACGGGGAGGAAGTCGTGATCGGTGGCATCATGGAGCACATCGAGCGCGCCGGCGTTCATTCGGGCGACAGCGCGTGCAGCTTGCCAGCCAAATCGATCGGCGAAGACATTCAAGACGAGATTCGTGGGCACACAATGGCTTTAGCCAAAGCGCTCGACGTGCGCGGTTTGATGAACGTGCAGTTCGCCGTGCAAAAGAGCAACGTGTTCGTTCTCGAAGTCAATCCGCGCGCGTCGCGGACGGTGCCCTTCGTCAGCAAAGCGATCGGAGTGCCACTGGCAAAAATCGCGGCGCGAATTATGGTGGGAGATAAGCTCAGAGATCTCGGCCTGACGCGCGAAATTCACCCCACACATATTTCGGTCAAGGAAGCGGTCTTTCCGTTTAACAAGTTTCCCGGCGTCGATACGCTGCTCGGTCCGGAAATGAAATCGACGGGTGAGGTGATGGGCATCGACACTTCCTTCGGTATCGCCTTCGCGAAGGCGCAGCTCGGCGGCGGCATGCGATTGCCAAATAGCGGAAAAGTCTTTATCAGCGTGCGCGACGAGGACAAGCCGAGCGTCACCGCGGCGGCTGAGAAACTTCATCGGATCGGGTTCACCATCGTCGCAACCCGCGGCACCGCGGCGTATTTCGAAGCGCGTGGCATCCCGGCAGAGGTCGTCAACAAAGTTCAGGACGGCAGCCCTCATATCGGCGATCACATTAAAGACGGCGAAGTCGCGATGGTCATTAACACGCCCACCGACGCCCACTCGCAGGCGGACTCGTACTACATTCGGCGCTGCGCGCTGGATTACCAGGTGCCGTATTTCACGACGATCGCCGGCGCCGAAGCCGCCGCGGAAGGAATCGAGTACCTCAAACAGCGGGAGTTTGACGTTAAAGCTTTGCAAGACTACGGCGCGCCGCCTTTGCCGTAAACGCGTCATGAAGCGTGCGGCGCGAGATTCTGTCTCGAATCATTCGACGGACAATCCCTCCAGCAGCGTGCGCCATAGTTTGCGCGTGTTGGCCACATCAATTCAGCATCTTAACGGCGTCGGTCCCAAGCGCGCGGCGCAATTGGAATCGTTCGGGCTCAAAACGATTAACGATCTGCTTTATCACCTGCCGTTTCGCTATGAAGATCGCCGGCGAATTCAAAAACTTTCCACCGCCGTCTCTGGCGAAGAATCGAGCTTTGTCGGGCGCTTGCTGGCTTTACAAAAAAGATACATCCCGCGCCGGCGCAGCCAAATGCTGCTGGCAACCCTGCAAGACGACACGGGCAGCATTGATCTCGTTTGGTATCGCGCTCCGGGTTTTCTCGCCAACAATCTCGCCAACGGTCAGATGCTTTTGGTGCACGGCAAAGTCGAGCCGGGGATGCCGGGACGATTGCGTATTGTTCACCCCGATTTCGATTTCGTCGAACCGGGCGAAGAGCCGCAATTACAGCGCATCATGCCGGTATATATTCGTCCCACCGGGCTATCCGTGTCCTTGATGCGTCGCTGGATTGCGCAAATATTAAGCGAATACTGTGCCTATCTTCCGAATCCTCTGCCCAAAGAAGTTGCCGACCGCCACGGTCTGATGGCCGTGCCGGCGGCGCTGGCGCAGTTGCACGCGCCGCCGCTCGATATTGACGTCGACGCCTTCAACCGGTTTTCTTCTCCGGCGCACCGCACCATCATTTTCGAGGAGCTTTTCTATCTGCAACTTGGATTGGGCCAGCGCAAAAGATCACGGAGCCGGAGCCCGGGAGTCCGCTTCGCCGCTACCGGCACGGGACTTGGCGCAAGAATGCGCGAGCTGCTGCCGTTTGAGCTGACCGGTGCACAACGACGAGTGCTCGATGAGATCGAATCGGATATGGCAGGCACGCAACCGATGCAGCGCCTCGTGCAGGGCGACGTCGGCTCGGGCAAAACGATGGTCGCATGGTTGGCGTCCCTCCGCGCGATCGAGCACGGCACCCAAGCCATTTGGATGGCACCCACGGAAATTCTCGCTGAGCAGCATTATCGCAATCTAAAAACATTTACCGATAGTCTGGGCATGTCATCGGCGCTGCTCACCGCGGCAACGCCGGCGCGCGAAAAACCATCGCTGCTCCAGCGCATCGCCCGCGGCGAGATTTCGTTCGTCGTCGGCACCCATGCACTGATTCAGCAGGAAGTGCGCGCGCCTCGCATGGGATTAGGCGTGATCGACGAGCAGCATCGCTTCGGCGTCATGCAGCGGCTTTCCCTGCAGCGTCTCGTGCACGGCAGTGAGACGCCGTCGCCGTCGAGCCGTCAGCCCCACATGCTGCTCATGAGCGCGACCCCGATCCCGCGTAGTCTTGCCATGGTGCTCTACGGCGACATGGAAGTTTCGTTTATCGACGAAATGCCGCCGGGAAGAACACCGGTGCAAACCAAAGTTTTTAGCGAGCGCGAGCGCCGCCAAGCTTATTCGATCGTCCTCGGCGAATTAAAACGCGGCCATCAGGTCTTCGTCGTGTTGCCGCTGGTGGAAGCGTCGGAACAGCTCGAGCAGGTACGCGACGCCACCCAGATGGCGGAGAAGATGCAACAAACGATGTTCAAGGACTTCGGTATCGGACTCGTGCACGGCCGTCTGAAGACCGAAGAGCGCGATCAAATCATGCGCTCGTTTCGCGACGGCAAGCTGGGGCTTCTCGTCGCTACGACGGTGATCGAAGTCGGCATCGACATCCCCAACGCCACGGTGATGGTGGTCGAGCATGCCGAGCGTTTCGGTCTTTCGCAATTGCATCAGTTGCGCGGCCGGGTCGGGCGCGGATCGGCACCGGGTTATTGCCTGTTGGTCAATCGAGAAGTCGGGAATACGGTCGCGGCGGAGCGCCTGCGGGTAATGGAAAGGGAACATGACGGCTTTAAAATCGCCGAAGCCGACCTGCGCCTGCGCGGGCCGGGAGAGCTTCTGGGGACGCGCCAATCTGGCCTGGCGGATTTTCGCTTCGCCAATCTGGCGCGCGATACTCGACTATTGGCAGAAGCCCGCAAGGAAGCTCTGGCTTGGTTGGACAAAGACCCGGAGCTGAAAAGCAAAGCCTCAGCGGGCATGAAACAAATCCTCCGGCACCGGTGGGGAGCGGCGTTACAGTTGGGTTCGATCGGATGAAGATGCCGCGATTTTCGACGTCATCGACGCCGGTCCTCCCGCAAGGCGACCCGATTCGATCGGCTGACCGATAGAGCCAACCTCCGTGTCGGCCCCTACAAGCCGCGGCGGTGCAATTAATTCGAACCGTCACAGCAAAAACCTTTTTAGTTGCGCGGACTAGGACGATGCTTTATAAAATGAAATAATTATTTGCTTTGGCAAGGATCAGGTAAACCAAGCGTGGAATTTCAGCGGATTAAGCGGCTGCCGCCCTACGTTTTTAGCATCATCGATGGCATGAAGATGGCGGCGCGCCATCGCGGCGAGGACATTGTCGACTTCGGCATGGGGAACCCGGATTTGCCCACGCCGCCGCATGTGGTGGCCAAGCTCGTCGAAGCCGCAAGCAAACCACAAAACCATCGCTATTCGGTATCCCGCGGCATTTATAAGCTGCGCGTGGCGATCTGCGACTGGTACAAGAAGCGCTATGAGGTCGACCTCGATCCCGATGCCGAGGCGATCGTTACGATTGGCGCCAAGGAAGGCATATCCCATCTTGCCTGGGCGACTATTGATCCGGGCGATGTCGTTCTTTGCCCGAGCCCGACTTATCCGATTCACCAGTACGCCGTGATTCTTGCCGGCGGCGATCTGCGTTGCGTTCCGCTGACTACCAGTGAAGCGTTTTTCGGCCATCTCGAAGAAGCGATTCGCCAGAGCTGGCCTAAACCGAAAATGCTGATCATCAGCTTCCCGCACAATCCGACGACGCAGGTCGTAGAACTAGACTTCTTCGAGCGTGTCGTGAAGACTGCCAAAGAACATGATTTCATTGTTGTCCACGACCTCGCCTATGCGGACCTCACCTTTGACGGGTATGAGGCGCCGAGCTTTCTGCAGGTGCCGGGCGCTAAAGACGTCGGCGTGGAATTCTTTTCCCTGTCGAAAAGCTACAATATGCCGGGTTGGCGCGTTGGCTTTTGCGTCGGCAATCGCGAAGTGATTCACGCTTTGGCGCGCATCAAAAGCTATCTCGATTACGGCATTTTTCAGCCGATCCAGATCGCCGCGATCCACGCGTTGAATGGGCCACAGGATTGCGTCGAAGATATTCGCTTGATGTATCAGAAGCGGCGTGATTCCCTGGTCGAAGGTCTCGATCGAGCGGGTTGGTACATTCCCAAACCCAAGGGAACGATGTTTGTCTGGGCGGAAATCCCCGAGCCGGCAAAAAAAATGGGCTCGGTCGAGTTTTCTAAATACTTGCTACAGGAAGCTCAAGTGGCGGTTTCACCCGGAATAGGCTTCGGCCAATATGGCGATGAACACGTACGCTTCGCGCTCATCGAAAACGAGCACCGTACCAAGCAGGCTGTCCGGAAGATCAAGCGGGCGCTCGGAAAGCTTCTCGACTAGACTCGAACATCTCTCGGTTATTTGACATTCATCGCCATGGCATCCGTGAACAAACCGCGTACCGTCGGTGTCGGCCTGCTCGGCTCCGGCGTGGTCGGCGAAGCGATCCAGGATCTTCTCTTTCACGAGCTCAAGGGACAGATTGGCGACCAGATCGAGCTCGAAATCCGCAAAATCTATACTCGCAACCCCAAGGGTAAAAAATGGTTCGCCAAGCATCAGGCGCTGTTTACGCGGCACGCTGAAGCAGTGCTCGACGATCCAGGCATCGACATTGTGATCGAGGCCCTGGGATTTCAGTCCGCCGCGCAGTTGCCGCAGTTTCGCGACTACATCTTGCGCGCCTTTCGCAACGGTAAGTCCGTCGTCACTTCCGACAAAGCGGTGCTGGCGCGCTACGGCAAAGAAATTTGGTCTGCGGCGAAAAAGTCCAGGCAACAGCTTCGCTTCGAAGCCTGCGTCGGCGGTGGCATTCCGGTGGTTCGCTCGCTCAGCGAAAGCTTCGCCGTCGAAGAACCCGAAGCCGTTTTCGGCATCGTCAATGGCACCTGTAATTATATCCTGTCCCAGATGGAAAAAAGCGGTAAGCCTTACGCCGAAGCGCTCAAAGAAGCCCAGCAAAAGGGTTACGCGGAAACCAACCCTGCATCGGACGTCAATGGCAGCGATGCCGAGGCTAAACTGCTGCTTCTAAGCTTGGTCGCCTTCGGTTTGCAGATCCAACCTGGCAAGATCTGGCGCAAGGGCATTGAAGATATTCAAGCGGTAGATTTTCGCTATGCCCTTCGCATGGGCGGAAGTACGATCAAACAGCTCGCGGTGGCAAAGCGCAGGGGGCAGGCGGTGCAAGTTTTCGTCTCGCCGGCATTGGTACCCAAGGAAAATTTTCTTGCGAGCGTCGACGGCGCGACCAACGCGGTCTGCTTCGCCGGCAAGAGCAGCAGTGCCGGGCGCGGCGAGCGAGACTGCGATTATGTGCTGGTCGGCCCCGGTGCGGGCGGCGGTCCGACGGCGGTCGCCGTGCTTGGCGACGTCTGTGAGTTGGCGCGCGGCGAGCGCAAGTTTGCCGGCGTGCCAAGCCTCATTCCGCCGGGAATTCTGAGACTTCAACCCCACGACGAAATCGACGTGCCGTTTTACGTGCGCTTCGTCGTCAAAGACCGCGCCGGCATCGTCGGCGACATCGGCGGGACTTTCGGCCGGATCGGTGTGAACATTTCGGAGATCTGGCAGTTGAGACACGTGGAGGACGAACTTCATGGTTTGATGCGGGGGCCTCTCCTCAAACAAAAACCGCAGAAGATTTTGCCGTTCGTCATGACGTTGGAACGCACCACCTTGCGGCAAATGCGCAGGGCTCTGGATTCCATCCGCAATCGAGATTATATCGTAATTGATCCGGTTTGGTTTCCGATCTGGGGCGTGAAATGATCGGCGAAGAAGCCGGGCGGCCGTTTATTCGTGAGCAACGGAACATGAAGTATATCATTCTCCAGGGTGACGGCATGGCGGATTATCCGCTCGAAGTCCTCGGCGGAAAAACACCGTTGGAAGCGGCGCGCACGCCGAACATGGATTGGCTCGCGCAGCGCGGCGTATACGGAATCGCTCACGTGATCCCAGAAGGTTTTCCTCCGGGCAGCGACGTCGGCAACATGAGCATCATGGGTTACGACCCGGCCGTGTATCATACGGGCCGCTCGCCGCTGGAAGCGGCCAGCATGGGCGTCGCGCTCGGACCCAACGATATCGCGTTTCGCTGTAATCTGGTCACGCTTGGCGTCGCGGGCGATGAAACATTCATGGAAGACTTCACCAGCGGTCATATTTCGACGGAAGAAGCCGGTGAAATCATCCGCGATCTCGGACGCGAACTCGGCGGCGCCGGCATCGAATTTTTTCCCGGGGTCAGTTATCGCCACTTGATGGTTTGGCGCAACGGCAAAGAAAAAATGCTAACCACGCCGCCGCATGATATCACCGATCAAAAAACCACGGCGTACTGGCCCACGGGAGACGGCTCGGAGCGCTTGATCCAGCTCATGCAGGCGTCGCAACCAATCTTGGCGAATCATTCCGTTAATAAAAGACGCCGAGCCGATGGACATCGCCAAGCAACCACAATTTGGCTGTGGGGGCAGGGGAGAGCGCCTCAGCTCCCGCCGCTGACCGAGCGCTTCGGCATTAAAGGCGGCGTGATTTCCGCCGTCGATATCATTCACGGTCTCGGCGTCTACGCCGGACTGGAGCGCATCGACGTGCCGGGGATTACCGGCTTTCTCGATACCAATTATCTCGGCAAAGGCGAGTACGGTGTCCGCTCGCTTGAAAAAAACGACTTGGTCTTTATTCACGTCGAAGCCACGGACGAAGCCGGCCACATGGGTGACGTGGAAAAAAAGATTCAGGCGCTGGAAGACTTCGACGAAAAAGTCGTCGGCACGGTATTGAAGGGAATGGCGCATCGCAAAGATTATCGAATTCTATTGATGCCGGATCATCCTACCGCCATCGCGCTCAAGACCCACGTCGCCGAGCCGGTGCCGTTTGTTTTATATTCCGCCGAGGCGCCGCAAAATAATGGCGACGTCGGCTACAACGAGACAGACGCGCTAAAAACCGGTATCGTAGCCAAGAAAGCCTATCGACTGATGGAAGCGCTCATTGAAGGGAGGCCAACATGGACCGAAACCTAGCTCTGGAAGCTGTACGAGTCACTGAAGCGGCGGCGCTCAACTGCGCGCACTGGACCGGACGCGGCGACGAGAAGGCCGCTGACCAGGCGGCGGTCGACGCCATGCGCAAGGCGTTCGATGCGCTGACCATCGACGGTACCGTGGTCATCGGCGAAGGCGAGCGTGACGAAGCGCCCATGCTCTATATCGGCGAGAAAGTCGGCTGTGGCGGCCCCAAAGTCGATATCGCGCTCGATCCGCTCGAAGGCACGACCATTTGCGCCACGGGAGCGCCCAACGCTCTCGCCGTGATCGCCATGGCTGACGGCGGCAATTTATTGCATTGCCCGGATACGTACATGGCCAAGATCGCCGTCGGGTCAGCGGGCAAAGGCGTCGTCGATCTCGACAAGACGCCGACTGAAAATCTACACGCTTTGGCGGAGGCCAAGCGCTGCAAGGTTGAAGATCTGACCGTAATCATTCTCTCGCGGCCGCGCCATGAGGCGATTATCCAGGAGGTCCGCAAAGCCGGCGCGCGTATTCGTCTGATCGGCGACGGCGACGTTTCGGCCGCCATCGCCACGACGAAACCTGAAACCGGCATCGATTTGCTTATGGGCATCGGCGGCGCGCCGGAAGGCGTGCTGGCCGCGGCCGCGTTACGCTGCGTCGGTGGCGAATTCCAGGGGCGACTGGCGCCGCGAAATAATGAAGAGATCGAGCGGGCGAAAAAAATGGGCGTCTCCGACATCAAGAAGAAGTTCACGATCGACGAGCTCGCCGCCGGCGACGTGATGTTTGCTGCCACCGGAGTGACCGACGGCGATTATTTGCACGGCGTGCACTTTTTCTCTGGCGGCGCCACGACCCAGTCCGTGGTGATGCGCTCGAAAACTAAAACCATTCGCGTGATTAACGCGACCCACTATTTCGAGCACAAACCGAATTACTAAATCATCCTCGCCGCGCCGGCAAAAAGTGGCCACCAGAAAGCGCAAAAAGCGGAGCTGGCTGAAGACGCTGCTATTTTATATTTTGTTTCCGGTCGCGGTTTGGTTTGGCGCTTTTCTCCTGTGGTTCTATTGGCGCGACGTCAGCACACTATTCGGCAGAGATAGAATGGAGCCGAAGCCAGCGGCTAAATCAAACCACGGCGAAACTGCGCCAACCAAGCGCCCGCAGGAAAAGATTCTTGACCAGGACCGCAAGAAGCTTG
This sequence comes from Binatia bacterium, assembly GCA_036390135.1. Classification (GTDB taxonomy): domain Bacteria; phylum Desulfobacterota; class Binatia; order UBA9968; family UBA9968; genus DP-20. Next base: position 16,549 of record DASWCL010000120.1, read on the forward strand.
AGGAGATTCTCAAACGCCGCAGTTGATGATCCTCGAACGTTCGATCGCAAATCGATTGGCGTGCCGCTCGCCACGAGTTTGAGGGCAACCGGGGGCATGATATCTTGGATAAGATGAATTTCTGGCGCGACATAGCCAAGCCGATCATCGGTCTCTCGCCGATGGATGGCGTCACCGACGCATCGTTTCGCTTTATTACGGCCGAGCACGGTGGGCCCGACGTTACGCTGACCGAGTTCGTCAACATCCAGTCTGCGTTCTGTTCGCCAGCTACTTTACTCAAGGATTTTGCCTATTCCGAGATCGAGCGGCCGGTGGTCGCGCAGATTTACGGCAAGACGCCTGAGCTTTTTTATAAGGTTGCGCACATCGTCTGCGAGCTGGAATTCGACGGTTTAGATATCAACATGGGCTGCCCGGCGAAAAAAGTTGCCGCCACCGGCTGCGGCGCGGCGCTCATACGCACACCGCAGTTGGCGCGTGAAATTATCCGAGCGGCGCGGCGAGGAGTTGAAGATTGGCGCAACGGGCAGACTCTCAACGATCTCGATCTTGATCGTGATGTGATCGAGCAGATTAGGCAAGCGAATCGCCGCCGTAGCGGATGGGCGACGCCGGTCGAGCGCCGGCGTATTCCGGTATCGATAAAAACGCGCCTGGGTTACGACTGCATCGAGGTCGACGATTGGCTATGCACTCTGTTGGCAGAGCAGCCCGCCGCCATTTCGCTCCATGGGCGCACACTGGCACAGGGCTACAAAGGCGAAGCGAATTGGCATGCGATTGGGCGCGCCGTCGAAATCGCGAAAGGATCGGGTACGTTGATTCTTGGCAACGGTGACGTGCAGGATCTGCGCGATGCTTTTCGGCGCGTTCGCGATACGGGCGTGGATGGCGTTTTGATCGGCCGCGGCGCACAAGGCGATCCTTGGCTTTTTCGAAATAAGCACGCCGTTAAGCAAGCGCTCGCCGCTGGCTACGAATTCGTTTTCACGGAACCGTTAATCATCCTTGACGAAAAATTTGCGGTGATGATCGAGCATAGCGAACATTTTGAACGGCTCTGCGGGCGTTCACGCTTTATGGCCATGCGTAAACACTTGACCTGGTATTGCCGCAATTTTCGCGGCGCCGCCGAGATGCGGGCACAGATGACTCGGGCGAATAGCGCCGCAGACGTACGCCGATGTTTAACGGAATTCATGTCTCACGCATTTCCAGACGCAACCGCGCGCCGGTTGTTAGCGGCCGTTGATGAAGCCGGCTTGCCGGAAAGTTTCGCCGTTTCGTGATGCCATCCTTTCATGCGCTTGATTCTTGCCTCCACTTCGCCGCGCCGCCGGGAGATTTTAGCGCTGCTCGGCGTGCCTTTTGAACTGATCGCGCCGGAGTTCGATGAGCGGGTTTCCGCTCATTTATCGATCGAAGACGAAGTTCTCGACTTCGCCCTTGGAAAGGCGCGCTCGGTCGCGGGAAAGAATCCGCATAGCCTTGTGATCGGCAGCGACACGATGATTTCGCTCGGCGGCGATAAAATCGGCAAGCCCGCCGACCGCGATGATGCCGCAAGGATATTGCGCGCGTTGGCCGGCAAGACGCACGAGATTTACACCAGCGTGGCGATCCTGGACGGCTGCGGTGGTCCGGGGATGCAGACGGTTGAACAAGTCTCCGTAGCGATGCGCCCGTATACCGAAAAAGAAATCGAGCGCTACCTTTGTTGCGACGAATCCGACGACAAGGCCGGTGCCTACTCGATCCAAGGACAGGGCGCGAGCCTTATCAAGTCGATGACCGGCGATTACCTTGCCGCGGTGGGAATGCCTTTGAAATCGATTGCCGACTATCTGAAAAGTCGGCAAGTAGCGGTTCTGCTGGATGTTGAAAGATTCTATGCAGACAAGGCGTACTTAAACTGGCGCATGTTCGCCTAATGGTGCTTTGCGCTGATTTGCATCACGGCTTAAAGAGTGAACACGCTCCGAATACCCATCTGTTTAGCGTCATCTTCCCGCCGCCCTCACGGTGATTTGGCTCGCTGACAGCACGCCGTCGGCGCTGCGCGTCGCTTGGAGCGAGACTTCTGCACCGGCGAGGAGCAAACTTCGGTCGCCGACCACCCGCTTGACGATCGGGATGTCCGGCGGCACCAGAACTTTCACTTCACCGCCTTTGTATTTGAGCGACATGAGCCTGCCTTTGATGTCCTTTACTGTGACGTCTTCGACCTGCTCGACGTTGGCATTGGTCATCGTCGCGCCGCTTTGAGGGTCTGAACCGAGCGGCCGGTGTCCTTCGCCCGTTCCTCTTTGGTCCTCGGAGAAGACATGGACTTCGGAGGCGAGGAACGACCCGTCGGCTTGCTTGGTCGCGGTGGTTCCCAGATACATCCCTGAGCCAATTTCCGATAGTTTAATCGGTACTTCGTTCCTAATTATTGTGCCATCGGTTAAGCTTGTTTTTACATCCCCGTTCGGACTGCTAACGATCAATTCCTGGCCTTTGCTAGAAATGATCTTACCTCTCACTGCGACGGGAGAGGTTTGAGCGAAACCCCAAGCCGAAGCCAAAAGAACTATCCCGATCGAGCGAGCGATTGCGATACGTGTGACCCCACAAGCGACGATATGCTTCATTGCAGATCTCCTTTGCCTTCCTATACGTCTCGGCTACGATCGGTTCAAGCGCGGAGAGCACGAAACTCAATTCTCACCCGCTGGCGACGAGCCGTTTCAGATCAAGTGAGTGTGCGGAAGATGGCGATTTGTGGCCCTCGGCGAACAATTTTTGTTCGAATGCCCTAGAATGTTAGGCATAAAATGCCTATAAGTTAAATAGTTACCGATGGTACGAAGCTTGCTCACCGATTTCATTGAGATCGTCATGAAGCCCCCGAATACTTATTCCAATCAAGATCAAAACTGGCAGTGGCCCGAGAAAACCTGGTTCCGGGAGCGTCTCAATGCTATCAAAGCGCGCGAGCACGAGCAGCGTCGCAAGCCCCTCGTCAGGAACCAGACAACTCAGCAGGCCAGTGAGAGAGCCGACACCGACAAGGATCCATTGAAGGTCGATTGAGCGACTGAAACCGCGCATGATCAATTGAGCCAGCCACCTAATCCCGAGCCGCTCCGATTCGTTTATCCAATCTCACGCGAAACGCTTCCACTTTATGACTTTCGGCGCCACGCCGAGACCTTTTTAAGTTTGTCGATCAGACATCGACGCTTGTTTTAAACAATTACCCGTCATACCAGCGGTATCCAGATGCCTTTGAAATTCCTGGATTCCGGGTCGCCCTTGGCCTTCGCCGGGGTTGCCCGGGTTGACGATCGAGTTCTCTTGCGAATTTCTACCGCAGGACACTAGCGACGTTCGACCTTGACCCGCGTGGCGAACAGATCCTGCAGCTTGAGCCACACTCGGATTACGAAGCCAGATCGCAACTTGGCTGCGCACGCCCTTCACGTCAGCAAAAATGTTCCGTTGTTCCCCGGGTGAGTGTCGCTTCATCGATCTCAGGCAGACGTTAGACCTTCTTTCGCCTCAGATGTTCTCCGATCACAAGTCGTCAATGCGAATTTCGTCAAGACAGTCCGAAGGTCGCTATCGTTGTCCCTCCGTAGCTTGCATTTTTATTCCGACGGATGTAATCGATTGCAAATTTAAGCGAACTTCCCGCGGAGGACAAAGCGATGGCACAAGCAGCAACGAATGCTCAGAGCTGGGACTTGGAAACCGATGTTGTAATCGTCGGTTCGGGTGCGGCGGGGCTTCCCGCGGCGATAAAAACGGCGGACAGTGGCGCGTCGGTGATCGTCGTCGAAACCAATTACGACATTGGCGGGCACGCGATCATCAGCGGCGGCAACCTTCCGCTCGGCGGCGGCACCAGCGCGCAGAAAAAGTACGGTATCCAAGATTCACCGGACATTGTCTTTTCGGACCTTACCGATTGGACCATCGTGCAAAACAACGGCTGGCCAGACTACCGCTATAATGACCGTGAAGTGATGCGCGCGTTCGCCGATCATTGCGCGCTCACTTACGAATTTCTCCTGGAAAACGGCGTGAAGTTCAAAGAGATTCCCCCGGACAACCAGGGCGGGCACAATTTAGGAAACTCGGCGCCGCGCGAGAATCATGCGTTTTGGACCAAAGGCGCCGGCTATGAAAGTCCGAATAACCGAGCGGGAACCGGCGTGATTCGGCCGCTGGAAAATAGCGCCCGCGCCAAGGGCGTGAAATTTTTATTGAACTATAAAATGACGCGCTTCCACCGCGAGGAGCAGAGCACCGGCCGCGTGATCGGCCTCACGGCCGAATACACGCCGCGCATCATGCCCGGACAATCGACACCGTTAAAAAGTTTTCGCTCCGACGGCAACATCGACAGCACGAAACCGTCCATGAATATTCGCGCCAAGAAGGCCGTCATCGTGGCGACCGGCGGCATGACGAGCAACCTGAATTTTCGCCGGATGTTTGACCCGAGATTAACTGCCATGCTGACGGTTGCCGGCGAACCTTACAGTTACCAGGATGCCAGCGGCGAACTGGCGGCCCTGGCGATTGGCGCGTCGCTTTGGGGACTGGCAAACCAGACACTGGAAAACGGCGACAACATCCGAACTCAACGGGTGCTCGCGACCAAATGGAACTACATGACTTGGGAGCTGGAGAGTCCGATCTTCCCGCTAGTACGCTCCACTGGACTCAGCGTAAAAGACTGGCACGATTTGATTCTCGTCAACCAAGTCGGCAAACGATTCTACGACGAGACCAAAGGCGATTACCCGCACGGCAATGTGTACAAAGACATCGACCCGTACATTCCCAATGACTATCGCAACAACGAGAAGATCGATTTTCATCCCAGCAAATATAATTTCTTCAACGCCGCCGTCGCGATGAACGAGTATTCGGAACCGCCGGATTATTCCGCCGGGCCGATCTGGGCAATCTTCGACGCCGACGCCGTCAAGCGCGAAGGCTGGAAGGTGACTCCTCCGTACGTCGATCCCAACGGCTATTTCTTCAATGCCAACACGCTTCCGGAGCTTGCCGCCGCTATTAAGAACGACTATCAGGCCCAGCCGATGAGCGGGGCGATCTTGCACGCCGCGGTGGAACGCTACAATTCTTTCGTCGATGCGGGCAAGGACAGCGACTTCGGTAAGCCGGCGCCTAAGCACAAGATTCACACGCCGCCATTCTACGCCGCGTGGGCAACGCCCAACGTGCACGACACCCGTTCGGGTCTACACATCAACGCCAAGTGCCAGGTGATGGACATGAACGGTCAAGTTATCCCCGGCCTTTACTGTGCAGGCGAGTCGGCCGGCGGTTTCAATCAACACGGCCTGGGTCGATGTACCACACAAGGGTTTATTGCCGGCACGAACGCAGCGCGGGAAGCCAAACAAGATTGATTTGGTAGGGGCGCGATTTATCGCGCTCCATTTCTTAGCGATACAACGAATCGATAAAATCACTCGCCTGTAACTGTCGCACGAAACGGTCGTCGAAGAATTTGTTGGGATCCAGATCTTTTGCCTTGGGATTGCGCTCGGCGAGCTCTTCCAATACCGATCTTACTGCATCAGCCGTGGTCAACGGCACCTTCATCATATATTTGCCAATCTGAACGTCGTACGACTCGGTGAGCAGATCCGTGTCATTGGTGCGCAGATATTTGGACAAAACCTTCATCGTAAACGCGCGATCCTTTTTCATCAGCGCGATCGCTTCGATCTCAGCCGAGAGATAGCGCCGTACCAGATCCGGGTCGTCGCGAATTATATCACCGCGGGTGGAAACGCCGGTCGATGCATAGGGGATATTGAGTGTCGGAATATGCAGAAGCAGGCGGTTGCCAATTCTTATCGCTCGGCTCGTTGCCGGATAACCGAACACGCCGCCTTGCACGCGGTTGCCTTGCAGTGCACCGACGATCCAGTCGCCCGCGCCGATCTCCACAATGTGAACGTCTTTTCCCGGCTCCAGGCCGAAATGCTTGGCGGCGATACGCGCACCGGTGTGCAGCGAAGTGCCGAAGCGGCTGATGCCAATGCTTTTGCCGCGCAGTTGCTCAGCCTTCTCGATCTCCGGCCGGACAACCAAGTTTAGCACCAAAGTTCCGACCATTGTCGCGACAATTTTTAAATCGGCGCCGCCGACTGCGGCCCCGGTGGTTGTCCCGCCCGCGATCTGAACAAACGAGACTTCGCCTGCGATTAACGCATTGGTGCCCTGCACACCGCTGGGTGTGGCGATGACTTCGACTTGCAAGCCGTATTTTTTGAAGATGCCAGCTTCGTGGGCGGCCCACGGTGGCACCATGGAACCGGAGATCGAAGTGATGGCGGCGCGGATTTTTCGCAGCGGAGATACCTCGGCAGCACCGGCGTTGAGGCTAACCATGAGATAACCAATAGCGCTGCAGATAAGAAAATATCGTTTTCTGGTCATTGCTCGCCTCGGAGGTCAGCCAATCGATCCGTCCACAGATAGCCGATTTGGCACGCGTCGGTCAATCCAGTTTCTGCTCCAGCAGCGGCACGGTTGCGATAGAAACGGCTTGACAGTTCGCGTCGGCGAATTGTAGATGTCGCTGCAAGCGGAAATTTACGATCTTGCGGTGCGCGCGACGCGTAATTCTTGCCGAGAAATAAGTTTGGAGAAGCGGTAATGACAGCCTGGGATGAACCGAGCGAGCTAAACCACTATCTCGAGCCGCATGCGGCGCGGCTGCTTGCAAGCTTCAGTTATTGGACGACTAAAAATCTAATTGCGCCAGATCTCCCGCCGGCCGAGCAGGCCCGAGAGTTATTTTATGCGCCCTTTGTGGTTCTGTCCCATAACATTGCTCCCGATCCGATCTTAAATTATGCTAACCGGGCGGGTTTACGTTTATTCGAGCTCAGCTGGGATGAACTCACAACACAGCCGTCGCGCCTGACCGCGGAGCCGATGCATCAAGATGAGCGCGCTCTCTCGTTGTCGAGGGTAACACAGCAGGGATATATCGATGATTACCGCGGCGTGCGGATTTCCAAGAGCGGCAGGCGTTTCTTTATCGACCAAGCCACCGTGTGGAATTTGCGCGACGAGAACGGTACGCACTGCGGTCAAGCTGCCACGTTCAGTCGCTGGCGCTACGTGGGTTGACGTTCCTCGCGGAAATAACTGCTGGGGTGCTTAGCGCGAAACATCTAGGTCGGATCGCCGCAGACGCTCTTTATACATGTGCATCGCGTGATCGCCAACGGCCTCGGCGGAAATCTCTTCGCTGTGCCGTTGGCCGTCGCGGGTTTGATATTCGATCTTGATGGCATCGAGCGGCACGGTGGTGTCCGAGTTACTGATGCGCAACAAGCGGCCGCTCCGATCGTCTATTCTGCGCCCGAGCGCGCGCAGAACTTCCGAAAGACTTCGGAAGTTCACGAGCTTGAATTCCTCTTGCCGGTTCGCTTTGGCATTGAGGTCGAAGGCATTAATCTCGGCAACGGAGTAACGCAATTCGACGAGGTTTAAATGCGGCGGCTGCGGATCCTCGCACAGCAGAGTGAATTCGTTACCATGGCAATCCAAATCGAAGAGGCTCATGCTCCGTTTTTCGAGTATCTGACCGATCACACGCAGAATTTTTGAAGTCGTATCTCGTGAAGCCATGGGAGCGTTCTTTAGCGCAGAAATAAATCCTAAGCAAACGCGCATAGAGCGCGCACGCCACCATTTCGGCTGCAAATATTTGCCGAAGAGAGAAGTTCTCATAACCGAAGGCGGCAAGCGGGACTCCAAAGTCCAAGCGATTCCCGCACCGTCTCTGTAATTCCAAAGTTTCCAAAAAAGTGGCATGATAAAAAAGTCACCAAAAATTGGTGCACGGCAGTATAGAACACATACATTTAGCTAGGGCTCTCCGGGTAGTGGATACGGAAAAGACCGCGACGCCTTCGCACTGGACATTTCGTCAACGGGCGAAGAACTCGATATTATATTTTCTGATGCGCATCGGATTGGTCGCAGCACAGCGGCTGCCGATCCGGGGCATGCTGCGTTTGTTTGGGTGTATCGCGCCGTGGCTTTTCCAGCGCGAGGCGCGCCGCGCCCGAGCACATCTGCGTCATGCTCTACCGGAAGTCGACGCGATCAAGACGACTCGTAGAATGTTCGTGCATTTCGCCGAATCGATTTGGGAGCTTTCGCGCTTGCATCAGTCGGTACCGGAACTAGGCACGGAGTCGCGGCGTGTCTTAGACGAGGCTTTGGCCGAAGGGAAAGGCGCGGTGGTGATTTCGGGGCACGTGGGCAATTGGGAAATGCTCGGCCAGGCAATTGCCGCGGCGGGTTATCCGATCGCGACGATTGCCACGCCGTTTTACGACCCGCGGGTTACCGCTTGGCTACAGCAATGGCGCACACGGCGCGGCCTTGAGATCGTCTGGCGCGGTCGTAATACAGGGAAATCGATCCTGCGGGTTTTACGCAGCAATAGTTTGATGGCATTTTTAATCGATCAAGACACCAAGACCGCGGGCGACTATGTGCCATTTTTTGGCAGGCCCGCTTTTACACCCACAATACCGGCAGCCTTGGCGCTGCGCACAGGTGCGCCGGTCATTTTCTGCTGGCATCATCGTCGGGCGAAGCGCCACGAGATAACGATTGAGCGGCTCCGCTTCACGCCGGATGGCGACACGGATCGCGACGTGCTGCGGCTCACCGCCGTGCTGACGGCTCACTTGGAGGCGATCATTCGTATCGCACCCGAACAATGGGTGTGGAACCACCGCAGGTGGCGACAAACTCTCCGAGCGTAGATTCTTGCCCGCAGGTTTCCTCTCGGATAGCACGCCAAACAATGCCAGCGCCATTTGTTCCTGGCTCGCGACGTGTAGCTAGTCTAATAGTTGTATAACTTGGTCGCACTCATCTCGGTTGTGGGAATTGGCCTGCCAGACTAAAATAGTTAATGTTGTATCGTTGCTTTCGCCGGTTCAGTCAATCGCCAGTGGAGCGGGCACGAAGTTAGCCAACTCGGTATAGCGAAAACCCTCAAAATGCCACACGCAAAATCGTTGAGAGCGATCGGCCAGTCCCTCGAATCACTCGGCATCGTCGCTTTCGTGATGCAGAGAAATGGACTCAACTACGTTGTTCACAGCGATGCTTTGCCCGATGTCTCCGCACTCAATCTTAAAGAGAGTCTTTCCGAGAAAGTTTGGGATTTCCCAACCTCGTCGCGTAAAGGCGTTCAACTGGTGGAAGTCGACAACGCGCTGCATTACGCGCCCAATTATGTCTCTTGGCTCGACGCCCAAGGACGGAAACGGCGGCGCAAACGGTTCTCCGCCCAAGCGACGGGAAGCATGAAAGCATCCCAACTCTTACGCACCGTCGGACGACATATCGATCGCCTAGAACCGCACACGTTCACGATTTCATGGTCGAGCGACGCGGTCACCATCGACTATGAATTGGCCGACGGACAGCATCTCCGCGAAGTCCTGAGCATGGCAAAAGTGCACGAGTTGACGGTCCGCACGCGCTTCCAGCGCGCGCGCCGACGCTAACGGCGATTATTTGTCAACCGGTGACGCTCGTTCGAGTTCATTTCGGATAAAACATTATTGAGGCTCCTTGCTTGGGGTTTCGCGGACAGCGAATTCATGCTTATTTAAGCGACCATGTCTTTGTCCCGCACACATTTTGAGTTGCTCTCAGTGTTCGCGCTGGTAATCCTTAGCTCGTGCGTAAATCGATTAACGATGCATTCACTAGATGGCGAGCGGTTGAACGGAAAATGGCGGTTTGCCCGCGAGGGAACTGGCTTGCTTCAGGTCGACGGAGTGTCCGGTGAAGTTCTGGTGGGTACCTTCAAGCCGGTGCCGCGACGAATCTTTTTTGACGGTTATCAGAAAGCGTTCGGCGGTGGAACGATCGACGCCGATGGCCCGGATTTAGCCGTGTTCGGCAATGCTTTCGCGGGGATGCTCGGCACCTCAAACCCTCTGATCGATACTGCCTACGGCGAAAACTACGACAACGCGTCGGGCAAGCCGACTCACGTGGTGACGGGCCCGCTTTTTTACTGGACGGCAAACCTGCAAGGCGACCAGCGAACAACGATGCAATGCTTTTTAATCGGCTCCTCCTATACCGGACACGGCCTCGGCAGATGCAAAGGCGCAATGGGAAAAGAGTATACCGTGAAGTTTTAGCGTCACGAATATCCTGGATCAGCGAGAGCCTATCTTTTCCTATCTTTTTTGGTGGGCTGCGAAGATTCCACGGCAACTGCTACACTTCGTTCCAATCTCAAAGCAACTTAAATTTTTCATGCCCACGAGACTCAAGTTTGGTTTGCTGCTGCCACATTTTTGCGAACACGCTTCGGTGGCGAACTGTCTCGACGGAGCGCAACGGGCTGAGGAGTACGGCTTCGGCTCTGTGTGGGTGAGGGATCATCTCGTTTTTAAACCGCATGAGCTCGAGGGGAATGATCATACTCACATTGAGGGCTTGCTCGTATTGTCGGCAGTCGCGTCGGTGACTCGAAGCATTACCCTCGGAACGGCAATGGCGATTTGCCATCGCCATCCGATTCATCTCGCGCAACTGTTTGCGAGCTTGAGTACGATTTCCAGTGGGCGAATAATTCTCGGCATGGGGTTGGGTGGTTTCGCTCATGAGTTTGCCGCGGCCGGTTTGCCAACGGCTCTGCCAGACCGGGCCAAGCTCGCGAAAGCGAATATCGAAATTTGCCGCCGACTCTGGGCGGGCGAAAAGGTTTCCTATAGCGATGATTGCTTTTGCTTTGAAAACGTCGCGCTGAAACCGAGGCCGGAAAAAAGAATTCCGATCTGGATCGGCGGCGGTACTGCAGCGGCGTGCCGCCGCGCCGTGGAATTGGGCGATGGATGGATGCCCGCGCGCATTACCTTGGCGACGTTCGCGAGGCGGATCGACTATCTGCGCGAGCTTTGCCGCGCAGCCGCAAAGCCGATGATCGCTACCGCGGTCATGCCGCTCACTACCATAGGAAATAACCTGGAATCAGCGCTGCGAGGGATCAACCGGAAGCTCTTATTCGATGAGGCGCAGAGATTGACTGCCTGGGTGAAGCCAGCGTCGGAAGCTTTGTCCGAGGTAGAGGCCGCCCGCGGCATCTTATTGGCCGGAGCACCGGCCGACATCGTCCGCGAAACGCGCGCATACGAAGAGTCAGGAGCCGATCATATCGTTTACGATCTCAGACTTCGCTACGCCGATTGGCGGCAACAACTAGACCTTTTGGGGAATGAAGTGCTTCCGGCGCTGCGCGCGTAACCCGCGGCCGTGGCTTCGAGCAGATCTAGATTGGGGGAAGTGCTGCTTTAAGCGACGATACGCCGCCAATCGCGCTCGGTGAGAGGAAGCCACCGCGAGTTGTTTCTGCGCGTTCCTGGCTGGGCTGTCGTTGGCTTTCCCTGAGACTGCTCTATTCTCCGTTTGATCTCAGCCCAAGAGCAGTTGACGCTTTTCTGTAATTTCATCAGGGCGCTATAACTCTTTCGAAGCGATGAATCGGTGCTATTCGCCCCGATCCGCGCAACGGTAGATTTGAACTGATCAAAAGTGATAGGGGCCGTCGAATATTTCGGCATAATCGACTGAATTCGCATTGCGGGCTTCGGGTGGATCTTGGTGAGGCGCTCCTGCAGAGATGCGATTCCTTGTACGACCAAGTTGCTTTCCGCGTTCGAGTCGCTGCGATGCTTGAGGCGGCGATCAATCCACGACTTGCCGCGGCTCAAAGCGCACGCCACCGCCTCGCTTTCGCTGATGACACGAATCGGAAAGCGGACGAACTCGGACTCACGCTCCGGTCCGGTCGGCCAGCTGATGTCGGCTTGAGGTGCCCATAAATTCGTTGCCGTGTCGAAGCTGGGAAACGCCATAATGACATGTTTCCGGTAGGACCGACTCCACATGAAATTAACCCCTCTCCCGGTGGACTGTTGAGAAATACTAAGAGCTAATTTATCGCTGGCTCGCTCGCCTTGTACGGAGTGAAAGTCGTGAAAACTCGTCCACCTGTTCACATTGTGAACATTCCAAAAACGAAAAACAAGGGGTGGGTCAAATATGGAACAGTCGTGTGCGTTTAGCCGTCCGATCGGGACGCGCAGGTTCTCCCTGTATCGGGCTTCCCGCCTCAGAGGCTGTGTCGCAATGTCATCAATAGCCGAAGGATCTCGTTTTCGTAAGCATCAGGAAATGCGAGATTATTTGCTGGCGCTCAGAATGACATTTATGCGAGTTTTACGATTGCGACACAGTCTCCCACGCCGAAGATGAAGCAATTGGGCATTTATACCGAGCGCTTGGTTCGCTCGATGCTACATCCTACGCTTCTTACCCCAGTGGAGACGCCGCTCCCAGTATCCGTACCGACGACCGTCGTAGCAGCCCAGCGATCGTATCGCCAATCACGTCTATTCCTCGAAGATTTCTCTGCGCTCACGGCAATGGCAGCGCGGTCACGGGCGATCTCTGCTGGGCCTGCGCGGCGACGAAAGTCGTGGCGTAACTCCCGTCTGTCCGCCGCGAGTTCTCGCCGATTCATGCGCAAGCGCTAATCCCAAGCCGCTGACGCCGCCGTGGTGAACGCCAATAAACTACCGATCACAGCGGTGCCAGCAATAATCGTTTTGATCTCTTGACGATGTTCCTGTTCAAAGGTTTCACCAGCACGAGGACAAAAATTTTTCCAGTGCCGCTCCATAGGATTGATGCGATATCTGACAAATGGCCGACGTGAATGCTAAGTCGAGGATCTCAATGCCTCCGAATAATACCCACAGATCGTTAGGAAAAACCCTGCATGTGTCCGAGGTTTAACTCTTGTTCTGTTCAGATATTCACACACTACCGTCGAGCGCCCACGCCTAGTGTGCTGGCATAAACCTTGCGCCGTATTCAACCCGAGACTTCGCTAGTCCGGAGAACCATTCATTTCGATACGAGTCATGGCTGGGTATGCGCGCAAAGTTTTCTCAGGCGCGATTATCGGCAAGCTTAAAGATTTGCCGTGGAGGATTTTGATCATGAGGAATGCAAAATTGAATTTCTTTCTTTCCTTGCTTCTTCTGAATACGTTTGGTTGCGCGCAGAGCATGAACGATCGGAGCGCAAGCGGCGCGCCGGGTGTCCAGAGAGGTCCTGATTTCATCACACTGGCGCGGGAACTCCAGCCAACGGTGGTTAATGTTTCTGCAACGGTTTCGGCCAATCCGGTGATGCCGCGTGGAACCCAGCGCCAGGAAGGTTCCGGGGACGATTCGCTCGGCCAATTTTTTGGTGTACCGCCGGCCGCGCCGCCAACACCGCAGCGGCAGCAAGGCTCCGGTTTTATCGTTGGATCCGACGGCACGATTCTCACTAACGCTCACGTCGTGGAAGGCGCGAAGAAGGTTATCGTTAAACTCGGCGACAAACGCGAATTCGAAGCCAGGATCGTCGGCAAGGATGCGCCGACCGACGTGGCGATCCTAAAAATTATCGTCAAGGAAAATTTGCCGACGATCCGGCTGGGTGATTCCGATAATTTACAAGTCGGCGAGTGGGTCATGGCGGTAGGAAATCCTTTTGGTCTAGACAGCAGCGTAAGCTCGGGGATCGTTAGCGGCAAGGGTCGTCACATCGGCGAGGCCTATGACCGCCTGATTCAAACGGATGCGCCGATCAATCCGGGAAGCTCGGGCGGGCCATTGATCAATCTCACGGGTCAAGTTGTTGGTATCAACAAGGCGATCGTCAGCGAGGGCGGTGGCAGCATCGGCATTAGCTTCGCGACGCCAATCAACTTGGTCAAGGAAATTCTCCCTCAGCTTCAGTCAAAAGGAAAAGTAACTCGCGGCTGGGCTGGATTGGCGATCCAAGAAATGAACGCGGCGCTGGCGGAAACTTTGGGATTGGAAAAGCCGAACGGAGCGTTGGTTGCGGGCATTGTCAAAGGCGGTCCGGCAGAGCGCAGCGGCATTCGACTCGGCGACGTGATTACGGAATATGACGGAACGCCCGTGACCGATGCTTTGGATTTACCGATTTGGATCGCCCGTACACCGATCGCCAAAAGCGTCGCGTTGAAGATCAAAAGGGACCAAAAGGAGGTTCAGTTAAATATTACGGTCGCCGAGTTGCCCGAACTACCGAGTCCGCAACCTGGAAAAGAAATCGGTTGAGGCGCGCCACTGCGCAATTTTTTCGATTGGGCGACGAAGGCTGACGGTGCCACGCCCGACAAAGCTGCGTGAACAGCCATTCACGCGCTAACCGAATCCGCCTGTTCGCATGTCTAAAGACGCCGGAGACGGCGGCGCTGCATCTCTTCCATCTTTGCATCGCGCCCGTCGCGGCGGCTCTCTTTTTTTTGCCTAGCGCAGCTCGATCCCATTTAGCAAGAATATCAATTTATTCTACAACCAACCGGTGTTAGACTTAGCTCCGACAGGACAAACGAGGGCGCCGACTCAGGGACATGAAACAACTCATCCAAAAACTCGGTCCGCTGGTGTTGAGCGGCGCGGCGATCGTCAGCAACCTGCGCAAGGGCCTCATGGAGTCACGTCCGCAGGGTATCGAATCACGCCTCGACGCGATGGAAAATGCGTTAGAAGTTCAAGCGACGCTCAATGAGAGCACCGATGTGCAAATGAAGCTGATCCATGCGTTAATGGAAAAGACGCACAAAAGGTTACAGCTCGTGATCATTGCCCTGATCGCTACCGGAACTGTCGCCGCTCTCGCGCTAGCCATGGTCCTGATGAAGTAACCTGCCGTCAAACTCGCCAGTACCAAACGGTGACTGCAATAGATTCTCCTCGCTGAGCGTCACGACAGCCTACGCTATTATGCCACTATTGCGCTTAGAGAATATCTCGCTTGCCTACGGGCATCTGCCATTACTTTCGCAAGTAGATTTTCAGATCGACGCCGGTGAACGAGTCTGTCTGGTTGGCCGAAATGGCACGGGAAAGACAACTCTGTTTCGCGTAATCACCGGCGCTGCCGTTGCCGACGACGGTGACGTCTGGCGCATGGACACGCTGCGCGTCGCTCACCTTGAACAGGAAGTGCCGCCGGACACCGAGCAGACGATCTTTGAAGTCGTCGCATCAGGCCTCGGCGAGATTGGCGCTTTGCTGACGGAGTTTCACAGTCTGACGCACCGTCAGGGTCTAGAGCAACGCGAGTTGATGGGCGAACTGGCCAAGCTGCAGGCGCGCATCG
>DASWCL010000121.1:0-3770 GCA_036390135.1 Binatia bacterium
TCGTATGCGCGAGCATTTCCGCCACGCGCTTTTCCGTCGGCAGCACGATCGGTAACTTGTCCGTCCAATTATTTTCCAAGAACCGATGATGCAGGTTGTCGTCTGTATCGGAGTCCACCAATCTCGGCGTAGAGCGCTCGAACTTGATTTCCTTCAGATGATCGCCTTCGGCTGGGCGGGTGAGTCCTTCGATAACTTCCTGCATCACCGGCCGCCCGCTGATCGGGCTTTTGCCTTCGACGTACGCTCGTAGCTGTTCGGCGGTCTTGCCCATGACCGGCTGGGGCACGAAAGTGTAACGCGCTTGGGGCATTCCATGCATGCGCGTCACCGACTGCACGACCTTTTCGAAGACGTTAGTGTGGATAGCCACGGTGGGCACACCGTATTTGCTATCGAGAGCAATGGCGTGCACGGCGACCGCCGGCGCGCAGGTGCTTCAATGGCCGACACCGATGATCGCGCCGTCGCCATTGGCCTTGATCATCTCCCAGGTTTTCGGATCGTCTTTGGTGTAAACGCTCGACATCTCCACAAGCTCGGTTTTGACCGAAGGCATGTGGTCGGCGAACCAACCCTGCACCTGGCGCAGGAACAGCCCGGAATCGTCGAAGCGCGGATCGATCAAGTAGACGGTTTTGCCGTCCAAGCCATCGAGCCGCTTCGCCATAGGTTTAGGATTAATCTTGGGCGGAAACCCCGCCGGATTGAGCACCGAGATTTTTTGCGTTTCGTTGGTACCCTCAGGCATGTGTAAAGCCTCCTCTTGGTTATTTCCCGGCAGTCAGTTCTTGCCCGAACCTATGCGAAGTGGTGAACGAGCGTCAAGCGCAAACGAGCCCTGCGTTAACCCCGCGGGTTAGTTTTTGACTTCGTGTAAAATAAAATGTGCGCCGTCGCTCTTTTGCGTCTGATAGCGAGCGGTGACTTCTCTCATCGCGTTGTGCGTCGGTGTGCCGCGGTGTTGGGTGTGGGCTTCAACGCTATCCCACTCTATCATCAGAATTACGCGGCTTGGATCTTCGATGCTGGCAAGAAACTTGATGCCGTGGGAGCCGGCGTAATTGGCTTTCTTCAGAATGTCGCCGAAGACTTGGATGTATTCGTCGCGCTTTTCCGGCGCGACATGTTGAATGACGATTTCGTGGATCATTTCCTCCTCCTCCTGTTCCAATCGTTCAAAACGTTCAAGCCGATCAAATCGTTTAATACGAAAATTCCGCGCTCGGCGCTAGGGGCCGCTGCACTGGCTCCTGGCGCGTTAGGGGCGCGGCTGAAAGTCCCGTTTGACGCACGCCATCCAATGGAACATTCGAAACGTCGACTGGTTATCGAACCAATCGAGCGCCCCAAGGCTATCTCGTTACGATTTTCCGCGATTAGGGTAATTCGATCGAAAAAAATACTCCCGACCCGCGATGTGACGGAGCGGAGTCTCTGCGGCTTGCCGTTGCGATCGTGAACGAGGTCCCAGCGGGCCCATCCGAGTGGAAAACTCAGAACTGTTGCGAACTAATAGATTGAGCCGGTCACGCTGTCGAAGGAGAAGGTCGGTTGGGTGCCGCCGGGCTTGGCCGCTGTAAGTTGATACGAATTTGTCGAGAGGACCACGAACGATATCGTCACACCACCGGAGGGCTGAAAACCGTACCCCGAGATTTCCGCTGTGGAAGCCGGCAGAACACCTTGCTTGGCGAAGTAGGCTTCGACGGCGACCGAGGCGTTTCGCAGATCGGATTTCATCGCCGCGTCGACGGCGGTGCTTCGATATGCCGCGATTTGCGGAATCGCAATGGCAACGAGTAGACCGATCACGGCGACAACAACCAAAATCTCGACCAAGGTAAAGCCGCCGCTTTGCTGTGAACGCTTTCGTAAGGGCGCGATTTGCTGGAGCATTAAGCCCGGATCTCCTCTAGTTTGCTAAGGCTCGCGTATAGTAAAAGATTCGGCGCCGAAGCGCCAGAAATAAATTTAGCGGCATTGACTTCTTTGCGTGAACTCGGGCACGCGCGGCCAGTTATTCTTGACGTTTGAATCGGATCTGCCTTATGGTTCAGTGCCGTTGTCGGTTCATGCGGCGGTTCATCAAACCAGTTTTACAGGAGGCGATATGCGAACGACGAGCATTGGGCTGCTCTTCCTGCTTGTTTGTGTTGCCGAAGTTCCCGCACAAACTCCTTACTTCCAAGGCAAGACGATCAGAATTATCGTTGGCTATCCGGCCGGCAGTGCCCATGACATTTGGGCGCGGCTGATCGCGCCGCAGTTGACTAAACAGATCCCTGGCAATCCCGCCACCGTAGTTCAGATCATGACCGGCGCCGGCTCGATGACTGCGGCCAATTATATTTACGGCGTAGCAAAACCGGACGGCTTGACCCTTGGCGTCGTCAACGCCGGGCTTTATCTTGAACAACTTCAAAAAAAATCGGAGGTGCAGTTCGACTGGCCGAAGTTTACCTGGATCGGCAGCTCGACGCGGACGACACCGTTGTTGTACATGTGGGCGAACACGCCGTACAAAACGATTCACGATGTGCGCATTGCGAGCGTGCCGCCCAAGTGCGGCGTGACGGGCACAGGCAACACCGGCTACTTTTTCCCCAAATTGCTTGAACTCACCATCGGTGCGAAGTTCCAGCTCGTGACCGGTTACCAGGGCGGCGCGGACATCGAATTGGCGGTGGAGCGCGGCGAAGTGCAGTGTCGCGCCTTTACTATCCAAGTGTTTTTTGGTCGCGAGCCGTTCAACACCTGGCGGAGCAAAAACCAAGTACGCGTGTTGGTGTATGCCGGGAAGAAACGTGACCCGCGCTTGCCCGACACGCCGCTGCTCAGCGAATTGATGGATCAGTACAAAACCTCCGACGTCCATCGCCGGCTCGTCACCGTCATGCTCGGCTCGGGTGAATTCGGCAGCGCGCCGATGTTTGCGGCGCCGGGAACTCCGCCGGAAGTAACCAAGCTCTTGCGCTCCGGGTACGCCAAAGGAATGGCCAGCCCGGAATTGATCGCCGACGCCAAGAAACAAGGTCTCGAAGCCGAGTTGATTCACGGTGACGAACTCGAAGCGCTGGCCAAAGAGGTGATGAGCCAGCCCGCGGAAGTCATCGGCCTGATGAAAAAGGTTATGGGCGAATAAGAGTTGTGCGACTCGTTCGCTTGTACGTCGCGTCGATGCAGAACAAGTCGAGATGCTTCACTTCGTGAGACTGTTGAAAACTCTCTCTCGGAGCCTTCGATGGCGCTCAGGGCGAACGGATAAGCTCTCTATTTCTAACGAGACCACACCGTTCGTGGTGAGCAGCTTGTCCTCAGCGAAGCCGAAGGAAACCATGAACGGTGTTTTTTACACGTGTCGTTTAGAATGACAGATCGGTCGAGCATCACTGCGTTGAATCCGTGTATGGATTGCGATATTCGCTGCATGTAAGAGTAACTTATTTCCGGAGGTAGACCGTGCTTGTAGGCAAGGTGGTTGTCATAACCGGCAGCGGGCAGGGGATCGGCAAGCACGCGGCGAAAACTTTCGCGCAGGAAAAAGCCAAAGTCGTCATCGCTGACTTCAACGACGATCTGGCGCGGAAGACGGCTGCGGAAATTGGCCGAACGACCGAGACTTTGGCCGTGCATACCGACGTGCGCAACGAGGACAGTGTCAGGGCGATGGTCGATGAAGTGATCAATCGCTTTGGCCAGATCGACGTGATGATGAACAACGCCGCCATCGTGCCGCACTTTGCCTGGAAGATTCCGCGCTGGCCGCT
>DASWCL010000122.1:0-1792 GCA_036390135.1 Binatia bacterium
GGGAGTGTGATCAAACCCCGTTACTGCATAAATGGTTTCGTGCGCGTAGGCGAGCTGGCGGTAAGCGTCGAAAAATGAGGAATCGCGCTTGACCGCTTCATCCAGAAGTTCAATTGCCTTCCGCAGGTCTGGATCCCTCGACGCGCTGAAACCTGTCGTGAGGAGAAGTGACTTCGCCCGGCTGTAAAGGTCGAAAGCCGCCAGATCAGTCGTCGGCGGCTGCTCGATGGCGTTCTTCTCGTTAGGCGAGAGCTTCGCCTGCAACTGATCCGCGATGGCCTTGGCGATCTCGCTTTGAATGGCGAAGACATCGGCCAGATCGCGATCGTAGGTTTGCGCCCAGAGATGCGCATCATTGCGGGCGTCGATCAACTGCGCATTAACCCGCACTTTGTTAGCCGCGCGTTGCACGCTGCCTTCGAGCAAATGCACTACGCCCAATTGCTGCCCAATCTCGCGGAGATTGCGCGGCGCGCCGCTTTTGTACTGCATCACGCTGGTGCGGCTGATCACTTTCAAGTCGGCGATCCTGGCCAGATGGGTCAAAATTTCGTCCTGGACGCCCTCGGCGAAGAAGGCGTTCGCTTTTTCTTCGCTCAGATTTTCAAACGGGAGCACGGCGATGCTTTTTTCCACGGCGGTGGCAAGCGAACGAGCCGGTCCTTTGCGCAGAAAATAGACAACGCCAGCGGCGAGCGCGGCCACCACCAGCAACGCGATGGCCGCTTCCGCCCAGCGCACGTGGCTGCGATGTCTCTTCAGTGCCTGGAATTTTTTTGGCAGCTGCGGATTACCAACTTCATCCGAGTAGAGATTCGCAACGTCGATGCGGACGCCATGTTTCACTTCGCATGACTCCAGCTCATGCAGGAGCGGCCGCCACCGGTCATGTTGTTCCAAATCTTCCGTCACATGTTTGGAGACGAGGATGTGGCCGGCATCTCCACAATCCATCACCCGCTGCGCCATGTTGATTCCTGCTCCGGCGATGTTCTGGCGCTGGTTGACGTCGGTCACTTCATTGACCGGGCCACTGTGAATTCCCATGCGCAGCGCGATCCGCGGATGTTCTTTCAGGGCCCGGGCGATTTCCAAGGCGCATTGCGCCGGCGCTTCAGGGCTGTCGCGAAAGACCAGCGCCATCCCATCTCCCGTCGGCAAACGAATCAGCTTTTGTTGCGCTTCGGACTCGCAGAACTGCCTCGTGCCGCTGACCACTCCGTTGAGCTCGCGCAGTAACTCGCTTTGCTGGTTCACCAGCGACTTCGAGTAGCCCACGATGTCGATGAACAAAACATGCCCGATCTGCAAACGGGTTTGTTCTTGGGCGGCCATCGCGTCAACTTAGATAACGCGCCGGAAATGCCGAGACCATTCTTTCAGCGCAAGCGAGGCGACGATTTGCTTCGCAAAAGGATGCATTGTCGGGATCGCGACCGCAACCTTGTAAACATTGCGCCGCTTCAGCTCAGTGAGGAAATTACGAATATTCAGTTCGGTTTCTCCTCATAGAGTTTTCGAAACGCGGGATCCGCGCGCAACGGGTCCCACGTCGGATCGAGCCTTAAGAGGGCGGGCGTAATAGGCGTGCCGTAAAGCGAGCTGCCACTCGAATAGGGCACTTCCAAGAGGGGCGCGAGAATTGAAATTGCCCCAGTGTTCTCGCCGATGATCGTCCGAACTAGCGCCAGATTCTCATTCAAGCCAGGGCTGCTCGCTCCATATTCAGCGCTTGGCTTAAGTGCGATTGCACGCTCCGCTTCCTTCAGGGCCGAGTTCCTATCGCCGAGCA